>NZ_MKSL01000017.1:453704-544160 GCF_001897265.1 Microbacterium sp. 71-23
GAACGGCCGTCGCGACGCCCCAGGCGGGCACGCCGACCCTCGCGCCGAAGCTCGACGCCGCCGACGGACGGCTCGACGTGACACAGACCGCCGACGTCGTGCTCGGGCGGTTCCGCGGGGTCACCCCGGAGCCGGGCGCCCACCTCGTCGTCGACGGTCAGCGCCTGAAGGTGCTCGCCGCCCACCGCGCCGAGTCCACCGCCCGCCCTGCCCCGGGTCAGCTCGCCCTGCAGGGCCGCGAGGTGGTGGTCGGCACGGCCGACGACGCGATCGCGCTCGAGCGGGTGCAGCCGGCGGGCAAGGCGGCGATGGTCGCCGGCGACTGGTGGCGCGGCCTGCGGGTCGACGAGCTGCGGGTCGAGAAATGACCGCCCCCGCTCGCCGTGTCGCGTTCGAGGTCATCCGGGCCGTGCACGCCGACGACGCGTACGCGAACCTGCTGCTGCCCGCCGCCATCACCCGCGCCGGGCTGAGCAGCGCCGATGCGGCGCTCGCGACCGAGCTCACCTACGGCACCCTGCGCCGCGAAGGCACCTATGACGCGGTCATCTCGCTCGCCGCGGGCCGCGACATCGCGCTGATCGACCCGCCCGTGCTCGACGCGCTGCGGCTCGGCGCCCACCAGATCCTCGCGACGCGCATCGCGTCGCATGCCGCCGTGCACGACACCGTCGATCTGGTGCGGCGCGAGATCGGCCCCGCCGTGACCGGCTTCGCGAACGCGGTGCTGCGCCGGATCTCCCGCGACAACCCCGGCGACTGGTTCTCCCGCATCGCCGACGAGGCGCGCTCCGACGACGAGCGCCTCGCGCTGCGGTTCTCGCACCCGGTCTGGGTGGTCCGCGCCTTCCGTCGCGCCCTCGCCGCCGAGGGCCGCGCCGACGAGCTCGAAGCGCTGCTGACCGCCGACAACGCGGCACCGGGCGTCACGATGGCGGCGCTCCCGGGGCTCGTCGATCCTGACGCGGACAGCGCCCGCACCCCGTACTCGCCCGTCGGCTTCCGACTCGCCGGCGGCGACCCGGAGCCCGTCATCACCGCGGCGGGCGGCCGGGTGCGCGTACAGGACGAGGGATCCCAGCTCGTCGCCCTGGCGCTCAGCCGCCACGCCCCCGTGCGCGCGGGGGAGCGGTGGCTCGACCTGTGCGCGGGGCCGGGCGGCAAGACCGCACTGCTCGCGGCCGAGGCCCTCGCGCACGGAGCCGTCCTCGATGCGAACGAGCCGGTTCCGGCCCGCGCGGGACTGGTGCGCCGTTCGGTGGCCGCCGTGCCGCTCCCGGTCGACGTCTCCGAGCTCGACGGGCGCGAGCGGGCGGCGAGCGCCGCGGGTGCGTACGACCGCATCCTCGTCGACGCGCCGTGCACGGGTCTCGGCGCGCTGCGCCGGCGTCCCGAGGCGCGGTGGCGCAAGCAGTCATCGGATGTCGCGGACCTCACCCCGCTGCAGCGGGAGCTGCTGTCCTCGGCTGTGGGCGCGCTGGCCCCGGGCGGCGTGGTCGCGTACGTCACCTGCTCCCCGCATCTCGCCGAGACGCAGGGCGTCGTGGCCGACGTGCGCCGCGAGTGGGGCGACGCCCTCGAGCCGGTCGACGCCCGCGAGGTGCTGCAGCGGGTCGCCCGGCGCCCGCTCGATCTCCCCGAGCCGGCGTCCGACGACGGACACGCCCAGCTCTGGCCCCACCGCCACGGCACCGACGGGATGTTCCTCGCGCTGCTCCGACGTCGCTGACGTCCCGGGTGGCGAGGTCCGGCCCGGGATAATGGGGGAGTGAGCGACATCCGCATCAATCCCTCCATCCTCTCCGCCGACTTCGTGAACATGCAGGCGGACCTCGACCGCATCGCGACCGCAGACTTCGTGCACGTCGACGTCATGGACAACCACTTCGTGCCGAACCTCACGTTCGGGCCGCAGATGGTGCAGCGCATCCAGGAGACGAGCCCGGTGCCGCTCGATGTGCACCTGATGATCGACGACGCCGACCGCTGGGCCCCCGGTTACGCCGAGCTCGGCGCGGCATCCGTCACCTTCCATCTCGAGGCCGCGACCGATCCGATCGCCCTGGCCCGCACCCTGCGCGGCATCGGCGCGCGCGCCGGCGTCGCCATCAAGCCCGGAACCCCCGGCGAGGGCCTGTACGACGTGCTCGACGAGTTCGACCAGATTCTGGTGATGACCGTCGAGCCGGGCTTCGGCGGACAGTCGTTCATGACTTCCACGATGCCGAAGCTGTCGGCGCTGGCCGCCGAGGCGCGTCGCCGAGGATCGTCGGTGTGGCTGCAGGTCGACGGCGGCATCGGCGAGTCGACGATCGCCCAGGCCGCCGAGGCGGGCGCCGACACCTTCGTCGCCGGCTCCGCGGTGTTCGGCGCCGACGACCCGGCCCGCGCGATCGAGGCGCTGCGCAGCGGCGCCGCCCGTCACGCCCACGCGCACTGAGGCGGGCCTGGGCCCGAGGGGGCCGCGCGGTTCGCTACCCTTGCAGGGTGAAGTCGTTCGACGAGCTGTTCGCTGAGCTCACCGTCAAAGCCCAGGAGCGTCCCGCCGGTTCCGGCACGGTCGCCGAGCTCGATGCGGGTGTGCACGCGATCGGCAAGAAGATCGTCGAAGAGGCCGCCGAGGTGTGGATGGCCGCGGAGTTCCAGTCCGACGCCGAGGCGGCGGAGGAGATCTCCCAGCTGCTCTACCACCTCCAGGTGCTGATGCTCGCGAAGGGTCTGACCCTGCAGGACGTCTACCGACATCTGTGACCCGCGCCGGCCCCGCCGGCACGAGGCATCCGCTCATCACACGACCGCAGAGAAGACCATGCTCAGAATCGCCGTGCCCAACAAGGGCTCGCTCGCCGAGACCGCAGCCGAGATGCTGCAGGAGGCCGGGTACACCGGCCGACGCGATCCCAAAGACCTCTACGTGCTCGACGCCGCCAACGACGTCGAGTTCTTCTACCTCCGCCCTCGCGACATCGCGACCTACGTCGGCTCGGGCGCGCTCGATGTCGGCATCACCGGCCGCGACCTGCTGCTGGACGCCCGCATGCCCGGTGCACGCGAGATCGAGACGCTCGGCTTCGCCGATTCGACGTTCCGGTTCGCGGGCCCTCCCGGCCGCTTCCGCGAGCTGAGCGACCTGCACGGGCTGCGCGTCGCCACGGCCTACCCCGGCCTCGTCGACGGCTACCTCGACGAGCAGGGCGTCGCCGTCGACCTCGTTCCCCTCGATGGCGCGGTCGAGTCGGCCGTGCAGCTCGGTGTGGCCGATGCGGTCGCCGACGTCGTGTCGACGGGCACCACGCTGCGCCAGGCGGGCCTCGAGATCTTCGGTCCCGTGCTGCTGCAGTCCGAGGCCGTGCTCATCAGCGGCAGCACCGAGCCCGACGGTCTCGACACCCTGCTGCGACGCCTGCGCGGCGTGCTCGTGGCGCGCCAGTACGTGATGGTCGACTACGACCTGCCGCTGGTGCTGCTCGACCAGGCCGTCGCCGTCGCCCCCGGCATCGAGTCGCCGACCGTGTCGCCGCTGCGCGACCCCGAGTGGGTCGCCGTGCGGGTGATGAGCCCCCGCAAGGGCGTCAACCGCGTCATGGACGACCTCTACGCGCTCGGCGCCCGAGCCATCCTCGTCACCGAGATCGCCGCCGCGAGGCTCTGATGAGCGTCGTCACGCGGGTGATCCCGTGCCTGGATGTCGCGGCCGGCCGCGTCGTGAAGGGCGTGAACTTCGAGAACCTCCGCGACATGGGCGACCCGGTCGAGCTCGCCCGGCTCTACTTCGCGCAGGGGGCCGACGAGATCACCTTCCTCGACGTCACCGCGACCGTCGACGAGCGGGCGACCACCTACGAGGTCGTGCAGCGCACGGCCGAGGAGGTCTTCATCCCGTTGACCGTGGGCGGCGGCGTGCGGGCGACCGACGACGTGGCGCGCCTGCTCGCCTGCGGCGCCGACAAAGTGGGCGTCAACTCAGCCGCCATCGCACGCCCCGAGCTGCTCGGTGAGATCGCCGATCGCTTCGGCGCTCAGGTGCTCGTGCTCTCCCTCGACGTGAAGCGCTCGGCGGCGACGCCCAGCGGATTCGTCGTCACCACCCACGGCGGACGCACCGAGACATCCCTCGACGCCCTCGCCTGGGCGCAGGAGGCCATCGAGCGCGGCGCCGGCGAGCTGCTGGTGAACTCCATCGACGCCGACGGCACGAAGGACGGCTTCGACCTCGAGCTCGTCGCCCTCATGCGCGAGATCTCGAGCGTGCCCGTGATCGCCTCGGGCGGCGCCGGCCGTGCGGCCGACTTCGCCCCCGCTGTGCGCGCGGGCGCCGATGCGGTGCTGGCGGCGAGCGTGTTCCACTCGGGCCAGCTGACGGTGGGCGATGTGAAATCCGCCCTCGTCGCCGACGGAGTGGAGGTACGCCGATGACGGGCTCGCTCGACGAGCGCATCGCCGCCGTCGCGTTCAACGCCGACGGTCTCGCCCCCGCGATCGTGCAGCAGTGGGACACCCACGAGGTGCTCATGCTGGGGTGGATGGATGCCGAGGCGCTCCGTCGCACGTTGACCACCGGTCGCGTCACCTACTGGTCGCGGTCCCGCCAGGAGTACTGGCGTAAGGGTGACACGTCGGGCCACATCCAGCTCGTGAAGTCGGCACACCTCGACTGCGACGGCGACGCACTGCTGATCGAGGTCGACCAGGTGGGGCCCGCGTGCCACACGGGCCTGCGCAGCTGCTTCGACACCGCCGACCTCGACGCGGTCGACGGCGTGGCGGGGGAGGAGCGCCCGTGATCGCCCGTGCGCGTCTGATCGCCGTGCTCGCCGCGCTCGTCGCCGGGGCGATCGGCATCATCTCCTCGACGCAGACGTGGGTCGACGTCATCCTCACGGCCGGCTCTGCTCCCGATATCGCGGTCGCCGGAAACGATGCCGTGCCGGTGCTCGCGCCGCTCAGCCTCGCCGCGCTCGCACTCGGCCTCGCGCTGTCGATCGTCTGGCGCATCCTGCGGTATGTCTTCGGCGCCCTCGCCCTCGCGGGCGCCGTGTGGCTGTTCATCCTGACGCTGCAGGTCGTGACGGGTCCGCCGGTGGCCGCGGTCGCCGCGCCCATCACCAAGGCCACCGGCATCGCCGGGTCGGCCGCGATCGCCGCGCTCATCGACCATGCCGTGGTCTCAGGCTGGGCGTGGGGCGCGCTGTTCGGCTGGGTGCTGCTCGCCGTCAGCGGCGCGTTCACCCTCGCCACCGCCCACCGGTGGCGCACGGGTGGTCGGCGGTACGAGACATCCACCGCGGTCGTCGCGGCCACCGGGCCACTCGACGCGGTCGACTCGTGGGACTCCCTCTCGCGCGGCGACGACCCGACCGACGCGGGCCGCGCCGCACCGGAGGACGAAGACGAGACCACTAGACTGGACGGGCGTTCGCACGCTCCCGAAGGAGGATCATGACCGACTCGATTGGCGACCCTGGCCACGGACACTCGCCCGCCGCATGGACGGCCGTCGTGATCATGCTGGTCGCGCTGTCGATCGGCACGGTCGCGTTCTACCTCGAGGTGGTCTGGCTCGTCTGGGCCTCCGTGGTGCTCGTCGTCGTGGGCGCTCTCGTCGGTCTCGTGCTGTCGCGCCTCGGTTGGGGCGCCAACGGGCCGAAGTACGTCCCCAAGCAGCATTGAACCTGCTCGAGGAGCTGACCGCCGGCTCCGTCGCCGACAGTGAGGCGCGCGCCGCCCGCAGCCCGCTGCACGAGGTCGAGCGCTCGGCTCTCGCCGCGCCCGCAGCCCGTGACGCCCTCGCCTTCCTCGCGCCGTCCGACCGGGTGAAGATCATCGCCGAGGTCAAGCGCGCGAGCCCGTCGCGCGGCGACCTGGCGGCCATCCCCGATCCGGCGCACCAGGCGGTTCTCTACGAGACCGGCGGCGCGAGCGCGATCTCGGTGCTCACCGAGCAGCGTCGCTTCAAGGGGTCGCTCGAGGACCTGCGCGCCGTGAAGCAGGCGGTGACCCTGCCGGTTCTCCGAAAGGACTTCATCGCCACCGAGTACCAGGTGCTCGAGGCCCGCGCCGCCGGCGCCGACCTCGTGCTGCTGATCGTCGCCGCCCTCGACCTGCCGACCCTCACGCGGCTGCACGCGCTCGTCACCGAGCTCGGCATGACTCCGCTCGTCGAGGCCCATTCGGCGAGCGAGCTCGACGCGGCCGGCGAGATCGGTGCGCGGCTCGTGGGCGTGAACGCCCGCGACCTCACCACCTTCGACCTCGACCGCGACCTGTTCGGAAGCCTCGTCGACCGCTTCCCGGTCGGGGCGATCAAGGTGGCGGAGTCTGCCGTGCTGACGCCGGCGGATGTCGCCCACTACCGCGCGGCCGGAGCCGATGCCGTGCTGGTCGGCGAGGCGCTCGTCACCGGCGACCCCGTCGCCACCCTCCGCGCGTTCCGAGGAGAGACCGTATGAGCGCGCTGCGCGACGCCCAGGGGCCGTTCTTCGGCGAGTTCGGCGGCCGGTTCATGCCGGAGTCGCTCATCGCCGCGATCGACGAGCTCACCGCCTGCTACGAGTCGGCGAAGGTCGACCCCGCGTTCCATGCCGAGTTCGCCGAACTCCTGCGCTCGTACGCCGGCCGGCCCTCGCCGATCACCGAGGTGCCGCGCTTCGCCGCGCACGCGGGCGGCGCGCGCATCTTCCTCAAGCGCGAGGACCTCAACCACACCGGCTCCCACAAGATCAACAACGTCATCGGGCAGGCGCTGCTCACGAAGCGGCTCGGCAAGACGCGGGTGATCGCCGAGACGGGCGCCGGCCAGCACGGCGTGGCGACAGCCACCGCGGCCGCCCTCTTCGGCTTCGACTGCACGATCTACATGGGCGAGGTCGACACCGAGCGCCAGGCGCTGAACGTCGCCCGCATGCGTCTTCTCGGTGCCGAGGTCGTGCCGGTCACGACCGGCAGCCGCACCCTGAAGGACGCCATCAACGAGGCGTACCGCGACTGGGTCGCGAGCGTCGAGACGACGAACTACATCTTCGGCACGGCGGCGGGTCCCCACCCGTTCCCGGCCATGGTGCGCGACTTCCAGAAGGTCATCTCCGAAGAGGCGCGCGCGCAGCTCCTCGACGAGATCGGGCGCCTCCCCGATGCCGTGCTGGCGTGCGTCGGCGGCGGGTCGAACGCGATCGGCATGTTCGATGCGTTCCTCGACGACGAGGGCGTCGCCCTCTACGGCGTCGAGGCGGCCGGTGACGGCGTCGACACGGAGCGGCACGCGGCATCCATCGAACGGGGACGTCCGGGCGTCCTGCACGGCGCGAAGACCTACGTCCTGCAGGACGAGGACGGCCAGACCATCGAATCCCACTCGATCTCCGCCGGCCTCGACTACCCGGGCGTCGGTCCCGAGCACGCGTGGCTCGCCGCGATCGGTCGTGCGCAGTACATCCCCGCGACCGACGACGAGGCGATGCAGGCGCTGAGGCTCCTCAGCCGCACCGAGGGCATCATCCCGGCCATCGAGTCGGCGCACGCCCTGGCCGGCGCGATCCGCGTCGGCCGCGAGCTCGGCCCCGACGCCGTGCTCGCCGTGAGCCTGTCGGGCCGCGGCGACAAGGACATGGACACCGCCGCCCGCTACTTCGGCCTCTACGACGAGGAGGCCGGCGCATGAGCCGCGTCGCCGCCGCGATCGAGAAGGCCCACGCCGAGGGGCGTGGTGCGTTCGTCGGCTACCTGCCCGTCGGGTTCCCCGACACGGCCACGAGCATCGAGGCGGCCGTCGCCCTCGCCGAGGCGGGGGCCGACATCCTCGAGCTCGGTCCGCCGTACTCCGACCCGGTCATGGACGGCGAGGTCATCCAGCAGGCGACCCAGCAGGCGCTCGCGAACGGCTTCCGGCTGCGCGACCTGTTCCCGGCGATCGCGGAGATCACCCGCCGCGTGGATGTCCCGGTGCTGGTGATGACCTACTGGAACCCGGTGCTGCAGTACGGCGTCGACCGGTACGCGGACGACCTCCTCGCCGCCGGCGGCGCAGGTCTCATCACCCCCGACGTCACGCCCGAGTCGGCCGCGGAGTGGATCGCCGCCAGCGAGCGCACCGGCCTCGACCGCGTGTTCCTCGCGGCGCCCACCTCCACCGACGAGCGCCTCGACCTGGTCGTGAAGGCCTCGACCGGCTTCGTGTACACGGTCTCGACGATGGGCATCACGGGGGAGCGGGCAGAGCTGGATGCCGCGGCCCGCCGCCTCACCGAGCGTCTCCGCGCGCACGGCGCGGCGCACGCGTGCGTGGGCATCGGCATCTCCACGCCCGAGCAGGTCGCGGGTGTGGTCGGCTACGCCGACGGCGCGATCGTGGGCACCGCGCTCGTGCGCGCGCTGCGCGACGGCGGGGTCGACGGACTGCGCCGGGTGGCGGGGGCGCTCGCGTCCGGCACGGCTCGTCCGCGCCCGTAGACTCGCACCATGACGTTCGCCCCCACGAGCGCGCTGACCAGCGTGTTCGCCAGCATCCCGAGCCCGTCGATCAGCTACTTCCAGCTCGGTCCCGTGCGCATCTACTTCTACGCGCTGTGCATCATCGCGGGGATCGTGGTCGCGGTGCTGATGACGAACCACTTCCTCACCAAGCGCGGAGCGGAGCGCTGGGTCGTCATCGACATCGCCCTGTTCGCGGTGCCGCTGGCGATCATCGGGGCCCGCGCGTACCACGTGCTCACCCACCCGGCCGACTACTTCGGCGCGGGCAAGGACGTGCTCTCGGTGTTCTACATCTGGGAGGGCGGAATCGCCATCTACGGCGCGCTCATCGGCGGGGCGATCGGAGCGATCATCGGATGCCGCTGGACGGGCATCCGCTTCTGGACCTTCGCCGACGCCCTCGCACCGGGCCTGATCCTCGCCCAGGCCATCGGCCGTTTCGGCAACTACTTCAACCAGGAGCTCTTCGGCCTCCCCACCGACGCCCCGTGGGGCCTCGAGATCGACTCGTCGAACCCGGCGATCCCGCAGGGCCTGCCCGCAGGCACGCTGTTCCAGCCGACCTTCCTCTACGAGGTCATCTGGAACACGCTCGGCGCGATCGTGCTGCTCGTCATCGCCCGCCGGTTCCGCCTCCAGTGGGGTCGTCTGTTCGCGATCTACCTGATCTGGTACTCCGCCGGCCGCATCGTCTGGGAGAGCATCCGCATCGACCCGAGCGAGATCTACCTCGGGCTCCGCGTCAACGTCTGGGCGGCGATCCTCGGGGTCATCGCCGGCCTCGTGATCTACATCGTGCAGACGACGCGCCACCTCGGCCTCGAGCCGTCGCCCTATCGGCCCGGACGCGGAGCACCCGGTTCATCGCCTGTACAATCGCTGGATACCGACCAGTACGTCGACGTGAGCGAGCCGCCCGCGGACGCACTCGGTCAGGGCACCGCCACAAGCTCCGCTGCCGCACAGTAACTCCTTCGGGCCGACGTCGTCCCAGCACAGCACCAAGTGAGGACGGTACGCATGGCCCCCAGCCTCCGTCACAGCATCCCCGGCGGGACGTTCCCGGCCGCCCAGGGGATGTACAACCCCGCGTTCGAGAAGGACGCCTGCGGCCTGGCGATGGTCGCGACCCTTCGCGGCACGCCCGGCCACGACATCGTCAGCCTGGCGCTCACCGCCCTGCGCAACCTCGAGCACCGCGGCGCGATCGGCTCCGACGCGGGCACGGGCGACGGCGCCGGCATCCTCACCCAGATGCCCGATGCCTTCCTGCGCGCGGTCGTCGGCTTCGAGTTGCCCCCGGTCGGCGAGTACGCCGCCGGGCTCGCCTTCCTGCCGCTCGACGCGGCGGAGCGCCAGCGGGTCAAGGACGGGATCGAGCAGGTCGCGGCATCCGAGAACCTCATCGTGCTCGGCTGGCGCGAGGTGCCGACCGACGACGCCCACCTCGGCAAGCTCGCGTTCGAGGCTCGTCCCGCGTTCGAGCAGATCTTCGTCTCACGTCCCGCGGTCGGCGACGCGTCGGCGCTGTCGGGCATCGCGCTCGACCGCCGCGTCTACCGGCTGCGCAAGCGGGCGCGCCGCGAGCACGGCGCCTACTTCGTGTCGCTCTCCAGCCGCACCCTCGGCTACAAGGGCATGGTCACGACCCTGCAGCTCGAGCCGTTCTACCCCGACCTGCAGGACGAGCGGTTCACCTCGGAGCTCGCCGTCGTGCACTCCCGGTACTCGACAAACACGTTCCCGTCGTGGCCGCTCGCGCAGCCGCTGCGCATGCTCGCGCACAACGGCGAGATCAACACGGTCAGCGGCAACCGCAACTGGATGCGGGCGCGTCAGTCGCAGCTCGAGTCGGCGCTGGTCGGAGACATCCGCCCGCTGCTGCCCATCTGCACCGACGGCGCCAGCGACTCGGCCTCGTTCGACGAGGTGCTCGAGCTGCTCACGCTCACGGGACGCAGCCTCCCGCACGCGATCATGATGATGGTGCCGGAGGCGTACGAGAAGCAGGCCGACATCGACCCGCAACTGCGGGCGTTCTACGACTACCACTCCATGCAGATGGAGCCGTGGGACGGCCCCGCCGCGCTCATCTTCACCGACGGCACGCTCGTCGGCGCGACCCTCGACCGTAACGGCCTGCGCCCGGGTCGCTGGACGGAGACGACCGACGGCCTCGTCGTCATCGGCTCCGAGACCGGCGTGCTCGACTTCGAGCCCGAGCGCATCAAGCGCCGCGGCCGTCTGCGCCCGGGGCGCATGTTCCTCGTCGACACGGCCGAGCGCCGCATCATCGAGGACGACGAGATCAAGCAGCAGCTCTCCACCCTGCACCCGTGGCAGGAATGGCTGGACGCGGGTCGGGTGCGTCTCGCCGACCTTCCCGAGCGCGAGCACATCGTGCATCCGATCGCCTCGATCACGCGCCGCCAGCGCACGTTCGGGTACACCGAGGAGGAGGTGCGCATCCTCCTGACCCCGATGGGACAGAACGGCGCCGAGCCCCTCGGCGCGATGGGAAGCGACACCCCGGTCGCGGTGCTCAGCGAGCGTCCGCGCCTGCTGTTCGACTACTTCACCCAGCAGTTCGCCCAGGTCACGAACCCGCCGCTCGACTCGCTGCGGGAGGAGATCGTCACCTCCCTCGCACTCGGTCTCGGCCCGGAGCCGAACCTGCTGGCCTGGGGTCCGGAGCACACGCGCACGGTCACGCTCGACTTCCCCGTCATCGACAACGACGAGCTCGCGAAGATCCAGCACATCGACACGGCCCTCCCGGGCCGCACCTCGGTGACCATCCGCGGCCTCTACCGGGTCGAGGCGGGCGCGAAGGGCATGAAGAAGCGCCTCGAGCAGATGTGCAGCGAGGTCGACCAGGCCATCGAGGACGGCGCCGAGTTCATCGTGCTCAGCGACCGTGACTCCAACAAGGACCTCGCACCGATCCCCTCGCTGCTCTCGCTCGCCGCCGTGCATCACCACCTCATCCGCAACGAGACCCGCATGAAGGTCGGGCTCGTCGTCGAGGCCGGAGATGTGCGCGAGGTGCACCACGTCGCCACCCTCATCGGCTATGGGGCATCCGCCGTGAACCCCTACCTCGCGATGGAGACCGTCGAGTACCTCGTACGCGCCGGCTTCATCACCAACATCACGCCCGAGAAGGCCGTCCGCAACCTGATCTACGCGCTCGGCAAGGGCGTGCTGAAGATCATGTCGAAGATGGGCATCTCGACCGTGTCGTCCTACGCGGGCGCGCAGGCGTTCGAGGCCGTGGGGCTGTCGAGCGAGCTCATCGACGCCTACTTCACCGGCACCGAGTCCAAGCTCGGCGGCATCGGCCTCGACGTGATCGCGGCCGAGAACGCCGCACGCCACGCGTTCGCCTACCCCGAGGACGAGGCCGCCCGCACCCACGAGCGGCTGTGGACCGGCGGCGAGTACCAGTGGCGCCGCGACGGCTCGCCGCACCTGTTCAACCCGCAGACGATCTTCCGTCTGCAGCACGCGACGCGCGAGCGCCGGTACGACATCTTCCGCGAGTACACCAAGCTCGTCGACGACCAGGCGGCCGAGCTGAAGACCCTCCGCGGCCTGTTCGGGTTCAAGAAGAACCAGCGTCCGCGCGTGCCGATCGATGAGGTGGAGCCCGTCTCCGCCATCGTGAAGCGATTCTCCACCGGCGCGATGAGCTACGGCTCCATCTCGAAGGAGGCGCACGAGACGCTCGCGATCGCGATGAACCGCCTCGGCGCGAAGTCCAACACGGGCGAGGGCGGCGAAGACGTCGACCGCCTGCTCGACCCGGAGCGTCGCAGCTCGATCAAGCAGGTCGCGTCGGGCCGCTTCGGCGTGACGAGCCTGTACCTGACCGAGGCCGACGACATCCAGATCAAGCTCGCCCAGGGCGCGAAGCCCGGCGAGGGCGGTCAGCTGCCTCCCGGCAAGGTGTACCCGTGGATCGCCCGCACCCGCGGCGGCACCCCCGGCGTCGGCCTCATCTCGCCGCCGCCGCACCACGACATCTACTCGATCGAGGACCTCAAGCAGCTGATCTTCGACCTCAAGCGCGCGAACCCGCGCGCCCGGGTGCACGTGAAGCTCGTGAGCCAGTCCGGCATCGGGGCGGTCGCCGCCGGCACCGCGAAGGCCCTCGCCGACGTCATCCTCGTCTCGGGTCACGACGGCGGCACCGGCGCGAGCCCCCTCAACTCGCTCAAGCACGCCGGCACCCCGTGGGAGCTGGGCCTCGCCGAGACCCAGCAGACGCTCATGCTGAACGGCATGCGCGACCGCGTGGTGGTGCAGGTCGACGGCCAGCTCAAGACCGGGCGCGACGTCGTCATCGGCGCGCTGCTCGGTGCCGAGGAGTTCGGTTTCGCGACCGCGCCCCTCGTCGTCAGCGGCTGCATCATGATGCGCGTGTGTCATCTCGACACCTGCCCGGTGGGCGTGGCGACGCAGAACCCGGTGCTGCGAGAGCGCTTCTCGGGCAAGCCCGAGTTCGTCGTCAACTTCATGGAGTTCATCGCCCAGGAGGTGCGCGAGATCCTCGCCGAGCTCGGGTTCCGCACGCTCGACGAGGCCGTGGGCCGTGTCGACGCGCTCGACCTGAACGGCGCGATCGAGCACTGGAAGGCGGATGGTCTGAACCTCGCCCCCGTGCTCCAGGGTCCCGACTTCGCCGACGACGAGCCGCGGCGCAACCAGCGCGCCCAGAAGCACGAGCTCGACGACCACTTCGACGTGCAGCTCATCGAGCGCGCGCAGGACGTCATCGCACACGGCGGCCACCTCGAGATCGACCTGCCCGTGCGCAACACCGCGCGCGCTGTCGGCACGATGCTCGGCCACCACGTCACGCTCGCGCACGGCGAGAACGGTCTGCCGACCGACTCGATCGTCGTGAATCTGCACGGCTCCGCCGGGCAGTCGTTCGGCGCGTTCATGCCGGCCGGCATCACCCTCACCCTCGAGGGCGACTCGAACGACTACGTCGGCAAGGGTCTGTCGGGCGGACAGATCGTCGTGCGACCGCCGCGCGGCGCGACATTCCCCGCCTCGAAGAACGTGATCGCCGGCAACGTCATCGGCTACGGCGCAACGCAGGGAACGCTGTTCCTGCGCGGCACCGTGGGGGAGCGGTTCCTGGTGCGCAACTCCGGCGCGACCGCCGTCGTGGAGGGCGTGGGCGACCACGCGCTCGAGTACATGACGGGCGGGCTCGCGGTCATCCTCGGTGAGACCGGACGCAACCTCGGTGCGGGCATGTCGGGCGGCACGGCCTACGTGTACAGGCTCGACTCCGCCCTCGTGAACCGCGAGGCGCTGGCCGCCGGCGAGCTCGTGCTCGACGAGCTCGGCTCGGGCGACGCGGAGATCCTCAAGGACCTGCTCGAGCGCCACGTCGCCGAGACCGAGTCCGTGCTCGCCGCGAGCCTCCTCGAGCGCTTCGACGAGGAGATCGGCAACTTCGTGCGGGTCGTTCCGCGCGACTACGCAGCGGTGCTGCAGACGCGCCAGGAGGCGCTCGCGCAGGGCCTCGACCCCGACGGCGACGTCGTGTGGAACCGCATCCTGGAGGTGACGGGTGGCTGACCCGAAGGGCTTTCTGAAGACGACCCAGCGCGAGACCCCGTCGCGTCGACCGGTTCCCGTGCGCATCCTCGACTGGCGCGAGGTGTACGAACCGGGCGACTCCGCGGTGCTGCGTCGTCAGGCGGGCCGCTGCATGGACTGCGGCGTGCCGTTCTGTCACACCGGATGCCCCTTGGGTAACCTCATCCCGGAGTGGAACGACCTCACCTGGCGCGGCGAGGGCCGCGCGGCCATCGATCGTCTGCATGCGACCAACAACTTCCCGGAGTTCACCGGTCGCCTGTGCCCGGCCCCCTGCGAGAGCGCGTGCGTGCTCGGCATCAACCAGCCGGCCGTCACGATCAAGCAGGTCGAGGTGTCGATCATCGACCAGGCCTTCGCGAACGGATGGGTCGACTCCAAGCCGCCGGCACGCCTCACGGGCAAGACGGTCGCCGTGGTGGGGTCCGGCCCCGCCGGTCTTGCCGCCGCCCAGCAGCTCACCCGTGCGGGTCACACGGTCGCGGTCTTCGAGCGCGACGACCGCATCGGCGGTCTGCTGCGCTACGGCATCCCCGACTTCAAGATGGAGAAGCGCCACCTCGAGGCCCGGCTGCGTCAGATGCAGGACGAGGGCACCCGCTTCCGCGCGGGCGTGACCATCGGCACCGACATCTCCTGGTCCGACCTGCGTTCGCGCTACGACGCGGTCGTGATCGCGACCGGGTCGACGATCCCGCGCGACCTCGCCATCCCGGGCCGCGACCTCGACGGGGTGCACTTCGCCATGGAGTACCTCGTCGAGTCCAACAAGGCGGTCGCGGGCGACCAGGTTCCCCACCAGATCTCCGCCGAGGGCAAGCACGTCATCGTGATCGGAGGCGGTGACACCGGCGCCGACTGCATCGGCACCGCCCACCGCCAGGGCGCGCTCAGCGTGACCAACCTCGCCATCGGCACGCAGCCTCCGACCGAGCGCCCCGCGCACCAGCCGTGGCCGATGACTCCCACCGTGTTCGAGGTCTCCTCGGCGCACGAGGAGGGCGGCGAGCGGATGTTCCTGGCATCGACCGTCGAGTTCCTCGCGAACGAGGCGGGCGAGGTGCGGGCCCTCCGCGTCGCCGAGACCGAGTACGTCGACGGCCGTCGCGTGCCCAAGAGCGGTACCGAGCGGGAGATCCCGGCCGACCTCGTGCTCATCGCGATGGGCTTCACCGGCCCGGAGCGCGCTCTGCTCGAGGACCAGCTCAACACGCGGTTCACCGACCGCGGCAACGTCGAGCGCGCCGACGACTACGAGACCACCGTGTCGGGCGTCTTCGTCGCCGGCGACGCCGGTCGCGGCCAGTCGCTGATCGTCTGGGCGATCGCCGAAGGACGGGCCGCCGCGGCATCCGTCGACCGTTACCTCATGGGCGAGACCTCGCTGCCGTCACCGGTTCGTGCCAGCGATGTCGCGATCGGCCTCCAGCCCGCGTAGGCTCGAATCCAACCCCACAGCCACACACTGGAGCCGAACACAGGATGAGACGCGCGAAAATCGTCGCAACCCTCGGCCCGGCAACCTCCACCTACGAGATGGTCCGCGCGATCATCGACGCAGGTGTGGATGTCGCGCGCCTGAACCTTTCCCATGGCGACTACTCCGTGCACGACGCGAACTTCGCGAACGTGCGCCGGGCAGCCGACGACGCTGAGCGCCCGGTCGCGGTGCTCGTGGACCTCCAAGGTCCCAAGATCCGCCTCGGCAAGTTCGCCGACGGACCTCACGATCTCGCCCCCGGCGACATCTTCAAGATCACGGTCGAGGACATCCCCGGCACCAAGGAGATCGTCTCGACGACCTTCAAGGGCCTGCCGCAGGACGTCAAGGCCGGCGACTTCCTCCTCATCGACGACGGCAAGGTGCGCGTGAAGGTCCTCGAGACCGACGGCGTCACCGTCACGACCGAGGTGATCGTCGGCGGTCCCGTCTCGAACAACAAGGGCATCAACCTGCCCGGCGTCGCCGTGAACGTGCCGGCGCTGAGCGAGAAGGACGAGGCGGACCTCCGCTGGGCGCTGCGCATCGGCGCGGACATCATCGCCCTGTCGTTCGTGCGCTCTGCGAAGGACGTGCAGCGCGTGCACGTGATCATGGCGGAGGAGGGGCGCCACATCCCGGTCATCGCGAAGATCGAGAAGCCCCAGGCCGTCGACAACCTCGAGGAGATCATCGACGCGTTCGACGGCATCATGGTCGCCCGTGGCGACCTCGGCGTCGAGCTGCCGCTCGAGGCGGTGCCGATCGTGCAGAAGCGCGCGGTCGAGCTCTGCCGCCGCATGGCGAAGCCGGTCATCGTCGCGACGCAGATGCTCGAGTCGATGATCCAGAACCCGGTGCCGACCCGCGCCGAGACCAGCGACGTCGCCAACGCGGTGCTCGACGGTGCCGACGCGGTCATGCTCTCGGGCGAGACGAGCGTCGGCGCGTACCCGGTCGTGGTCGTGGAGACCATGGCCCGCATCGTCGAGTCGACCGAGGAGCACGGTCTCGAGCGCATCGCGCCGCTGACCACGAAGCCGCGCACGCAGCCCGGAGCGATCACGCTCGCGGCCCTCGAGGTCGCCGAGTTCGTCGACGCGAAGTGGCTGTGCATCTTCACGGAGTCCGGTGACACTGCCCGCCGCATGGCTCGCCTGCGCCCGCGCATCCCCATGATGGCGTTCGCCGCCGACCCGGCGATCCGTCGTCGTATGGCGGTCAGCTGGGGTGTGCAGTCGACCATCGTCGAGCACGTGCCGCACACCGACCGCATGTTCATCCAGGTGGACGACTTCTTCCTCTCGCACGGCCTCGCGAAGGTCGGCGACAAGGTCGTCGTGATCTCGGGATCCCCTCCCGGCATCATCGGCTCCACCAACGACATCCGCATCCACAAGATCGGCGACGCCGTGCACGGCAAGGCCCCGATCTACCAGGCGGAAGCCGAGTAGCACCGGTACGACGAAGAGGGATGTCCCGCGGGACATCCCTCTTCGTCGTCGGTACCGGTGGTGGGACTCGAACCCACATGCCCTCACGGACAACCGATTTTGAGTCGGTCGCGTCTGCCATTCCGCCACACCGGCGTGCGGCCTGCGCCGCGCATCGGGTTTGACCATACCTTAGGATTCAAAGGTGACTGATCTAGACGTACCCGCCCAGCCCGCGGCCCCGCGCCGCGTCGTCGTCGCCGAGGACGAGTCGCTCATCCGACTCGACATCGTCGAGATCCTGCGCGACAACGGGTACGACGTGGTCGGCGAGGCCGGCGATGGCGAGACGGCTGTCGCCCTCGCGACCGAGCTGCGCCCCGACCTGGTGATCATGGACGTGAAGATGCCGCAGCTCGATGGCATCTCCGCCGCCGAGAAGCTCAACAAGAACCACATCGCCCCGGTCGTGCTCCTCACCGCCTTCAGCCAGAAGGAGCTCGTCGAGCGGGCGAGCGAGGCGGGCGCGCTCGCCTACGTCGTGAAGCCGTTCACCCCGAACGACCTGCTGCCGGCGATCGAGATCGCCCTCGCCCGCCACGAGCAGATCATCACGCTCGAGGCCGAGGTCGCCGACATGGTCGAGCGCTTCGAGACCCGCAAGCTCGTCGACCGCGCGAAGGGTCTGCTGAACGAGAAGATGGGCCTGAGCGAGCCCGAGGCGTTCCGGTGGATCCAGAAGGCGTCGATGGACCGCCGTCTGACGATGCAGGATGTCGCGAAGGCGATCATCGAGCAGCTGGCTCCGAAGAAGGCCTGAGCGCCGCCTCAGACGCCGGGAGCGTCGCGCACCATGTTGGTGATGCGCACCGTCGAGCACCGGCGACCCGCGTCATCCGAGATGGCGATCTCGTGCACGGTCAGCGACCGTCCGAGGTGGATCGGCGTGCACACGCCCGTGACGTAGCCGCTCGTGGCCGACCGGGTGTGGGTGGCGTTGATGTCGATGCCGACGGCGAGCCGGCCCGCCCCGGCGTGGAAGTTCGCGTGCATCGAGCCCATGGACTCGCCGAGCACGACGTAGGCGCCGCCGTGCATGAGGCCGACCGGCTGCGTGTTCCCCTCGACGGGCATGCGGGCGATCGCGCGGTCGGGGCCGAACTCGATCCACTCGAGCCCCATCTTCTCGGCGAGGGCTCCCATGCCGCGCGACTGCGCCCAGGCGAGTCCGTCGGCTCCGGCGGGCAGGTCGGGGCTCATCGCACTCCTTCGGGATGTCACGGCGCGGCGCCCGATCGG
Organism: Microbacterium sp. 71-23; assembly: GCF_001897265.1. Lineage (NCBI taxonomy): Bacteria > Bacillati > Actinomycetota > Actinomycetes > Micrococcales > Microbacteriaceae > Microbacterium > Microbacterium sp. 71-23. The sequence continues at coordinate 472,005 of NZ_MKSL01000017.1, forward strand.
ACCCGGCGGGTGTCGGCGCGCGTCGTTAGGCTGGCACGGTGACCGATTCCGCTCAGCCTACCCTTCTGGTCGTCGACGGCCACTCGCTCGCGTTCCGCGCCTTCTACGCGCTGCCGGTCGACAACTTCACGACGAAGGACGGCCAGCACACCAACGGCATCTACGGGTTCCTGTCGATGTTCGTCAACCTGCTGAAGGCCGAGAAGCCTACGCATCTCGCGGTCGCGTTCGACACCTCGCGCGTGTCGTTCCGCACCCGCGAGTACGCCGAGTACAAGGCGAACCGATCGGAGACGCCGCCCGAGTTCGCCGGCCAGATCCCGCTGTTGCAGGACTGCCTGCGGGCCATCGGTGTGACCGTTCTCACCAAGGAGGACATCGAGGCAGACGACATCCTCGCGACGCTGGCTACCCGCGGCGCGGAGGCCGGCTACAAGGTGCTCGTCTGCTCGGGCGACCGCGACACGATCCAGCTGGTGACCGACGATGTCACCCTCCTCTATCCGAGCGTGCAGGGCGTCTCGCAGCTGAAGCGCTACGACCCGGCCGCGGTCGAGGAGCGCTACGGCGTCCGTCCCGAGCAGTACCCCGACATCGCGGCGCTCGTGGGGGAGACCAGCGACAACCTGCCGGGCGTGCCGAAGGTGGGCGAGAAGACCGCGGTGAAGTGGCTCACGCAGTGGGGCACGCTCGAGGCACTGCTGGAGAACGCCGACAAGATCGGCGGCGTGGTCGGCGGCAACCTGCGCGAGCATCTCGACGATGTGAAGCGCAACCGCGCCCTCAACCGCCTGCTGCGCGACGTCGAGCTCCCGGTGTCCCCGGCCGATCTCGAGATCGGTGCCACCGACCTGCAGGAGGTGCGCGACATCTTCGCGCGGCTCGAGTTCCGCACGCTGATGCCGCGCCTGCTCGAGGTGATCGATGCGGGCGACGACCAGGGCGAGAGCGCCCCGGTCACGGTCGCCCCGGTCGCCGTCGAGTCGACGCCCGCCGACGCCGCCACCTGGCTCACGGGTCGCACCGGGGACGTCGGCGTGGTCGTCACCGTCGAACAGGGCACCCCGGCGCGCCTCGGGTTCGCGGATGCGACCGCAGCCATCGAGCTGAGCTGGTCGGATGCCGCGGCCACGGCGATCGGCCCGTGGCTCGCCTCCGACGCACCGAAGGTGCTGCACGATGCGAAGCCGCAGCTCAAGGCGCTGCGCCGCGCCGGCGCAGATCTTCGCGGCATCGTCTTCGACGCCGCCCTCGCCGGCTGGCTCATCCGCCCCAGCTTCCCCGACAAGACGCTCGGCGACCTGGTCGAGCGCTACCTCGGCGAGAAGCTCCCTGAGGCCGATCCGACGCAGCTCGTGCCCGAGACGGAGGGAGCGACCCCCGGTCAGCTGGCCTGGTTCGTCGCGCGTGTCGGAACCGCGATCCGTGACGACATCCCGTCTCCTCTCGCGCGCGTGCTCGATGAGATCGAGCTGCCCACTCTCGACACCCTCGCCGACATGGAGCTCGCGGGCGTCGCGGTGTCGCACGACCACCTGTCGGCCTTCTCGACGGAGCTCGCCACGCGTGCCGACGCGATCGCCGCCGACGCCTTCGCGGCGATCGGACGCGAAGTGAACCTCGGGTCGCCGAAGCAGCTGCAGGAAGTGCTGTTCGACGACCTGCAGCTGCCGAAGACCCGCAAGACCAAGACGGGCTATTCGACGGATGCCGCGGTGCTCGCCGATCTGCAGGAGTCGAACCCGCACCCCTTCCTCGACCTGCTGCTGCAGCACCGCGAAGCGACGAAGCTGCGGCAGATCATCGAATCCCTCGATGCGGGGATCCAGGACGACGGACGCATCCACACGACCTACGTGCAGACGGGCAGCCAGACCGGCCGCCTGTCGAGCACCGACCCGAACCTGCAGAACATCCCGGTGCGCACCGAGGAGAGCCGCCGCATCCGAGCCGCCTTCGAGGTGGGCGCCGGGTTCGAGACACTGCTGACAGCCGACTACTCGCAGATCGAGATGCGCATCATGGCGCATCTGTCGGGCGATCCGGGGCTGATCGAGGCGTTCCGGTCCGGCGAGGACCTGCACCGGTTCGTGGGTGCGCGCGTGTTCGGCGTCGACCCGGCCGAGGTCTCCCCGGCGATGCGCACGAAGGTGAAGGCCATGTCGTACGGTCTCGTCTACGGGCTGAGCGCCTTCGGACTCTCCAAGCAGCTGCGCATCGAGCAGTCCGAGGCGAAGCAGCTGATGACCGAATACTTCGCGCGGTTCGGTGCGGTTCGCGACTACCTGCGCTCGTCGGTCGAGCAGGCCCGTATCGACGGGTTCACCGAGACGATCTTCGGTCGGCGCCGGCCGTTCCCCGACCTCACGAGCCCGAACCGCGTGCTGCGCGAGAACGCCGAGCGCGCCGCGCTCAACGCCCCGATCCAGGGGAGTGCGGCCGACATCATGAAGCTCGCGCTGTTCCGCATCCACGACGAGCTGCGCAGCGAGGGGCTGGCCTCCCGCGTGCTGCTGCAGATCCACGACGAACTCGTCGTGGAGGTCGCGCCGGGGGAGTGGGATGCCGCGGAGCGGATCGTGCGCGAGCGGATGGGCGATGCCGCCGACCTGTCGGTGCCGCTCGACGTGCAGATCGGTCACGGCCGCGACTGGAACGGCGCCGCGCACTGATCGCTCCCGCACCCGCGTGCCGCGCGGATCGACGCCGCGGCCGCCGCGTGCGGATCGGCGACGTGTGAGCCACAGCAGGAGCGGTGTCGCTGCGGGGGGTCGCCCGCAGGAGAGCGGCGAACTGCACGACAGGTTTGGCCTGCGTGAGGCGGCATGCCTAGGCTCGATGCCATGACCGACGCAGAACGCACCCCCACCCGGATCGATGCGATCGCGGAGGCTTGGGTCGACAGGCTCGCCGAGCTGTCGCCGATGGCCGCGACCTACATCGGACGCTTCGAGCACAACGGCCGCTTCGACGACCTGTCGCCCGAGGGGGAGCAGGAGAAGCACGCCGCGATCACCGCCGTGCTGCGCGATCTGTCCGATGCCCAGCCGGTCGACGACATCGACGCGGTCACCCTCGCCGACCTCCGCTCCGAGCTGCAGCTGCAGGTCGATCTCCACGACGCGGGCGCCCATCTGCGGGACCTCAACGTGATCGCCTCACCCGCGCAGGAGCTGCGCAACGCGTTCGACCTCATGCCCACGGACTCGGTCGAGGACTGGACGGTGGTCGCCGAGCGGCTGCGCGCACTGCCCGCGGCCCTGAACGGCTACGTGTCGACGCTGCGCGAAGGCATCCGCACCGGCGTGGTGCCCGCCCGTCGCCAGGTCGACGAGGTCGTCGGTCAGATCGCCCGCTACACGGCGGAGGACGGCTTCTTCGCGGACTTCGTCGGCGGCGCGACCCTTTCCGACGGCGCCCTGCCGGCCTCGCTCGCGCGGGAGCTCACGGATGCCGCGGGTGCGGCCCGCGTCGCCTACGACGACCTGGCGCAGGTGCTGCGCACCGAGCTCACCCCCGTCGCGCTCGAGCACGACGGCGTCGGTCGCGAGCTCTACTCCCTGCACTCCCGGCGGTTCCTCGGGGCGACGATCGATCTCGATGAGACCTACGAGTGGGGAGTCGAGGAGCTCGCGCGCATGGTCGCCGAGCAGGAGTCGATCGCGAACGAGATCCTGCCCGGGGCATCCGTGGCCGAGGCGGTCGCGCATCTCGAAGCCGACGCCTCGCGCAAGCTCCACGGCACCGCCGAGCTGCAGCGCTGGATGCAGGAGACGAGCGATCGCGCGGTCGCCGAGCTCGGCCGCAGTCACTTCGACATCCCCGAGCCGGTGCGTCGCCTCGAGTGCATGATCGCCCCCACCCAAGAGGGCGGGATCTACTACACCGGCCCGACCGACGACTTCTCGCGTCCGGGACGCATGTGGTGGTCTGTGCCGGAAGGCGTCACCGAGTTCGACACGTGGCGCGAGCTGACGACGGTCTATCACGAGGGCGTTCCGGGGCATCACCTGCAGATCGCGCAGTCGGTCTACAACCGCGCCCAGTTGAACTCCTGGCGTCGCCTCATCGCGGGGTCGTCGGGTCACGCCGAGGGCTGGGCACTCTACGCCGAGCGCCTCATGGAGCAGCTCGGCTACCTCGAGGATCCGGCGGACCGCCTCGGGATGCTCGACGGGCAGCGGATGCGCGCGGTGCGCGTGGTGCTCGACATCGGGGTGCACCTGGGCAAGCCGCGCCTCGACGGCTCGGGCACGTGGGATGCCGACTATGCGCTGGAGATCATGCGTCAGAACGTCAACATGTCCGACGCCTTCATCCGGTTCGAGGTGAACCGCTACCTCGGGTGGCCGGGCCAGGCGCCGTCGTACAAGGTCGGACAACGCATCTGGGAGCAGATCCGCGACGCGTACCGTGCCGCCCAGGGCGACGCGTTCGACATCAAGGCGTTCCACAAGAAGGCGCTCGACATCGGCGGCGTCGGTCTCGACACGCTGCGCAGCGCCCTCGTTCCCTGAACGGGAATGCCGGGCCGCGGCATCCTGTTCCATTCCCCTGAATGAAAGGGTGACCCATGACGGATGACGCATCCCGAGCCGCTGCGGTGGAGTTCGGACTCGACACCTTCGGCGACGTGACGGCCGATGAGACGGGGGCGACGCTCACTGACGCCCAGACGATCCGCGACGTCGTCGAGCAGGCCGTCGTGGCGGATGAGACCGGGCTCGCGTTCTTCGGCGTGGGGGAGCACCATCGCCACGAGTTCGCCGTCTCGAGCCCTGAGATCGTGCTCGCCGCCGCCGCGGCGCGCACGTCGCAGATCCACCTCGGCACCGCGGTGACGGTGCTCTCTTCCGATGACCCGGTGCGGCTGTACGAGCGGTTCGCCACCCTGCAGGCGGTGTCGTCGGGTCGGGCCGAGATCATCCTCGGTCGCGGCTCGTTCACCGAGTCGTTCCCGCTCTTCGGCTACGACCTTCACGACTACGAGGTGCTCTTCGAGGAGAAGCTCGACCTGTTCCACCAGCTTCGCGCCGAGCAGCCCGTCACGTGGTCGGGTCGCACCCGCGCCGCCCTCACCGACGCCGACGTCTTCCCCAAGACGGAGACCCCCATCCCGACGTGGATCGGCGTCGGGGGCAGTCCGGAGTCGGTGGTGCGCACGGCACGCTATGGATTCGGCCTGCTGCTCGCGATCATCGGCGGGTCGCCCGCCCGCTTCCGGCCCTACGTCGATCTGTTCCATCGCGCGACCGCGTCGTTCGGGCACGGCGCGCTGCCCGTCGGTGTGCACTCGCCGGGCCACATCGCCGACACGGACGAGGAGGCCTGGGAGCAGCTGTATCCGGCGATGGAGTACAACCGCAACGCGATCGGCCGCGAACGCGGGTGGCCCCCGTACAGCCGTGCGCAGTTCGCTCACGACGTCTCGCCAGAGGGTGCGATCTACGCGGGATCACCGGAGCGCGTTGCTCAGAAGATCGCCGACGCCGTACGCACGCTCGACCTCGACCGATTCGATCTCAAGTTCTCGAACGGCACGCTGTCCCACGCACGGATGCTGCGTTCGATCGAGCTCTACGGCACGGTCGTCGTGCCGCGGGTGCGGGAGCTGCTCTCTGGTGAGTGAGCGTCAGCGGCGCGGTGTGCGGGGCGACTCGAGACCGAGGTGCACGCGAGTGCGCCGCCGCTCGATCACGATGAAGGTGGCACCCAGGGCCCACAGGGGCACCTGTACGAGGAACGCGGCACGGAACGCGTTCAACGAGTAGGTGCCGGGAGTTCCCGCCCCCTGCAGGTCGAGCGCGAGACCGATGAGGAACACGGCCACCAGCGCGGCGAGGAATCCGCCGACATTCGTGATTCCGGTCGCCGTGCTGAGCCGGTGCTGGGGGTTGTGCGTGCGGGCGTGGTCGAACGCGATCATCGACGCGGGTCCGCCGGTCGCGAGCGCGATGGCGAGCACGACGAGAAGCCAGACCGGGGCCGTCCCCGGCCACAGGATGACCGCCATCCATGCCACGAACTGAAAGGCCACGCTCGGCAGCACGAGCAGGTGGGACCGGCGCATCGGCAGACGGGCCGAGAGTGTCCCCATGATCGGCCCGAGCGCCATGCCGATCACGACATATACCGTCGTGATGCCACTGGCTCCCGCTGTGCTGAGGCCCTCGCCTGAGGTCAGGAACGGGATTCCCCACAGCATGACGAACGCGGTTCCTGCGAACGGGGTCGTGAAGTGGGACCAGAACGCGAGACGTGTGCCGGGGTGCGACCACGCTGCCCGGACGCCGACACGGTTGTCGATCGTCGAGGTGATCGCCGCGATCGTGCCCGTTCGGGTGTCGACCGAGACGTCAGCGGTACGCCCCGGCGGTCGATTGCGGATGATCACCCAGGTGAGGATCGCGAAGAGCACGCAGAGGGAGGCGAGGCTCGAGAACGCGATCGTCCAGGAGGTCGCGTGCAGCAGCGCCGCGAGGGGGAGGATCGCCAGCAGCTGACCGGCCTGTCCGACGATGCCGGTGAGCTGCATCATCACGGGGGCTCGTTGTGCCGGGAACCATACGGCGACCACGCGCAGGATGCTCGGGAAGATGGCCGCGTCGCCGGCGCCGATGAGCATGCGGGCGGCGATTGCGATGCCGACGTTGGGGGAGAACGCCATCACCAGCTGCCCGGCGGCCATGAGGAGCATCCCGATCGCGATGATGGGGCGCGCGCCGAAGCGGTCGAGCAGCACGCCGATCGGCACCTGCATGCCGCCGTAGACGCCCAATTGCAGCACCGCGAACATCGCGAGGGTCGACGCGTCGGCGTGGAACCGCGCCGCCGTGTCGACGCCGACCGCGGCGAGCGAGGTGCGGTTGGTGACCGACAGCAGATAGGCCGCGACGCCGACTCCCCAGATGAGCCACGCCCGCCAGCTCGGGGCGACGGGGGCGAGGGGGTTCACTCGTCCCAGCGTAGTCCGCGCGCCTTCCGCGGCGGCGTAGGGTGAGCGCGTGGCATCCGTGCGATATGTGGCGATCGGGGACTCGTTCACCGAAGGCGTGGGCGATGAGCTCGACGACGGGTCGGTGCGCGGCTGGGCGGACCTCACGGCCGCCGGCTGGGCGCATGCGGCGGGGGAGCCGATCGAATATGCCAACCTCGCCATACGCGGGAAGCTCGTCTGGCCGATCGTCGAGCAGCAGCTCGAGCCCGCGCTCGCTCTGCGCCCCACGCACCTGTCGTTCAACGGCGGCGGCAACGACATGCTGAGACCGCGCACCGGCATCCCCTCGATCGTCGACGCGTTCCGCCACGTCATCCGGCGGTGCGACGAGGAGGGCGTGCAGCTGATCCTGCTGTCGGGGGCGAACCCGTCGGCGAGGCTGCCGATGTCGAGTCTCATCCAACGGCGCGGCGACGAGCTGTCGCGCGCGGTCGAGGAGATCGTCGCGGACCGCCCGGACATCATCCGGGCCTACAACTGGCCGGACCGCGAACTCGCCGGGCCCGACTACTGGTCCGACGACCGCCTGCACATGAACGCGCGGGGTCATCACCGTGTCGCCGCGCGGGTCATCGAGAGCGTCGGGCTCGAGGCGCCGCGGGAGTGGTGGTCGCTTCCGGATGCCGCGGCCCCCTCCGGCCCCGGCGGCTGGGCGTACTACCGCGCCCACGTCGTGCCATGGGTGAAGCGCCGCCTCACCGGCACGTCGTCGGGCGACGGCCGCGTCGCGAAGGCCGGCACCTGGGTGCTGGTCTCACCGTCGTCGTGAGCGCGACCCTGGCTCGACGGCCACACGCGCCCTGCGCCAGACTCTCGTCATGAGCGCCCTCAGTCCCGACGATCTCATCGCCGCGATCCCCGTCGCGACACGCCGAGCCGATGCGCGCCTCCTCCTGGAGAGGTTCGCCCGCGCGACGGGGGAGCCCGCCACGGTCTGGGGGAGCAGCATCATCGCGTTCGGCAGCTACCACTACCGCTACGCGAGCGGACGCGAAGGGGATGCACCGGCCGCAGGCTTCGCCGCCCGCGCGTCGACGCTCGTCGTCTACGTGCCCGACGGTCTCGACGCGCACGCGGACGCGCTCGCGCGCCTCGGCGCGTACCGGGCGGGGAAGGGATGCCTCTACCTCAAGAGCCTTGCCGACATCGATCTTGACCTGCTCATCGACATCATCACGACGGCGTCGGATCGGGTGAAGGCGGGGTCGGCGATCCACGGCGCCGGCGGGGCATCCGCCTGACGAGGCGCTTTCTCACGGCCCGCCCGGGGGCGGACGCGGGGGAGCGGGCGTAGCGTCGCCCCCACGCGGCGACGACGCCGACGCTGACCCTCCGGAGGACCGCCATGTCGCTGCTCGACGCCCCCGCCTCCGGCTCGGCACCGAGTTATCGGCTGGATGCGGGTGGGTGGCGTCGGGTCGCACTGATGGGCGCGGTCATCCTCACACTGTTCGCGGTGGGGATCGCGCTGGTCGCCGCCGCGACGGGAATGCATGTCGCTATCACGGGGGAGGGCGCGGGCGGGAGCGGCTCGGTCTTCGGCTGGGCCACCGGCATCCTCGCGTTGACCCTCGGCATGAGGCATGCGTTCGACGCCGACCACATCGCGGCAATCGACAACACCACGCGCAAGCTCGCCGCCGACGGCAAGCGACCACTCGCTGTCGGATTCTTCTTCTCGCTCGGGCACTCATCGGTCGTGTTCGCCCTCGCGGTGCTGCTCGCCGCGGGAATGGGCTGGGTCGCCGGGCAGGTCACCGACGATGCGTCACTGCTGCACACGATCACGGGGATCATCGGGCCCACCGTGTCCGGTTCGTTCCTCGTGATCATCGCCGTCATCAACACCCTCGTGACAGTCGGGATGGTGCGCGTGTTCCGCAGGATGCGCACGGGGGAGTTCGACGAAGCCGCGTTCGAGGAGGAGCTCGCGAAGCGCGGCCTCCTCAACCGTGTGTTCGGCCGCATGGCCGACCGCATCGACGCGTCGTGGAAGATCTACCCGCTCGGGGTGCTGTTCGGCCTCGGATTCGACACGGCGACCGAGGTGGCGCTTCTGGTGATCTCCGGCACCGCGGCGGCTGCGGGACTGCCATGGTGGGCGATCCTGTCCCTCCCGATCCTGTTCGCCGCGGGTATGTGCCTGTTCGACACCGTCGACGGCGTGCTGATGAACTTCGCCTACGGATGGGCGTTCCTCGGCGCGGCGCGCAAGGTGTATTACAACGTCGTCATCACCGCGATGAGCGTGTTCATCGCCCTCGTGATCGGCGGATTCGAGCTCGCCTCGGTGCTGGCCACCAATCTCGGCTGGGACATCCCGGCGATCGGCTGGTTCACCAACCTCGACGTCCTCGGATTCGCGATCGTGGGAACGTTGCTCGCGACCTGGCTGATCGCGGTCATCGTGTGGCGGCTCGGCCGATTCGAACACCGCCTCGCGATCCCGACGAAGTGAGCGGATGCCGCGGCTTCATCGCATAGCCGGGGGCCGCAGCGCTCCTCAGGCATGGAGTGGGGACGGGGCCTACTCCTTTATTCTGACATAATGCGCATTATCGGATAATGCTTATACGGGGACTCAGCCGCCGAACTCGGCGGTGAGCTGCACCGGAGTCTGATTCGCCGCGCACGCATCGCGCAGTCCGGTCGACGCCGGGAACAGGTGGTTGGTGAAGAACGCCTGGCGCAGAGCCTCCGGCGTGCGCTGCGGTGCAGAGACGGCCGCGGCATAGCCGTTGAGCTCCGTGGCGTCGTTCGCGGGCGCGGTCGCTGCAAGCTGCGTGAACTGAGCGGCCGCGGCATCGAGACGGCTCTTCCATTGCTCGAGCCCGAAGGCATGGGCGGTGCTGTAGCCCTCGATGGCGTTCATGACGGCGCTCTGCGCGGCACCGAATCCCGCACACACCGCCGACAGCGACGAGTCGCTCGTGAACACCGCGCTCGAATAGGTCGGCGTCGCCGTCCACGTGGCGCCGTCCGGAACGACCACGGACACGTTCGGCGATGACGTCGGACGAACCGTCCAGGTCCACGTCGCCGTCGACCCGCAGGCGCCGACAAGCCCGGCCTGGCGATCGGGCGTCGCGTCGGGAATGTCGACGGTGTAGGTGCCGGTTCCGACGCACGAGAACGACAACGTGACGGTGTGTGCGCCCTCCGGCACCGCGAGACGTGCATCGTCGGTCGGCGTCGGCGGGTTCGTGCCGACACCGCTCAACGGCGCCCCGACAGAGGTGACCACCGGGGTATCCGTCGCCGACGGAGACGCCGTCGCCCCGGACGATCCGGATGCCCCGAGCGTGCCGCCGTTCGCAGCGCACCCGGTCAGTGCGCCGATGACCACCGCCGCGATGACTCCACCGACGGCCCGACCGTGCGACATCCCACGCATGTACCGCTCCCCCATGACGTTCCCCCGTCGATCTCGGGCATCGCCGTCGCGTGCCCGCCTGTCCAGGCTACCCATCGCGCGTGCACGTGCCGCTGATCGAAATCCCGCCGGTGTAAAGTTCCCGACGGCGTCCTACCCCCGCCGCCTCGCACATGTCGCATCTCAGCATCCCCAGCCCGCCTCCCGCGTGGGCGCAGTTCTCGATCGGCCCCGTGACAATCCACACGTACGCGCTCTGCATCATCGCGGGCATCGTGGTGGCCGTCCTCCTCACCGAGTGGCGTCTGCGGCGCCGCGGCGTCGCACCGTGGACGGTGATCGACATCGCCCTGTGGGCCGTGCCGCTCGGGATCATCGCGGCGCGGTTCTATCACGTGTTCACGCACGTGGGTGACTACTTCTACCCGGGTGCGAACCTCTGGAACGTGTTCGCGATCTGGGACGGCGGCAACGCGATCTACGGCTCGCTGCTCGGCGGCGCGCTCGGTGTGTGGATCGGCTGCCGCCGCGCCGGTATCCGTTTCCTCTCGTTCGCCGATGCCATGGCTCCGGGGCTCCTCGCCGCGCAGGCGATCGGCCGTCTCGGCAACTGGTTCAACCATGAACTGTTCGGCCTTCCGACGACCCTCCCCTGGGGGCTTCAGATCGAGTCGACCAACCCGAAGTTCCCGGCGAACCTGCCACCCGGAACCCTCTTCCAGCCCCTCTTCCTGTACGAACTGGTGTGGAACCTCATCGGGGTTGCCGTGATCCTGCTGCTCGAGCGTCGCGTGCGCCTGCAATGGGGGCGCGTCCTCGCGATCTACCTCATGTGGTACGGGTTCGCGCGCACGTTCCTCGAGCTCATCCGCATCGATCCGACCAGCGACGGCCTGTTCGGCATCCCGGCGAACTCGTGGACCTCGATGCTCGCTGTCGTTGCAGGTCTCGTTCTGTTCGTCGTGCAGACCAGACGGCATCCGGAACCGGAGCCCTCGATCTTCACCCGCGAGGATGCCCCGGCCTCCCGGCCGCGGACGGCCGACCCTGCGCCTGCGGCGTAACACACCGCCTTCCGGCCCCGCTGTCACCTCACGCGCGTAGCGTGGGGGCATCCGGCCCCGACGAAGGAGGACGCATGTCCACCACCCTCACTCCCACCAAGAACAACCGACGAGCCGCGCGCGGCGCCGAGCTGACCGATGAGCAGAACGCGGAGTCCGGGTTCACCGCGTCCGCCCAGCTCGCCGACAACCTCCAGCGTGTGCTCGTCGACCTGATCGAGCTCTCGCTGCAGGGCAAGCAGGCGCACTGGAACGTCGTGGGCACGAACTTCCGCGATACGCACCTGCAGCTCGACGAGATCATTGACGCCGCCCGGGAGTTCTCCGACACCGTGGCTGAGCGGCTGCGCGCACTCCACGCCCTTCCCGACGGCCGCAGCGACACCGTCGCCGAGACCACGACTCTCCCCGAGTTCCCGCAGGGCGAGGTGTCCACCTCGGAGGTCGTCGACCTCATCACCGAGCGCATCGATGCGGTCACCGCCACAGTGCGCGGCGTGCACGACGACGTCGACGGTGAAGATCCGACGAGCGCCGACATCTTGCACGCGATCCTCGAGCGTCTCGAACAGCTCGCGTGGCTCGTCAGCTCGGAGAACCGCGTCCCGCGTCGCTGACCGTCGCACCGTGTAGAGCGGATGCCGCGGCGTCACGTCGCGACATCCGCTCTTCACGTTCTCCCCCGCGTTCGGCGCGAGCGATACAGTGAGCCCACGGGTCCCCAGGTTTCTCACAGAAAGCACGCATCATGACTACTGCTCCCACTCCGGCCGACACCGCCGTCAACGGCATTCGCACCGCCCTCGGCATCGGCGGCGTCGTCGCCCTGATCGTCGGCATCCTGATCCTCGTCTGGCCGTTGAAGACCGCCTCGGTGGGCACCGTCATCATCGCGATCTACGCGATCGTCTCCGGTCTCGTCTACCTCGGACTCGGCATCTTCTCGAAGGTGCGCGGGCTCTGGTCGCGCATCGGCCACATCCTGCTCGGCATCGTGTTCATCGCCGCCGGCATCGTCGCGTTCTCGAACCTCACGAGCGCGACCATCTTCCTCGCGGTGTTCGTCGGCGTGTTCGTCGGCATCACCTGGATCGTCGAGGGCGTCGTCGCGCTCACCACGCTCGACGGCTCGTCGGGCCGCGGCTGGACGATCTTCTACGCGATCGTCAGCCTGCTGGCCGGCATCACGCTGCTCTTCTCCCCCGCGATCGGGGCGGCGTTCCTCTGGATCTTCGTCGGCGCGTCACTGCTCGTGCTCGGCATCGTGCAGATCATCCGCGCCTTCACCTTCGGCAAGTCCGCGTGATCTGAGGCGCCGGGTGCGGCGACCGCTCAGTCGGTCGGCAGCACCCGGCGCCACCAGTCGAGCACCGCGTCGAAGCGCTCCACGCGATGACGCGGCTGGCCCGCGCGCGTGAGCTCGTGGTTCTCTCCGGGGAAGATGAGCATCTCGGCGTCGACGCCGGCCGTGCGCAGCGACAGGTAGTACCGCGTCGCCTGCTCGAGCGGGCAGCGGAAGTCCAGCTCGGAGTGCAGCACGAGCGTCGGCGTACGCACCTGATGCGCCACGGCGGCAGGGCTCTGCGAGGCGACGAGCGCCGGATCCGTGCCGACGTACTCCTGCCCGAAGAACGATCCGATGTCGCTCGTGCCGACGAACGCCTCCGGGTCGAGGAAGCCGCGCTCGACGATCGCGCCGGCGAACCGGTGGTCGTGCGCGATGACCCACGCCGTGAGGTAGCCGCCGTACGAGCCGCCCTGCACGCCGAGGCGGGTGCCGTCGAGGCGCGCGTCGGCCGCCAGTGCCGCCTCGAGGAAGTCGATCACGTCGGTGAAGTCGACGGTGCCCATCGCCTGACGGATGCTGCGCCCGTGCGCCCGTCCGTAGCCGGCCGACCCGCGCGGGTTGCAGTAGACGACGGCGTAGCCCGAGTCCACCAGCACCTGGGTCTCGTCGAACACGTGCACGCCGTACTGGGCGAACGGTCCGCCGTGGATCTGCAGGATCACCGGGAAGGGTCCGTCACCCTCGGGAACCGCCACCCACCCGTGCACCGGGTAGCCGTCGCGGGCGGCGATCTGCGTCTCGACCGGGGTCACAACGCCGCTCGCCCGCAGCTCGCCGCCGAGGTCGACGATGCGCCGGGGGTCGCCGTCGCCGTCGATCTCGACCAGAGCGCCGAAGGTGTCGGGGGCGGCGATCGCGGCGATCACGCGGGCGCCCGCGGCATCCGCCCCGACGCCCGTGACCTCGGCGTCCGCCAGCAGCACGCTCGTCACGCCCGCGCGGGTGACGCGTACCAGCTCGACGCGCCCGCGGGTGCGGTTCTGCACCAGCACGTCGTCGCCGGCGAGGGTGATCGCGCTGCCCGGCTCTCCGAGGTCGAGCGCGTCGGGGTCGGTGAGCAGCCGCACCGATCCCTCGTCGACGAGTCCGAGCGCGACGCCCGGCGCGATGAAGTCGACGTGGGAGTCGCCGAGCGTGTGGCCGAGCACGAACAGCGCGCCGTCGGGTGACGCGACGACCTCGTCGATCGCGTAGCCGGCGTCGAGGCCGAGCACCTCGCGCTCCCCTCCCCCGTCGACCCGCACAGCGACGAGCCGCGAGCGCAGGTCGATGCGCTCGTCGACGATCGGCGACGGCGAGGTGATCACCTCGGTGCCGTCCGGGGTGAACGCGAGCAGGTCGTGCCACACCGCCCCCGAGGTCAGCGCCGTGGCCTCCGCGGGCACGACCCGCGGTGTCGGCGGCTCCTCCCCCTCCGCCACGACGCGCGGGGCCGGGGCGTAGAACGGCTCGCCCGCGGCATCCGGCACCGGCACGACGAAGACGTGCGACGGGCGGTCGAGCGTGTACCCGAGTCCGTTGGCGTGCCAGCGCAGGCCCGTCACGCGCCGGGGCGACTCGGATGCCGCACCCAGCCCGTCGACCGTGCCGTACCGCCCCTTCTCGGGCACGAGCGCGAGGTAGGCGAACGTGCCGCCGTCGGGTGAGAAGACGAACGAGCTGACGCCGAGCGGTGCGTCGGTGACCTGCACGGGCTCGCCGCCGAGTGCGGGCACGACGTGGATCTGCGCCGAGCCCTTCGCGTCCCCGCGCAGGAACGCGACCACGGTGCCGTCGGGCGACAGCCGCGGCGCACGGTCGGCGATGCCCCGGGTGAGACGTCGCGGCGCGCCACCGGGCAGGTCGATACGCCACAGCTGCCCGACGGCACGGTTGGCCGCGACGTCGGGTCGCGAGGTCGCGTAGACCGCGAACGAACCGTCGGGAGCGACGGCTGGCCGGGAGACGGAGACGAGCTTCTCGATGTCTGCGGCACGCATGGTCACTCCCCCAGGAATGAGCTCGTGTCTCCGACGAGTCGGGTGTTGTCGGCCGGAACCGGGTCGACGGCGGCGAGGGCGACCTCGGCGGCGAACTCGGCGACGTTGTAGAGCTTGCCGGCGTCGTCACGCCGTGCGGCGATCGCGCCGGGGTTCGCGCGCTCGAGCAGGGTCGCGGTGATCGTGCCCTCGATCATGTCGCCGGAGACGACGGTGAAGCCGATCCCCTTCTCGTCGAGTGTCGGGATGAAGGCGCGCAGCGCATCCTCGCCCGCGCGCTTCGAGAGCGCCACCGGCTCGTACTCGGCCATGGTGGGCGTCGTACGGATGAAGTGCGCCTGGTGGCTCGTGACGAACACGATCCGCGCCTCGGCGTTCAGGTGCGGGAGCGCCGTGGTGAGCACGCTGACCTGGGCGTCGCGGTTCAGCTGCAGCGCGTAGTCGGGCGCCATGCCCGACTCCATGCCGCCGGAGGCGTTGAGCACGAGGATGTCGAGCCCGCCGAACTCCGCCGCGGCCGCCTCGAACATGGCCGCGACGGACGCCGGGTCGGTGAGGTCGGCGCCGACGACGAGCGCGCCGACGCCCAGCTCGCGCAGCTCGGCGGCGAGCTTCTCGGCCCGCGGGGCCTTGTTGCGGAAGTTGATGACGACGTTGGCGCCCGCCTGGGCGAAGTAGCGCACGGTGTCGGCGCCGATCCCCCGCGACGACCCGGTGACGAGGGCGGTCTTTCCGGCGAGGCTGCCGGGGGCAAGGGGAACGAGGTGCTCGGTCACGGAGGACTCCTGGGATGACGTGTCGAATGCCGCGGATGAGGATGCCGCGGGCCGCCTTCGACCCTACCAACCACCCGTCATCCGGCCTGGTGATAACGGCTCGCGCACGCCCTCCCGCTGTTAGGCTCGAGACAGCGAGGAGGCCCGTATGGACATCGTCACCGCGATCACGCAGTTCGCCTGGATCGTCTGGATCGCGCTCGCCGCCGTCTTTCTCGTCGTCGAGATGCTCACCCTCGACTTCCTCTTCCTGATGTTCGGCATCGCCTCGCTCGCGGGCCTTGTCTCAGCCCTCACCGGCGCGCCGCTCTGGCTCCAGGTCGTGATCGTCGCGGTTGTCGCCGTGCTCCTGCTGCTGCTGATCCGGCCGCCGCTGCTGCGACGCCTGCGGCGCGGCGAGGACCCCACGCCGACCAACGTCGCCGCCCTCATCGGGATGTCCGGACGCGTCGTCGCCACGATCGACGCCACCGGCGGCCAGGTGCGGCTCGCGAACGGCGAGATCTGGAGCGCGCGGGCCGACGCGGCATCCGTTCTCGAACCCGGCACCGAGGTCAGCGTCGACCGCGTCGCCGGGGCGCACGTCCATGTCATCCGCCGCACCGAAGGGCTCCCGGTATGAACCCCGACTCCATCATCCCCGTCGCGATCGGCTGGGGACTCGCGATCGCGATCGTCATCTTCGTGCTCGTGGTGCTCTCCCGCGCCGTGCGCATCATCCCGCAGGCGACCGCAGGCGTCGTCGAGAGGCTCGGGCGCTACCACAAGACCCTCGCCCCGGGTCTGAACCTGCTGGTGCCGTTCATCGACCGGCTGCGCCCCCTCATCGACATGCGCGAGCAGGTCGTGTCGTTCCCGCCGCAGCCGGTGATCACCGAGGACAACCTGGTCGTCTCGATCGACACCGTCGTGTACTTCCAGGTGACCGACGCCCGGGCCGCGACCTACGAGATCGCGAACTACCTCGGCGCCGTCGAGCAGCTCACGACCACCACCCTGCGCAACGTCGTCGGCGGGCTCAACCTCGAGGAGGCGCTCACCAGCCGAGACGAGATCAACGGCCAGCTGCGCGTCGTGCTCGACGAAGCCACGGGCAAGTGGGGCATCCGCGTCTCGCGCGTCGAGTTGAAGGCCATCGACCCGCCCGTGTCCATCCAGGACTCGATGGAGAAGCAGATGCGCGCGGAGCGCGACCGCCGCGCCGCGATCCTCACGGCGGAGGGGTCGAAGCAGTCGCAGATCCTCGAGGCCGAGGGGCGCCGGCAGGCCGAGATCCTCAAGGCCGAGGGTGACAAGCAGGCGCAGATCCTGCGCGCCGAGGGCGAGGCGCAGGCCATCCAGGCCGTGTTCGACGCGATCCACGCGGGCAACCCCGACGAGAAGCTGCTGGCCTACCAGTACCTGCAGACGCTCCCGAAGATCAGCGAGAGCCCGTCGAGCAAGCTCTGGATCATCCCGAGCGAGCTGACCGACGCCCTCTCCCAGATCGCGGGCGGGTTCTCGGGCGCCGCCGGGCGCGCCGCGGCATCCGCGCCGAAGCCCGGAGAGCCGACCGCGTGACGCACCCCTTCCTCGCGGGGCCGCTCCCCCGCGTGTTGGCCCACCGCGGCCTGGTGACGGCAGAGGCGGCCGCATCCGGCATCGCCGAGAACAGCCTCGCCGCGATTGCGGCGGCCCACGCTGTCGGTGCCGACATCGTCGAGTCCGATTGTCACCTCACCGCCGACGGCACCGTCGTGCTCTTCCACGACAGCGACCTCTCCCGGGTCACGGGCGACCCGCGGCGCCTCTCCGAGGTGACCACCGTCGAGCTCGAGGCGCTCATGCGGGAGCGCGGCGGTCTCGCGGTGCTCGCCGACACGCTCGACGCGTTCCCCACCGTGCGGTTCAACCTCGATGTGAAGGCGGATGCCGCGGCCGAGCCTGTGGGCCGCCTCGTCGCTCCGCACGCGGCGCGAGTGCTGGTGACCAGCTTCGACGATGCCCGTCGGCGGCGGGCGCTCGCCGCGGCGGAGGCGGCGGGCGGAGAGCCCGCGACCTCCGCGGGAAGCTCTGTCGTCGCGCGTGCCGTCGGAGCGAGCGCCGTGCGGCTCCGCCGGGCGTTCGGGCGTGCGGTCGCGGGGGTCGACGCGCTGCAGGTTCCCGTGCGTCAGGGACCGGTGCCCGTCGTCACCCGTCGACTGATCGACGATGCCCACGCGCACAGCGTCGAGGTGCACGTATGGACGATCAACGACCCGGGCGAGATGACGCGCCTCGTCACGCTGGGCGTCGACGGGATCGTGACCGATCGGGCCGACGCCGCACTGCACCTGCTGCGACGCGCCCGGTCGTGACCGGGCCTGGAGAACCACTGGGAGTTCAGGCCCCGCTGGGGCGCCGTGGATGATCCGTCCAGGTCATGGCGTTATACCAGTCAAGCGACAGCGACGAGAGGACCACACAATGGCAGATCGCAGCCTCCGCGGAATCCGACTCGGCGCCCAGAGCCTACAGAGCGAAGAGGGCGTCATTCTCCATGAGCGCATGCAGCGTACCTACGTCTGCAGCGTCTGCGGCAAGGACACCACCCTGACGTTCGCGGCCGATGCCGAAGCTCCCGAGACCTGGGAGTGCCGCTCATGCGGCGGTGAGGCCGTGCTTCGCGTGGGCGAGGGCACCGTGACGATCGATCACAGCGACGACAAGGCGCCCCGCACCCACTGGGACATGCTCCTGGAACGCCGCACCATCCCCGAGCTCGAGGAGATCCTCGAGGAGCGCCTGGCGTACCTGCGCGAGCGCCGCGGCTCGGAGAGCACCGCGAAGAAGAGCGCCTAACCGCGCTCCACGTCGACGCCGGTTCCCCCTGCGGGAGCCGGCGTCTTGGCGTACCTCCGTCGGCGCCACAGCAGCGCGCCACCGGCCCCCACGAGGGCGACGAGCGACCCGGCGACGAGCACGACCTGTACGCCGTCGCCGATGACGACGGCGGGTGTCAGCCCGGTGCGCAGCGGGACATCCGTCACCGCCGCCCCGGGCTCGTCGGCCGCGAGGCCCGCGATCACCGAGCCGTCCGGGGCGATGACCTGGCTCGTGCCGACGGTCGACAGGTTGACGACGGCGCGCCCGGTCTCGATGGCGCGCATGCGGGCGAAGGCCAGCTGCTGCAGGTTTTCGTCGGTGCCGCGGAAGTCTGCGTTGTTCGTCTGCAGCAGGTAGACGGATGCCCCGTCCCGCGCCGCATCGTGGACGACGTCGTCGTAGATCACGTCGAAGCAGATCGCGAGCCCGACGGTGGTGCCTGCCACCGACATGACCGGCGCGGCGGTTCCCGGCGTGTAGCCGCGCTGGATGAGTCCGACGAGATCGGGTGCGAGCGCGTAGAAGAAGTCGCGATCGGGCACGTACTCGCCGAACGGCACGGGATGCCGCTTGTCGTACGTCTGTGTGGCCCCCGCCCCGTCCAGCCACATCATGGAGCTGTTGAAGACGTCGGCGCCCCGCTCGGTCGCCGCGTTCATGAGCAGCGGCGCCTGCACCTGGGCGGACACCGCATCGAGCACGGCGGCCGTGGCGGAGTTGTGGGTGGGGTCGGAGTCGACGCCGCCTTCGGGCCAGAGGAGGACATCCATGCGCTCGTTGGCGATGGGAGCCGTCGCCTTCAGCTGCGCGTCGAGAACGGCGTCGGCGGTGCGGGAGTCGAAGTACCCGGCGGGACCGTTGCCCTGCACCCAGCCCACCCGCAGCGTGCCGTTCGCCGTCGTCGGGAAGGCGGGCAGCGCGAACAGCACGACCGCGACGACGGCCGCCGGGATCGCTGCCCACACGGCGCGCCGTCGCAGCCGGATCACCTCGAGCGCGGCCGCGCACACGAACACCATCAGAAAGGTCAGCCCGCTGATCCCCGTCCACGAGGCGACGCGCGCGAGGGGGCTGTCGGCCTGGGTCATGCCGAGGCGGGCCCACGGGAACCCGCCGTAGGGGAAGGTGCCGACGAGCACCTCGCGAGCGGTCCAGAGACCGGCGACGACCAGGGCGAGCACGAGGGTACGGCCCCACGGGCCGGGAAGGAGCCGCGGCATCCACCGATACGCGAGCGAGATCGGGATCGACGCGATCGCGACGAGCGCCGCCTCCAGCACCGACAGGGCGATCCACGGGATCGGTCCGAGGTATCGACCCGTGAACGACACGTTCACGAGGAAGAACGAGAGCCCGAAGAGGAGCCCGCACAGCACGCTCCCCCACACGCCGCGACCGACGAGCGTCGCGAGAGCCAGCACGACGGCGGGAAATGCCATCGGCCACCATGCGAGCGACGGGAACGCCGTCGTAAGTGCGAGGCCGGCGACCACCGAGAGCAGCGATGCGAGCCACAGCGGGAACAGGCGAGGCGGGGACGCGGGCACTCGATCACTGTAGGCGGCGATCCCCGCGCGCACGCTGAGCCCCATCGTCAGACCGAGGCGTAGGCGACGATTCCGCGACGCACCGCATCCAACGCCGCGCGGGCGGTGCGAGCGAGCTCGCCGTCGGCGACGAGGGAGAGCTGGTCGAGCAGATCGATCGTCTGCTTGGCCCACCGCACGAAGTCGCCTGCCGCCATGTCGGCCTCGGTGAGCACGCGATCGAGCAGGGCGCCCCGGGCCCACGAGTGCATCGCCTGACTGAGGCCGAGGGCGGGCGGCTCCGAGCCCGGCAGATGGTGATCCTGCTCCAGATCGTCGAGACGCTGCCACAGCGTCTCCGTGGCACTGAGCGCCTCGCGGAAGCGTCCGCGGGGCAGGCCCGCCTCCCCCGCGCCGCGTTCGTCACGCCGCGGCTCGTACACCAAGGCGCACACGAGCGCCGCGAGGGCCGCGGCATCCAGACCTTCCCAGATGCGGGTGCGCAGCGCTTCCGCGACCAGGAGGTCGCGCTCACCGTAGATGCGCCTCATCGTGCGACCTGCGTCGGTCAGCGTCGCGGTGCCGTCCTCGCCCGCCCGCACGTAGTCGAGGGCCTCGAGCACATCGACGACCCGGTCGAACACCCGCGCGACGGTGCCCGTGCGCGACTCGATCTGGCGACGCTGGCGGTCCGTGTCGCGGCGCAGCTTCCAGTAGCGCTCCGCCCAGCGGGCGTGATCCTCGCGCTCGGGGCACGAATGGCACGGATGCCGCTGCATCGACGTGCGCAGCCGCTGGATCTGCTTCTGACGCTGATCGCGCAGGGAGCGGGGAGCCGTGGCATCCCGTCGGTTGATCTTCTCGAGGTCGCTGAGCTCCCGACGGATCGACGAGTACGCGACGTAGTCGCCGCGGTCGCAGGTCATCGCCTCGCGGTAGCCCTCCAGCGACGCCTCGGCCTCCTTGACCTGCCGGGCGACGCCGACGACGGATCGGTCGGCCTGGAACTGCGCGAACGACGACTCGAGGATCTCCCTCGCACGCGGACGACCGAACTGGTCGATGAGATTGACCGCCATGTTGTACGTCGGGCGGAAGCTGGAGTTCAACGGGTAGGTGCGACGGGAGGCCAGGGCCGCGACGGCCTGCGGGTCCATCCCTTCCGTCCACTGCACGACGGCGTGCCCCTCGACGTCGATGCCCCGGCGTCCGGCGCGCCCGGTGAGCTGTGTGTACTCCCCCGACGTGATCGCCACCCGCGCCTCGCCGTTGAACTTCTCGAGCTTCTCGAGCACGACGGTGCGCGCCGGCATGTTGATGCCGAGCGCGAGGGTCTCGGTCGCGAACACCACCTTCACGAGCTTGCGCTGGAAGAGCTCCTCGACGACCTCTTTGAACGCCGGCAGGAGACCGGCGTGGTGCGCGGCGATGCCGCGTTCCAGGTTCTCGCGCCATTCCCACACTCCGAGCACGGCGAGATCCTCGTCGGCGAGCAGGCGGGTGCGCTCGTCGACGACCCGGCGGATCTCCGCACGCTCCTCGGCGGTCGTCAACCGCAGCCCCGAGCGACGCACCTGCTGCACGGCGGCGTCGCAGCCCACCCGGCTGAAGATGAAGAAGATCGCCGGCAGCAGCGTGGCCCTCTCGAGCAGGTCCACGACGTGCGGGCGATCGATGCGCTCGGCGCGGCGCGGGTTGCCGTGGTGCACGAAGCGCGCGCCTCGGCCGCCGTTCCCACCCTGTCGGTGCGCCTGCAGGCGGCGATTGTTCTCCTGCGCGACGCCAGAGCCCGACCGCATCCGCAGCAGTTCGCGATTCACCTGCGCGGCGGCGACGCCCGCACGATCGTCGAACAGCGGCAGCAGATCGCCGCGCACGAGCACGTGCTGCTCGAGCGGCACGGGCCGGTTCTCCGACACGATGATGTCCGTCTCACCGCGCACAGTGTCGAGCCAATCGCCGAACTCCTCCGCGTTGGAGACCGTCGCCGACAGTGACACGAGCCGCACTCGGCGCGGCAGGTGGATGATGACCTCCTCCCACACCGCGCCGCGGAAGCGGTCGGCGAGGAAGTGCACCTCGTCCATCACGACGTAGCGCAGGTCGCGCAGCG
This sequence comes from Microbacterium sp. 71-23, assembly GCF_001897265.1. Classification (NCBI taxonomy): domain Bacteria; kingdom Bacillati; phylum Actinomycetota; class Actinomycetes; order Micrococcales; family Microbacteriaceae; genus Microbacterium; species Microbacterium sp. 71-23. The sequence continues at coordinate 494,025 of NZ_MKSL01000017.1, forward strand.
CGGGCGAGTCGGCGTAGAGCATGTTGCGCAGCACCTCGGTCGTCATCACCACGACGCGGGCATTCCCGTTGATGTTCGTGTCACCGGTGAGCAGGCCGACGTTCTCGGGGCCGTAGACGTCCTGCAGCTCTCGGAACTTCTGGTTCGACAGCGCCTTCATCGGGGTCGTGTAGAACGCCTTGTCCGACGGCTCCCGCATCGCGAGGTGCACCGCGAACTCGCCGACGATCGTCTTGCCAGCACCGGTCGGCGCGGCGACCAGCACGCTGCGACCCTCTTCGAGGGCGCGGCATCCCTCGAGCTGGAACGGATCGAGCCGGAACCGCTGCATCGCCGCGAACTCGTCGGTGACCGGATGCCCCGACTCGCCGTCCCGGCGCGACGCGTGCCCCGCGTCGGGGGCGCTCACGCCTCCGGCCCGGCGAGATCGAGCCGGACGCGCCGGGCCTTGCGCCAGTCGAACAGCACCGACACCGACGCGGCGGCGATGTACAGCACGATGAGGATGCCCGCGAGCAGCAGCATCGAGGTGATGTCGGCGGCGGGGGTCGCGACCGCCGCGAACACGGCGGCCACGAGCACGGCGATGCGCCAGCCCTTGAAGATCGCGCGACCGCTGACGATGCCCGACAGGTTCAGCGCCACGAGGAACACCGGCAGCACGAACGCGATGCCCACGACCAGCAGCAGCTTGAACACGAAGTCGTAGTAGTAGTCGTACTGCAGGAACAGCGCCCCCTGCTCGGGCACGAGCCCCGACATCAGTTCGATGATGTGCGGCATGATCAGCCACCCGACCGCGCATCCGCCGAAGAAGAGCGGGATCGCCGCCAGCATGAAGCCGATCGTGTACTGCATCTCCTTGCGGGTGAGGCCGGGCATGATGAACGCCCACACCTGCCAGATCCAGACCGGCGCCGACAGGATGATGCCGACGGCGAAGGCGATGCGCAGTCGCAGATCGAAGCCCGCCGTGATCGAGTTGAAGTTGAGGGCCGCGAGGTCATTGCCGCGGGACTCGGCCACGACGGCGATCGGGTGGGTCAGCAGCGCGATGATCGGATCGGTGAGGAACGCCGCGATCACCATGCCGGCCACGAGCCCGATCAGCGCGAAGACGATGCGCTTGCGCAGCTCGCGCAAGTGCTGACCCAGCGACATGCGCTTGTCGCGCTTCGGGCCGCCGGGCTCGCCGATGCGCGGCAGGTCGGCCGCGGTCACCGGTTCAGGAGGTCGTCGAGGACGAGTTCGTGCTCGACGGCGAGGCCGGGGTCGAACCGGGCGCCTCGGTGGACTCCGAGGTCGCGGATGCCGCGGCATCCTTCTTCTCGTCGTCCTTGAGTGCCTTCATCTCGCCGCGGAAGACGCGGGCCGACTGGCCGAGGCTCTTCGCGAGAGCGGGAAGCTTGGCGGCGCCGAACAGCAGGACGATGATCAGCACCAGGATCAGCAGGTGGGGCCACCCGAATGCGTTACCGAAGATGCCCATGATTCTCCTCACCGCAGGCGTGTTTCCCCGAGTCTAGCCTCGCGTGCACCCGGCGACGCCGTGACGCCCCGGATTCGTCTCTGCGAATCCTGTGAACGATCGACTCAGGCGGGATCGTATTGCGCGAGCGCCGCCGCCGCCCAGTCGCGGGCCGCGCGACGCGCGCTCTCGGGCGCAAGGATCTCGACGTCGCCGCCGCGGCGGGTGACCAGGCGACGCAGGCTGCGCGGATCGCCGATGCGCATCGTCGCGGTGCAGACACCGTCGACGCACGCGACGTCGGCGTACGAGAGGTATTCGCCGAGCAGCGGCGTGAGTCGCTCCGCGAAGCGGATCGTCGCGGTCGCATCATCGCCGCCGGGCTCGAACAGCGGGGGGACCGGCTCGCCCGAGTGGGTGATCGGGATGTCGGTGAGCGCGACATCGCTCACCCGGTCGAGATTGAACGTGCGCATCGCCCGGCGCAGGTGACACCAGCCCTGCAGATACCACTCACCGCCGGTGATGTGCACCTTGACGGGGTCGACCGTGCGCACCGTCGGTGCACCCTCGGGGGTCTTGTACGTGAAGGATGCCGCGACTCCCCGCGTCAGCGCATCATCGATCGAGCGCCGCACCGCGTCGACGGGTGCCGGGGTGAGCACGAGCTCGGCGGGGGCGGTCGCCGCCCCGCGCGCGAGCTTGGCGAGCAGTCCCCGCATGAGGTCGCCCTCCCCCACTCCCGGGACGGCGGCGACGACCTGGAGCCCGGCGAGGAGCGCCGCCGCTTCCCGCGCGGTCAGCTTCGGGGCGCGTTCGAGTCCCACGGTGTGGGTGATCGCGATGCGGTCCTGCTCGTCGAGCAGATCCCAGTCGATGTCGAACAGGTCGTGGGGCAGCTGCCAGTAGCCGCCGTCACCCGGGCGGCCGATGACGGTGAGCTTCTCCACGATCTGACGCATCTGCGTCTCGGACACGTCGAAGTCGGCGGCGGCCTCGGCGACGCTCACCTCGCCGTGCTCGATCAAGTAGGGCACGAGCTGCAGGATGAGCGCGGCGCGGTCGGTGGCGACGAGCGGCGGACGGGCGTCGGTCATGCGGAACCTCCGCTGCGGGCGAGCGCCGCGCGAAGTCGCGAGACCACGAGGCGGCGCAGTTCGGCGGGCTCGACGACGCGCACCTCGGGACCGTAGGAGGCGAGTTCGTCCGCGAGCACGTGCGCATCGACGAACGGGATGCGCAGCCCCTGGGCCGCCGGCGAGGCGCGCCGGGCGAGCCGCAACGCGGCCTCGGTGCCCGGGTGCACCTCGACGAGGGCGCTCTGCGACGCGGCGAGCTCGTCCAGCAGAGCGCGCGCCCGCTCCCCCGCACCGGCGCGCAGACCGGGATCGAACGAGACCCGCGTCACCGCGACCTCGCCGACGATGCGCGAGAGCAGAAAGGTGCGAGGCGCATCCGCGTCGAGGTCATGGGCGTGGAGATGCCAGCGCGCCTCGTACTCCAGCAGCGCCAGGGGGCGCGCGCGACGAGCCCGGGGGGCATGCTCACCGGGCTTGAGGTAGTCGAACGCCACGACGCGCGCGGTCTCGATCGCGCGCTGCAACGGCGCGAACGCGGCATCCCGAACGCTGATCCGGGGCGCGTAGGCCCCCAACGGCTCCGTCGTGGGGATGCCGAGGGCGCGGATCTTGCGCAAGCCTGCGCGGGCGTCGACCGAGAGGGATGTCTCGTGCCACACCGTGCCCGCGAGGTCGAGGAGGGCCGCCTCCGCCGCCGTCAGCGATACCTCGTCGGGCAGCGCGTAGTCGTCGGTGGCGATGCGGTACCGGGCCTCGCGGAGATCATCGGGATCGGCGTAGTCGCCGAGCGTCTCGATCGGCACGCCGAGCGAGCGCAGGCTCTCCTTGTCACGCTCGAACATCTTCTCGAGCGCATCCTTCGACGCTCCCGCCTCGGACTGCTCGCGATACCCCGAGACCGAGCCCAGGATCGTGTCCTTCGTGAGCCCCTGGTCGGTCGCAAGCAGCGCCACGACCAGGTTCACGAGCCGCTCCTCGGGCGCGACTTTCGATCCTGTGTTCGGCACGAGGACATCCTATGGTCGCAGGATGTCCCCGTGGCCGCGGCTCACTGCGTGGCGTCGATCCCGAGGATGTCGACCACGAACACGAGCGTCGAGTTCGCCGGTATCTGGCCCGTCGCGGTCGATCCGTACCCGTCGGACGGCGGAATCACCGCGAGGATCTGCGAGCCGACGGTCGCACCCTTCAGCGCCGTCGCCAGGCCCGGGACGATTCCGGTCATGGAGAGCGAGGCCGGGGTCGATCCCCACGAGGAGTCGAAGACCTTTCCGTCGGCCCAGGTGAGTCCGGTGTAAGCGACCCGCACCGTGTCCTTGTCGCCGACGGTCGCGCCGGTGCCCTTCTGGAGCGTCTGCACGACCAGCGAGGTCGGCGGGTCGGTCTTGGGGATCGTCACGCCGGGCTGCCCGGAGGGGGCGAGCACGACGACGGGGAGGTTGTGGCCGTCGTTGAAGACGGGCGTGCCGTCGGCACGCGAGAGATACACCTTCTGCACGTCGATGACCGCGATCGCCGACTCGTCGGCGGCGAGGCCGAGCGAGGCCGTCGACGAACCGAGCTCAGTCGGGGTCAGACCCACGATCATGCGCGTTCCCTCGCCTGCGCACTTCAGCGCCGCCTCGAACCCGGGAACGGTCTGGACCCATGTGGACACCGGGGTGATCGTGGGACCTGTCGACCCGTAGCCCGCGGTCACGATCTCTTTGCCGGTCTTCGCGCTGAACAGGTCGACGGCGAGACCGACGAGCTGGTCGTCGCTCACGATCTCGGTTCCCGTGCCCGTCGTGAGGTCGACGAACTGGCCGTCCCCGGGGCTGAGCGGCGACGAGATGTCGACGGTCGGCTTCTTCGCGAAGTCACCGGAGACCTGCACCAGGGACGCGAGGTTGCCCGGGTTCGTCGTGCGGGCGCACGTCGGCGCGGACGCGGTCGCACATCCGGTCAGGGCGAGGGCGGCGAGGCCGAAAGCGGCGGCCGCGGCGAGGGTTCTGCGCACCGGATCAGTCTATGCGGGCGACTGGTCGCTCTCCGACGCGCCCGCCTCGCGCAGCTTGGCGTCGGCGGCGCGCTGCGCCTCCCGCACGCGCTTGCGCAGATTCTTGTCCGTGATCTCCCGGTCGCCGACCGCACCCGGGGTCCAGACCTCGACGTCCTCGTCCGCATAGGAGGGCTTCTTGAGGGCGCGCCGCCGCACGTCCGGCGGCACCGCACCCGGAGCGAGGCGCCGCGCGGAGATCAGGAATCCGGTGTGCGCCACCATCCGGTGGTCGGGGCGTACCGCGAGACCCTCGACGTGCCAGCCGCGCACCATCGTCTCGCTCGACTCCGGGTCGGTGAACGCACCCGTCGCGCGCAGGTACTCCGCCACACGGCTGAGCTGCGTCGCCGTGGCGACGTAGCAGACGAGCACGCCCCCGGGAACGAGCGCGTCGGCCGCGACGTCGATGCACTCCCACGGCGCGAGCATGTCGAGCACGACACGGTCGACAGATGCCTGCTCCACCGCGCGCGGGAGCTCCTCGGCGAGGTCGCCTTCGACGATCTGCCATGAAGCCGGCGACTCCCCGAGGAAGGTCTCGACGTTCGCCCGCGCGACGTCGGCGAACTCCCCACGCCTCTCGAAAGAGACGAGACGCCCGGTCGGACCGATCGCCCGCAGCAGCCACAGCGAGAGCGCGCCGGAGCCGACGCCCGCCTCGACCACGACGCATCCGGGGAACACGTCGGCCTGAGCGAGGATCTGCGCGGCGTCCTTCGGGTAGACGATCGCGGCACCGCGCGGCATCGACATCACGAAGTCCCGCAGCAAGGGTCGCAGCGCCAGGTATTCGGAGCCGTGGCTGTTGACGAGCACCGAACCGTCGGGCTGGCCGACGATGTCGGCGTGGCGCAGCACGCCGTGATGGGAATGGAGTTCGCCCCCCTCGCGGAGGGTCACCGTCGACAGGCGCCCCTTCGGGCCGGTGAGCTGCACGCGATCTCCGTACGCGAACGGACCGCGACCGAGGCTCACGCGCGCACCTCGCGGGCGCGGCGTGCGGCGTGGACCTCGGCCAGGTCGGCGAGGCCCCGCCCCTCGAGGGAGGGCCAGAGGACGTGAGCGCCGACGCCCGCGAGCGAGACCATCAGCGGGACGCCGACCGTCGTCGTGCGGGCGGCGATAGCGGAGCGCAGCCCGTTCGGCGAGTCCTCGATCGCCACCACGTCCTCGGGGGCGACATCGAGCAGCTCGCACGCCTGCAGATAGGGGTCGGGATGCGGCTTCGGGCGGGTCGCATCGTCGCCGGCGACGATGACGTCGAATGCGTCGAAGTCGATCAACTCGACGACGTGAGTCGCCATCCGCCGCAGCGACATCGTCACGAGGCCCGTCTTCACCCCGGCCGCGCGCAGCTCCGACAGGAGCTCACGGGCACCGGGACGGAACGGCACACCGGTCGTGCGCAGGTCGCCCATCACGGTTTCGGTCAGGTGGTCGATGATCGCGCCCTCGTTCATGCGCACCCCGGCGTCCTGGAGGATCCGAGCCGACTGGTCGAGCCCGAGGCCGACCAGCTGCAGCGCCTGCTCGTGCGACCAGCTGCCGCCGTAGCTCTCGACCAGCGGGGTCTCTGCGGCCATCCAGTACGGCTCGGTGTCGACGAGGGTGCCGTCCATGTCCCAGAGCACGGCGGCGGGTGCGGGGTGATTCACCCGGCCATGCTACCGGCGCGGCGCGCGCGGCCACGGCCCGTCACGGGCCCGAGACGCCTATCCTGGTGTGACCGCGAGCGCCGTCCTGGCGCCGTGGAGGCAACGAGAGGGGCCCGGTGGACGGACTCGGTCGACGCGTGCTGGTCGTCGCCTTCGACGGATGGAACGACGCCGGCGAGGCGGCATCGGCGGCCGTCAGCCGTCTGCGCGAGACCGGCGGCTACGAACCTGTCTACTCGGTCGACCCGGAGCTGTACTTCGACTACCAGTACACCCGGCCGAGCATCGCCGCCGACGAAGACGGTGTGCGCCGCATCTCCTGGCCCGAGACGACGCTGCTGCGCCCCGCGCAGACCACGCGCGGCACGCAGCTCTGGCTGCTCACGGGCGTCGAGCCGGCGCGGGCCTGGCAGGCGTTCGCCGGTGAGCTGATCGACGTCGCGCTGCGTGAGGACATCACCGGCATGGTCGCGCTCGGCTCGATGATGGCGGATGTCCCCCACTCCCGTCCGATCTCGATCTTCGCGGGCAGCGAGAACGAGCAGCTGCGTCATACTCTCGACCTCGACCGCACGACCTATGAGGGGCCGGTCGGCATCCTCAGCGTCCTCGGTCAGGCCGCCGACACCGCCGGCATCCCGACAGCCTCGCTCTGGGCGAGCGTGCCGCACTACGTCGCCGGTCACTCGCCGTCGCCCAAGGCGACCCTCGCACTTCTCGACCGCCTCGAGGACCTCACCGGGGCGAAGATCGACCGCGGTGACCTGGCGACGCAGTCCGCCGCGTGGGAGGCGTCCATCGACGCGGCCGCGGCCGACGACGAGGAGATGACGGAGTATATCCGCGGCCTCGAGCGCACCCGCGACGCGTGGGACTCCCCGGAGGCGTCCGGCGATGCGATCGCCCGTGAGTTCGAGCAGTACCTGCGCAAGCGCGGCGACGACCGGCCCGGCCGCGGCGGGCCGCAGCGCTGAGAGCGCCCGATGCCGCTCAGGCGGCGATGACGCCCGTCGCGAGCATGACCATCACGAAGGCGCCGAGCGCCACGCGGTAGATGACGAAGGGCAGGAAGCTGCGCTTCGAGATGAACGCCATGAAGTACTTGATGACCACGAGGGCGACGACGAACGCGATCACCGTCGCGAGGCCCGTCTCGAGCAGGGTGAACGGCGGGTTCACCTCCGGCTCCTTCACGACCTTGTACAGCTGATAGAAGCCCGAGCCGAACACCGCCGGGATCGCGAGAAGGAAGGCGTAGCGAGCCGCCGCGGCGCGCTCGTAGCCCATCAGCAGACCGGCCGTGATCGTCCCGCCCGAGCGGGAGACACCGGGGATGAGGGCGAGAGCCTGGGCCAGGCCGTAGATCACGCCGTGGCCGACGGTGAGCTGATCCAGACGTCGCCGGCGTGCGCCGATCGCGTCCGCGATGCCGAGGAGCACGCCGAACAGGATGAGCATGCCGGCGACCAGCCAGAGGGAGCGGAACACGGTCTCGATCTGGTTCTGGAACAGGATGCCCAGCACGACGATCGGAATCGACCCCAGGATGATGAGCCAGCCCATGCGCGCATCGGGATCGTTGCGCGGCGCGCGCCCGACGATGGAGAGCGCCCACCGGCTGACGATCCTTACGATGTCGCGCCAGAAGAACAGCACGACGGCCGCCTCGGTGCCGATCTGCGTGATGGCGGTGAAGGCGGCGCCCGGGTCCTCGGTGCCGGGGAGGAACGCTCCCAGGATGCGCAGGTGCGCACTGGAGGAAACCGGCAGGAACTCGGTGAGCCCCTGGACGAGGCCGAGGATGATCGCTTCGAACAAGTGGCTCATGGTCGTCTTCCGTTGGGGGTGGGGCGGGAGGCGGCGCGGTGGATCAGTAGGTGCGCAGCAGGCGGGTCAGCACATCCTGACCGAACGTCAGCGCATCAAGCGGCACGCGTTCGTCGACACCATGGAACATACCGGTGAAATCGAACCCGCTCGGCAACCTCAGCGGCGCGAAGCCGTAGCCGGCGATCCCGAGGCGGGAGAGCGCCTTGTTGTCGGTGCCCGCGCCGAGCAGGTAGGGGACGACGGGAACACCCGGATCGGCATCCTGAAGACTCGCGACCATCGCGTCGACGAGCGAGCCGGAGAAGGGGGTCTCCAGACCGATGTCGCGCACGACGATCTCGATGGCGATGTCATCCCCGACGATCCGCTGCACCTCGGCGAGCACCTCGTCCTCGGTTCCGGGCAGGACCCGGATGTCGACGGTCGCCTCCGCACGATCAGGGATCACATTGTGCTTGTAACCGCCGGCGAGTCCTGTCGGGTTCGCCGTTGTGCGCAGGCTCGGCCGGATGAACGCTGCGGCCGGACCGAACAGGTCGGCCGCGGCATCCGGGTCATCGACGTCTGCTCCGGTGAGGTCGGCGACCGCCGCGAGAAGCGCCGCGGTCGTCTCGGTGAGGCGCACCTCCCACGGGGCGCGCCCCAGCGCCGCGACGGCCTCGGCGAGCCGGGTGACGGCGTTGTCCGGATGCCACCGGCTGCCGTGTCCGGCGGCGCCGCGCGCCACCAGCCGCACCCACAGCAGCGCCTTCTCCCCCACCTGCAGCAGGTACGCCCGGCGTCCGGCGACATCGATGGAGAACCCGCCGACCTCGCTGATCGCCTCGGTCGCACCGCTGAACCACTCGGGGCGGTCTCGCACGACGAGCGCCGAGCCCTCGACGCCACCGTTCTCCTCGTCGGCGAAGAACGTCACGATCAGGTCGCGCTCGGGCTGTTCTCCGGCGCGCAGGATGTCGGCGACGGACGTGAGGATCATGGCGTCCATGTTCTTCATGTCGACGGCACCGCGACCCCAGAGGTATCCGTCGCGAATCTCACCGGCGAACGGGTCGACGCTCCAGTCGTCGACCATCGCCGGGACGACATCGAGGTGCCCGTGCACGACGAGGGCAGGCTTCGACCGATCACGACCCGGTACTCGCGCCGACACGTTCGTGCGGCGCGCGATCGGCTCGAAGTAGCGGGTCTCGAGTCCGAGTTCCTCGAGGTACGCGCCGACGAACTCGGCCGCCTCGCGCTCGCCTTCGCTGCGTCCGCCACCCCAGTTGGTGGTGTCGATGCGGATCAGATCGCGGGCGAGCCGGATGACCTCCGGCAGCTCCCCCGGCTCGGCTGCAGTCATGCGCCCCAGGCTACCCGCTCGGCGAGGGCCCGCCCGGTTCGTGACGCCGCGTGGAGCATGCTAGGCTCGACCCTCGGTTGCAAGACCACACATCACCCAATGCGCGGGTGGCGGAATAGGTAGACGCGCTAGCTTGAGGTGCTAGTGCCCGTATAGGGCGTGGGGGTTCAAGTCCCCCCTCGCGCACACAGGATGCCTCAGCATCATCACGACGAAGGCCCCCGGAGACGGGGGCCTTCGTCGTTGGCGCATCCGTTGCTGCGGATCTCGCCAGGGGTCGCGCCCACGACCGCGGAGAGGCAGGATGAGCCCCATCGAGCCTGCTGCGACGGGGCCGCGACGGAGGGAAGGGCGATGACGTTCGATGTGCCGGCCGAGGCTTATCAGCGGTTCATGGGACGCTACTCGGAGCCGCTCGCCCAGCGCACGCTGGACGTCGTGGGCGAGCTCGATGGTGTGCGAGCGCTCGATGTCGGTGCGGGTCCCGGGGCGATCGCTGCGGCACTCACCGCGACTCCGGGGGTCACGCCGGTGGCCGCGGTCGACCCCTCCCCGTCCTTCGTCGAGGCGCTGCGCGAACGGCTTCCCGGCTGCGATGCACGTGTCGCAGACGCCGAATCGCTCCCGTTCGCCGATGACGCCTTCGATCTCGTCATCGCGCAGCTGGTGGTCAACTTCCTGCGCGACCCGCACGCCGCCATTCGGGAGATGGCACGGGTCACCCGTCCGGGCGGCGTGATCGCGGCATCGGTCTGGGACTTCGGCGGCGGGCGGGCGCCCCTGTCGCTGTTCTGGCACGCGGCGCGCGAGATGGACCCGACCGTCGACGACGAGACGGGCGGCGTCGGCACAGGTCGGGGCCAGATCGCCGACCTCTTCCGGTCGAACGGACTCGTCGAGGTGGTCGAGCACGAGCTCGAGGTGCACGTTCCGTACACGGGCGTCGACGACTGGTGGGGACCCTACGAACTCGGCGTCGGGCCCGCGGGCGCTTTCGTCGCGACCCTCGACGCGGCCGCCCGAGCAGAGCTGCGCGTCCGCTGCGGAGCACTCCTGCCGGGTCCGAGCGGCGTCATCGACGCGGTGGCGTGGTGCGCTGTCGGGCGCACTCCTCGCATCGACCGGTAGCGCGGCGCACGGGTCAGTCGATCGTGGTGGCGGGCGCGGTCCGGCCGCGCAGGCCGTCGTTGATCGCGAACAGCAGCAGCACGAGACCGGCTCCGAGCGTGATGTGCCCGAGGCCCGCGATTCCGGAGATCGCCGCGCTCGCCGGGACGCCGAGCACCTGCATCGTGCCGTGCACGGTCATGATGGCGACAGTCAGCACGAGCCCCGCGTTGTAGACCCAGAAGAACCACGCGAAGAAGCGGCTGTGGCCGAGGCGGTACACCTTGTCGAGCACGAGCACGATGAGCATGGCGAGGAAGCCGAGGGTCAGCAGATGCGTGTGGAGCACGGCGAGCTGGGTGCCCTCCCCCGATTCGAACGGCGTTCCCTTGGTCATCTCACGGAAGTACACACCGCCTGCGAGTCCGAGCACCAGATAGACGCTCGCCGCGATGAAGACGGCGCGCTGAGACATCCGAGACATCTCTCCCCTTTCGTTACCTTCAGCATATCTGAAAGTAACGAAGGTTCAGATTCCCGCCACCCCGAACAGGAGCCCGAGGACGTACGTGACCGCGGCGGCCCCGAAGCCGATGCCCAGCTGTCGGAGACCGCGGCGCAGCGGCGGCGCCCCCGAGAGGAGACCCACCGCGGCGCCGGTGCCGAGCAGCGCCACCCCGACGAGCGCGAGCGCGACGAGCACGGCCGCAAGACCCTGCAGCCCGAACAGCCACGGCAGCACCGGGATGATCGCCCCCGACGCGAAGAACAGGAAGCTCGAGAGCGCCGCGCTGAACGCGCTGCCCACGACCTCGTGCGTGTCCGCGCCCTCCGGCGGCCGGCGGTAGGGCACCGCACGGTCCGCCGTGCGCGCCGTCTCGATCACCAGACGTGCCCGCGCGGTCGCCTCGGCGTCACCGAGTCCCCGCGCGCGGTAGATCAGGGCGAGCTCGTTCTGGTCGAGGTCGAGATCGGGCAGCACGTCGTCGCCGAAGTTGTTGGGCTCGGTGGCCTCGAGCAGCTCGCGCTGCGAGCGCACCGAGACGAACTCCCCCGCGCCCATCGACAGGGCTCCGGCGAGCAGGCCCGCGATGCCGCTGAACAGCACGATGCGCGCGTCGACGCCGGTCGCCCCGATGCCCATGACGAGCGCGAGGTTCGACACGAGACCGTCGTTCGCCCCGAACACCGCGGCACGGAAGGTTCCCGACAGCCTGCGACGTCCCGCCGCGGCGAGCCCCCGCACGACCTCGCTGTGGATCTTCTCGTCGGCGCGCATCGCCGGGGTCGCGTGGGGGTCGTCGTCGTAGGGCGAGCGCGTCTCGGCCTGCTGAGCAAGGGCGAGCACGAAGATCGACCCGAACCGTCGCGCCATCCAGCCGAGCAGCCGCGTCGATGCCGATGCGCGCGGCAGTCGCTCCGGCTCGCCGCCGAGCAGCGCCAGCCAGTGCGCCTCATGGCGTCCCTCGGCGTCGGCGAGTGCGAGCAGGATGTCCCGCTCCTCCCCCTCGCGGCGCGCGGCGAGGTGACGGTAGACGGCCGCCTCGGCCCGTTCGTTTGCAAGGTAGTGCGCCCAGCGGGCGCGGTCGCGGGCAGTCGCCGGAGCGGAATCGGATGCCACGGGCAGCTCCTCGATCAGGGGGGGGCGGGGCCACCAGGCTAGCCGCGCACGGCGCGCCGCATCATTCGGCGCCCCGAAGCCATGACCGCGGTGTGCGCGAGCACGAACACGGGGCGCAGGAGCCAGGCAGTGCGGTTCATCCACGCCCGTTCGGTGCGCACCACCCAGCGCACGCGCACCAGGGTGCCGGATGCCGCGGCGAACAGCGCCACCTCGCCTTCGCCCAACAGATCGCCGTCGCTGCGCGCGGCGAGCACGACTCCCGGTTCGACGCGGGTGAGCACGGCGTCGAGCACGAGGCGGTAACCGAACGGGCTGCGCACCGTCAGGCCGACGTGCGCGCCCGGTTCGAGCGCTACGGGAGGGCCTGTCACCTCGACCGCCGGCCAGGGCGACGGGGCACCGGCGGCGGGGCGCAGCATCCCCTCGATCGCGCGCCAGCAGCGGGCGGGGTCGGCGGGGATGCGCCAGACCGAGACGAAGTCGTAGCGACTGCTCACGCGTGCACCCGGCGGCGCAGCAGGTCGATGCGCGCCTGCAGCTGCGCGACGGTCGCGTGCGAGACCGCCGGCCCCCCGCACAGGCGCCGCAGTTCGGCGTGCACCATCGCGTGAGGCTCCCCGGACTGCCGCGCGTAGAGACCGACGAGACTGTTGAGCAGCTGCCGCTGCTCCTTGAGCGTGCGGTGCAGCGCCCCGGGGAGGAGCGGGTCGATCGGGGCGTCCTCGTCCGCGCTCGCCTCGCGGGCCTCGCGCGCCTTGCGGTGGCGGGTCTGCCGCGCCTGACGCTGCTGCAGCAGCTCGTGCACGTGCTCGGGCTCGAGGATGCCCGGCAGCCCCAGGAACTCCTCCTCCTCCGGGGTGCCCGGCACGGCGAGCTGACCGAACTCCTTGCCGTCGAAGAGCACCCGGTCGAAATGAGCCTGTGCATCGAGTGGCAGGAACGCGAACTCCTCGGTGAGGGCGTCGGATGCCGCATCCGGCCGCTCCGCGGCATCCATCAGCGCTTCTTCGGCGTCCCATTCGTCACCGGTCGCCTCGCGGTCGAGCGCGTGGTCGCGCTGCGCCTCGAGCTCCTGTGCGAGCGCGAGCAGCTGGGGCACGTTCGGCAGGAACACGCTCGCCGTCTCGCCGCGGCGTCGCGCCCGCACGAAGCGTCCGATCGCCTGCGCGAAGAAGAGCGGCGTCGACGCGCTCGTCGCGTAGACACCGACGCTGAGGCGCGGCACGTCGACGCCCTCGGAGACCATGCGCACCGCGACGAGCCAGCGGGACGTGGACTGGGCGAACTGCTCGATGCGCGCGGATGCCTCGGCCTCGTCCGACAGCACGACGGTCGGCGCCTCGCCGCTGACGGCCTCGAGGATCGCCGCATACGCGCGGGCCGCGGTCTGGTCGGTCGCGATGACGAGCCCGCCCGCATCGGGCACCTGTTCGCGCACCTCGCTCAGACGGCGATCGGCGGAACGCAGCACGGCCGGGATCCACTCGCCCTCGGGGTTCAGCGCGGTGCGCCAGGCCTGCGCGGTGACATCCTTCGTGTTGTCCTGCCCGAGGTAGGCCTCCATCTCCTCGCCCGCCTTGGTGCGCCAGCGCATGTGACCGGCGTAGACGAGGAAGAGCACGGGCCGCACGACGCCGTCCTCGAGCGCGCGGCGGTAGCCGTAGGCGAAGTCGGTGCGGGAGACGCGGATGCCCTTCGCATCGGGGTGGTACTCCACGAACGGGATGGGCGCCGTGTCGCTGCGGAACGGCGTCCCCGACAGCAGGAGACGCCGCGTCGCGCGGCCGTACGCGGTGCGCAGCGCGTCGCCCCAGCTGAGCGCGTCGCCGCCGTGATGCACCTCGTCGAGGATGACGAGGGTGGGCGCGTCGAGGATGAGGGTCTCGTGGACGCTCGCCTTCACGGCCACCTGGGCGTACGTCACTGCGACGCCCTGGTAGTGCCGGGCGGGCCGGGCGTGTCGGTTGCTGAAGGCGGGGTCGAGGCGGATGCCGACGCGCGCGGCGGCATCCGCCCACTGGGTCTTCAGATGCTCCGTCGGTGCCACGACGACGATGCGGCGCACGACTCCGCGACGCAGGAGCTCGCTCGCGAGGCGCAGCGCGAACGTCGTCTTGCCGGCGCCGGGCGTCGCGGCGGCGAGATAGTCGCGCGGTCCCTTGCCGACGCCGTCCGGCCCGTCGAGGGCGAAGTAGGCGTCGAGGGCCTCTGCCTGCCAGGCCCGTAGCCGCTGCGCGGTGCCCCAGGGGGCGCGCTGGGGGAACGAAGGCGACAGGTGCTCGGCGGCGAAGCTGCCGAACTGGTGCGCCGGAGCCTCGGGAGCGAGTCCCTCGTCCTCCGTCATCCCAGCTCCCTCCGCCGCGGGCGGGCGGCGAGGTTCCACGATAGACGACGCCACGGACGCCAGGCCCCGTCGTGCCGCGGGTAGGCTTCGGCGGAGGAGGCCACCGCGATGTCATCCCCTACCCGCTCCCCCTTCGTGTCCAACGAGCAGACGCACCCGTGGCGTCGGTTCGTCGCCATCGGCGACTCGTTCACCGAGGGGATCGGCGACCCCGACCCGGCGAGCCCCGGCGGCAACCGCGGCTGGGCCGATCGCATGGCCGAGGTGCTCGCGGCATCCGTCGACGACTTCGCCTACGCCAACCTGGCCGTGCGTGGCCGGCTCATCCAGCAGATCGTCGACGAGCAGATCGAGCCCGCACTCGCCCTCTCCCCCGACCTCATCACCTTCTGCGCCGGGGGCAACGACGTCATCCGCCCGGGCAGCGATCCCGATGAGGTCGCCACGATCTTCGAGGACGCCATCATCCGACTGTCGTCCCAGGGTGCCACGATCGTCGTCTTCACCGGCATCGACACCAACTTCACCCCGGTGTTCCGGCCGATCCGCGGCAAGGTCGCCATCTACAACGAGAACCTGCGCGCGATCGCCGAGAAATACGACTGCATCGTCGCCGACCAGTGGGCGCTGAAGGAGATCCAGGATGCGCGCTTCTTCGACGGCGACCGGCTGCACATGAACGCGCTCGGCCACCACGAGGTGGCCCGCATGGTGCTGCGCGCGCTCAACGTGCCGAACGACCTCGAGCCGATGCAGCCCTCGCCGATCCCCTTCCGCACGTGGCGGGAGGCGCGCTCCGGCGATCTGGTGTGGGCTCGGGAGTTCCTCGTGCCGTGGGTGCTGCGGCGCCTGCGCCATCAGTCGTCGGGCGACGACGTCACCGCCAAGCGCCCGGAGCCGAGCCGCGTGCACCGCATCGAGTCGGATGCCGCGGCATCCGAGCACTGATCCCTAGCGTGGCGGATGCCGCAGGGCCCACAGGGCGACGGCCGCGGCCGACGCGACATTCAGCGAGTCGACTCCACCCGCCATCGGGATGGTGACCACCGTGTCTGCGGCGGCCAGGGCCCGACGCGAGAGGCCGTCGCCCTCCGCACCCATGACGAGAGCGACCCGCTCCGCGCGCGTTGCGGCGAACACGTCGAGGCCGACGGCGTCGTCGGCGAGAGCGAGCGCGGCGATCGTGACGCCTGCAGCGTGGAGGGCGTCCCGCGCCTCCGGCCAAGCCGGCAGGCGGGTCCACGGCACCTGGAACACCGTGCCCATGCTCACCCGCACGCTGCGCCGGTAGAGCGGGTCGGCGCACCGCTCGCTCACGAGCACCGCGTCGGCGCCGAGCCCCGCGGCGGCACGGAACGCCGCACCCACGTTCGTGTGGTCGACGAGATCCTCGAGCACGAGCACGGTGCGGGCATCGGCGAGCACCTCGGCGAGGGGGCGGTCGGGCGGGCGGTGCATCGCCGCCAGTGCACCGCGGTGCACGGCGTACCCGGTCAGCGTCTCGGCGACGTCGGGTGCGACGACGTACACGGGCACGGATGCCGCGCCCCCCGCGGCATCCAGCAGTGCCGTGATCTCGGCGACCCACTGCTGCTGCACGAGCACCGAACGCGGCTGATGCCCCGCCGCCAGAGCGCGCCCGATCACTTTGGCCGACTCGGCCATGTAGAGGCCGCCGGCGGGCTCGAGCAGCCGCCGCAGCGCCACATCGGTGAGGTCGCGATAGTCGGCGAGTCGGTCGTCGGAGGGGTCTGTCAGCTCGATCACGGGCACCGCTCCAGAATGCCGCACGTGTCACACGGAGGAAATCGGCGGGGCGTAGGCTCGACCGTGGGAGGGTGCCGTGGCGACAGCGACCGAGTCGGATCCGCAGCTGGAGGCGCGGGTGGCCGAAGCGATCGATCTGCTCGCGGGGCGCCGCGTCGCGGTGCTCACCGGCGCCGGTGTGTCGACCGACTCCGGCATCCCCGACTACCGCGGGCAGGGTGCGCCCGTGCGCCGTCCGATGACCTTCGACCAGTTCCTCGCCGACGACAGCTCGCGTCGCCGCTACTGGGTGGGGTCCCACCTCGGCTGGAAGCGCTTCGCCGCCGCCGAGCCCAACGCCGGCCATGAAGCCCTCGCGCGACTCGAGCACTCGGGCGCCGTGACCGGCGTCGTCACCCAGAACGTCGACGGGCTCCATCTGCGCGCCGGCAACAGCCGCGTCGTCGAGCTGCACGGGACGATGCGCCGGGTGATCTGCCTGCACTGCGGTCAGGTGTTCGACCGGCGCGACCTCGCCGAGCGCATCGAGACCGACAACCCCTGGATCGTGGCCGACTCCGACCTTCCGCTCGGCCCCGACGGCGACGTGGCTCCCGCGACCGCCGACGGGTTCCGGATCCCCACCTGCAGCGTGTGCGAGGGAGCTCTCAAGCCCGACGTCGTGTTCTTCGGCGAGTACATCCCGGCGGAGCGCTTCCGCGAGGCCGAGCAGATCGTGCGCGGCAGCGACGCACTCGTCATCGCCGGCTCGTCGCTCGTCGTCAACTCCGGCATCCGCTTCCTCGACCGGGCTCGACGCCGCCGTCTGCCCATCGTGATCGTCAACCGCGGGGACACCCGCGGTGACGCCCGCGCCACCGTGAAGATCGACGCCGGCACCACCGAGGTACTCCGCGCGTTCGCCGACGCCCTGGGAGGGCCCGAATGAGCTCCACCGCCGACCACCCGACACGCATCATCCTGGTGCGCCACGGCGAGACGGACTGGAACCGCGCGGGACGCATCCAGGGGTCGACCGACATCCCCCTGAACGACACCGGACGCTCGCAGGCGCGGGACGCCGCCGAGCGGCTCGTCGCCGAGGTGACGGATGCCGCGACCGTCGCCGTCGTCTCGAGCGATCTGTCGCGCGCGCGGGAGACCGCGACGCTCATCGCCGATCGACTCGCCCTCCCGCTCGGCCCTTCCGACATCGGACTCCGTGAGCGCGGATACGGCATCGCGGAGGGACTCGACGTCACCGAGTTCCGCGCACGCTTCGGTGACACCCACAGCGGTGAGGTTCCGGGCGCGGAGACCGTCGACGAGGTCGCCGACCGCGCGAACGGCGCGTTGAGACGGCTCATCGCCACGAGCGGCTCCCCCGACGTGCTCATCGCGGTGGCGCACGGCGCGCTCATCCGCGCGGTGCTTCGCGCGGCCGCATCCGATGCGGCGCCGACCGATGACGCGCGCGTCGGAAACGGCGAGTGGCGCGAACTCGCCCTCACGGCGGACGGACGGCTCGTCGCTGCCTCCACTCAGCACTGACTGAGGAGCATTTTTCACGCCTGAAACAATTCGAGTGCGCATATTGCCTCTGAGCGGTGCTAATGTCCCCCATTATGGCGATACTCGATGCGAGTGATCTCGCTCTTCTCCAGGCATTGTCTGCCGACCCTCGTCGAGCGGTGACCTCGCTCGCCGACGACCTCGGCATGTCCCGCAACACCGTGCAGGCGCGGATGTCGCGGCTCGAGCGCGCCGGTGCGCTCTTGAGCTACGAGCGCGCGATCTCCACCACGGCGCTCGGCTATCCGATCGATGCGTTCATCTCGGTGCGCCTGCGACAGCCCGAGATCCCCCGCATCCGCGACGAGATCGCCCTCATCCCCGAGGTGGTGCAGGCCAACGGCCTCGCCGGCTCGATGGACCTCCTGGTGCGCGTGGCCTGTCGCGACACCCCGCATCTGTTCACGACCGACCGTCGCATCCTCGCCATCGACGGCGTCGATCGCACCGAGACGTCGCTTGTGATGGACGAGCTCATCCCCTACCGGGTCGCGCCCCTCATCGACCTCGCGCGCTCGGAGCGCTGACCTGAGCGGGCCGCGCGTCGAGCCGAACCAGCACGACGCCGGTGAGCAGCACCGCCGCCCCCACATACTGCACCGGGCCCGGCAGCTCGCCGAGCAGCAGCGCCGCGAACAGCAGCGCGAACAGCACCTCCGACAGCCCCACGAACGACGCGACCCGCGAGCCGATGCGCGGCACCGCGGCGATGCCGAGGCCATAGCCGAGGGATGTCGCGACGAGCCCCACCCAGGCGAGTGGTACGAACCACGGCACCGCGACGCCGGCGAAGGTGACGTCGACGAACGCGGCGTGCAGGGGCAGGAGGCCGGTCACCCCCACGAGCGCCATGACCGCGGCGCCGACGAGCAGCCCGCCGGATGCGAGCGCGAGGGCGGGCAGACGGTCACCCGCGCGCTCCGCGATGACGAAGTAGGCGGCGACGCACACCGCGGCACCGAGCGCGAAGACGGTGCCGAGCACGTCGAATCGCGCGCCGGTCACGTCGACGACGAGCACCAGCCCCGCGATCGCGAGCACGGACCCGGTGAGGACGAGCCTCGAGGGACTGCGTCGGGTGCGCACCCAGGCCACGGCGACGAGCAGCACGGGCGCGAGGTACTGGATCAGCAGGGCCATCGCGACCGGCATTCGCTGCATCGCCGAGAAATAGAGGATCTGGCAGCCGGCGACCCCGGTGGCCCCGAACGCGAGGATCGTCATCGCGTGGCGGCGCAGGAACCCGGGTTCGAGCCGGATCGCGCGCACGAGCGCCGGCGAGAGCACGAGCCCCGCGAGCGTCATGCGCACCAGCAGCACGGCGCTCACCGACCAGCCGGCCTCGAGCAGCGGCTTCATGAGCGGGCCGCTCGACGAGAACGCGAACGCCGAGCCGACCGCGAACACGAGCCCGGACGGCGCGAAGCGCGGCGTGTCGCGCAGCGGCACCGTCGCGAGGGTCGGGACGATCAGCGGGACGGGTGCGGTGGGAGCGGACATGCGGCGCCGATCTGTCAGGACCGTTCAGTGATTACACTCATGACCGTAAGGGATCGGGGCGTCAGGAGTCAACATGCTTTTCATTCATGACACGGCGGAGTCCCTGCGCATGGCCGCCGACCTGGTCAACACCCTGCCGATCACCGCCGCCTCCGACGTCGATCGCCTCCTCACAGCCGACGACATGGAGGAGTTCCTCGCCGCGCATCCGTACAGCGGAGCGATCGCCCGGGACGACCGCGAGCGGGCGGCGGTGCGCGGCATCCGGGACCGCCTGCACGCCCTCTGGCACAGCGACCGCGCTGACGCGGTTCCCCTCGTCAACGCGATGCTCGCCGACGGCAGCGCCCTCCCCCGGCTCGTCATCCACGAGCCGTACGACTGGCACATCCACGCGACGGACGACGACGCGCCGCTCGCCGTGCGAATGATGGTCGAGTCGGCGATGGCGTTCGTCGACGTGATCCGCCAGGACGCCTACGACCGCGTGCGCGTATGCTCGGCCGACGACTGCCAGGGCGTCTACGTCGACTTCAGCCGCAACGGGTCGAAGCGCTACTGCGACTCGGGCAACTGCGGGAACCGTATGAACGTCAACGCGTATCGGCGCCGGCTCGCAGAAAACGACTGATGGCGGATGCCGCGGGCTCCGGCGTCTCGTAGTGGATGAGGTGCCCCACCCCGGGGATCTCGACCAACTCGACGTCGTCGAACAGCGTCGCGAGCGTGCGCTCGGCCTCGATCGGGGTGATGTCGTCGAGCTGCGCGGCCACCAGCAGCGTCGGCACGGCGACACGCGGCGCGAACGCCCGCACGTCGTGCGAGACGGAGGTCAGGAACGCGTCACTGAGCACGTCGCGATCGGCGAACCGGGAGAAGTACGCGTCGTGCTGGGCGTGCACGAAGCGCCGCAGCTCGGGATCTCGGGTCTTCACCATCGCGATGCTCATGGCGCGCACGATCGCTCGGTTGCGGAGCAGGCCCTCGCCGAGCGGGGCGGGCAGGGCCGCCCCGGCGCGGTAGTAGAAGACCGCGAGCCGGGTGAGGATGCCGCGGGGTCCCTCGAGCGCCGGTGCACCGATCGGGTTCACGAGCACGAGGCGCGGGGTCTCGAGCCCGCGCGCCACGGCGGCCGCCGAGACGATCGAGCCGAACGAGTGGCCGAGCACGACGGCGCCGGGCGCGACGGCGGCGACGAACTCGGTCAGCCACTGCGCGTAGGCGTCGAGGTCGTGGGTGCGACCGGGGAGCGGCGGCGTCTCGCCGAAGCCCGGGAGATCCGGAGAGACGACACGCACGCCGTCGAGATGCGCGACGACGGGGTCGAGCCCGTGGTGCTCGCCGCGGAAGCCGTGCACGGCGACGACGGTCGCCCACGGCTCGACGCCCACCGGAGGATCGTAGGTCCAGTAGCGGGTCATGCCACCGAGGACCTCGACCTCGTGGCCCTCGACCCGCCGGTCGGCGAGCCGTGCGGCATAGGGCCCGGCGTCGACGATCATCCCCCGAGTCTACGGCGCCGCTCCGTGCCGCCCGGGCGCGCCTGCATCGGGATGTCGCACCTCCCCTCTAGCGTCGAGTCATGGCCGCGCACGACATGCTCCCGGGCTTCGACACCATCGACTGGGCGGCGCGCGTCGGCGTGTTCGACCTCGAGACGACCGGGGTCGACGTCACGACCGACCGCATCGTGACTGCCTATGTGGGCGTGCTCGACGCCGACGGAACGGTCCTCTCCTCAGCCTCCTGGCTCGCCGATCCCGGCATCGAGATCCCCGCGGGGGCGACAGCCGTGCACGGAGTCACGACCGAGCGCGCCCGCCGCGACGGGCGGCCCGCCGCGGCAGTCGTGACCGAGATCGTCGCCGAACTGCGCGCGCTGTTCGACGCGGGAGTGCCGGTGGTCGCCTACAACGCCGCCTACGACTTCTCGCTCCTCGCGCACGAGGCGGCGCGGCACGGTGTTCCGCCGATCGCTGACCCCACGCCGGTGATCGACCCGCTCGTGCTCGACAAGAACGTCGATCGGTACCGCAAGGGAAAGCGCACCCTCGACGTGGTGGCCGCGCACTACGGCGTCGCGCTCACGGGCGCCCACGAGGCATCCGCCGACGCCGTCGCCGCCGGCCGCGTAGCCCTCGCCCTGCTCGACCGCTACGCGGATGAACTGCCGTCGACCCCGGCGGCCCTGCACACCGCGCAGGTGGCGTGGGCACGGTCGCAGGCGGAGAGCCTCACCGAGTATTTCGTGCGCATCGGCCGCCTCGACCCCGATGACGCCCTCGACGGCGCGTGGCCGGTGCGCTGAGCGGCACGCCTCGGCAGCCGTCGCCCTCGACGTGCGGCCGCCACGATCATCGACCGCCGACAACGACGAAGGCCCCGACCTGCCGAAGCAGACGGGGCCTTCGCCATGCGGCGACTCAGCGAGCGCCGAAGTTCTTGAAGCGCTGGTTGAACTTCTCGACGCGACCGGCCGAGTCGAGGATGCGCTGCTTGCCCGTGTAGAACGGGTGCGACGCCGACGAGATCTCGACGTCGATGACCGGGTACTCGACGCCGTCGAGCTCGATGGTCTTGTCGCTCGACGCGGTCGAGCGGGTGAGGAAGGTCTCGCCCGAGCCGAGGTCGCGGAAGACAACGAGGTCGTAGGCGGGGTGGATGTCAGTCTTCATCGGATTCCTTGCGAGAGACGGAGGAAAGTCTGCGGTGCCGAACGCACCAAGGGGAGAGTCTATCAGGTCGGGCGGCTCAGCGGGAACGCACGGCGCGGGCGGCGAAGCGCCCCTCGTGCTCGTCGAGTTCGACGTCGACGCCGAAGGTCGCGCTCAGGTTCGCCGCGGTGAGCGTGTCGGCGAGCGGACCCGCCGCCACCGCCTGCGCCTCGCGCATGAGCAGCACGTGGGTGAACCCGATCGGGATCTCCTCGACGTGGTGGGTCACCATGATCATCGCGGGCGTGCTCGGCGCCTGGGCGTAGCCGCCGAGGAGCGAGACGAGCTCCTCGCGGGAGCCGAGATCGAGGCTCGCGGTCGGCTCGTCGAGCATGAGCAGCTCCGGGTCGGTCATCACCGCTCGCGCGATCTGCACCCGCTTCTGTTCGCCGTCGGACAGTGTGCCGAACGAGCGGTCGGCAAGGTGGTCGAGCTTCCACTCGGCGAGCACACGCAGCGCACGGCGCTCGTCGATCGCCTCGTACTGCTCCCGCCAGCGTCCGAGCACCGAGTAGGCGGCGGTGAGCACGACGTCGAGCACGCTCTCCTCCGACGGGATGCGGCGGCTCAGCGCCGTCGACGCGAAGCCGATGCGCGGACGGAGGTCGAAGACATCCGTGCGTCCCAGCCGCTCCCCCAGGATCGAGACCGTTCCCGAGGTCGGGTAGAGCAGCGCCGCCGCCAGCTGCAGCACCGTGGTCTTGCCGGCGCCGTTCGGACCCAGCACGACCCAACGCTCGTCGCCGGCCACAGACCAGGTCAGGTGTTCGACGATGTCCTTCGCGTTGCGACGAACGACGACATCGGCGAATTCGAGCACCTGCGGCATGACTCCAGCCTATCCGGCGCGGCCGATGACCTCCGTGTAGAGCGCGGCGGTTTGCTCGGCGATGCGCGCCCAGCTGAAGGCCTCGACGGCGCGTTCGCGGCCGGCGCGGCCGTAGGCGGCCGCTGCGGCCGGGTCGCTCACGACCTCGATGAGGGTGCGGGCCAGGTCGTGCACGTACCGGTCGGGGTCGACGGGAGTGCCGGTGCCGTCCTGCACCTGCTCGATCGGCACGAGCCGCCCGGTCACGCCGTCGACGACGACCTCGGGGATGCCGCCCGTCGCCGTACCGACGACGGCGGCACCGCACGCCATCGCCTCGAGGTTGACGATGCCCAGCGGCTCGTAGATCGACGGGCACACGAACGTCGTCGCCGCGCTCAGGATGGCCGACAGTTCGGGCCGGGGAAGCAGCTGGTCGATCCACACGACGCCGTCACGAGTGGCCTGCAGCTCCTGCACGAGCCCTTCGACCTCGGCAAGGATCTGCGGGGTGTCAGGCGCTCCCGCACAGAGCACCAGCTGCACGTCGGGCGGCAGCTGCCGCGC
Source organism: Microbacterium sp. 71-23 (assembly GCF_001897265.1). NCBI lineage: Bacteria > Bacillati > Actinomycetota > Actinomycetes > Micrococcales > Microbacteriaceae > Microbacterium > Microbacterium sp. 71-23. The sequence continues at coordinate 517,425 of NZ_MKSL01000017.1, forward strand.
GGCCCGCAGCAGATACGGCAGACCCTTCTGGCGGGTGATGCGTCCGACGAAGACCACCGAGGGCCGCGCGGGATCGATGCCGAATCGGGCGAGCACCTCCGGGTTGTCGGTCGGATGCCACGCCTCGGCGTCGATGCCGTTGTAGATGACCCGCACCTTGCCAGGGTCGAGGGCGGGGTAGGAGCGGAGGATGTCGCGCCGCATCCCGTCGCTCACGGCGACGATGGCGGCCGCCTGCTCGTAGGCGGTCTTCTCGATGTAGCTGGAGAGGGCGTACCCACCCCCGAGCTGCTCGGCCTTCCACGGTCGCAGCGGCTCCAGGCTGTGGGCGGTGACGACGTGCGGGATGCCGTGCAGCAGCGACGCGAGGAAGCCCGCGTAGTTCGCGTACCAGGTGTGCGAGTGCACGACGTCGGCGCCCGCGACATCCGAGACGATCTCGAGGTCGACCCCGAGGGTCTGCAGCGCCCCGTTCGCTCCAGCCAGGCCCGGCGGCGTCGCGTAGGAGGTCGTCCCTACCTCGTCGCGCGCCGCGCCGAACGCGTGCACCTGCACGTCGACGTCTCGCTCACCGGCGAGGGCGCGCAGCGCCCGCACGATCTCGGCGACGTGCACTCCGGCTCCCCCGTAGATCTCCGGCGGATACTCCTTCGTGACGATGTCGACGCGCATGTCAAGGACGCTAGTACACGGGTGGAAGCCCGCCTAGTGTGGAGCCATGGCAGGGACGCACAAGAAGGTCTTCGGCATCATCCTCGCGGGCGGGGAGGGCAAGCGGCTCATGCCGCTCACGGTCGACAGAGCGAAGCCGGCCGTCCCGTTCGGCGGACAGTACCGCCTGATCGACTTCGCCATCTCGAACCTCATCAACTCGGGCCTGCGCCAGCTCGTCGTGCTGACCCAGTACAAGTCCCACAGCCTCGACCGTCACATCTCGCAGACGTGGCGGATGTCGGCGCTGCTGGACTCCTACGTCACGTCGGTGCCCGCACAGCAGCGGCTCGGCAAGCGGTGGTTCTCGGGGTCGGCCGACGCGATCCTGCAGAGCCTGAACCTCATCCACGACGAAGCCCCTGACATCGTCGTCGTCGTCGGCGCAGACCACGTCTACCGCATGGACTTCCGCCAGATGCTCGAGGCCCACATCGCCTCCGGTGCGCGGGCGACGGTCGCGGGCATCCGGCAGCCGATCGGGCTCGCCGACCAGTTCGGGGTCATCGACGTCGAACCGACCGACCCGACGCGCATCCGCGAGTTCCTCGAGAAGCCGCAGAACCCCACGGGGCTCGCCGACGCACCCCACGAGGTGCTCGCATCGATGGGCAACTACATCTTCGACACCGATGCGCTCATCGAGGCGGTCACGTCCGACGGCGAGCTGCCGACGTCGAACCACGACATGGGCGGCGACATCATCCCCTACTTCGTCTCACGCGGCGAGGCGGGCGTGTACGACTTCAAGGACAACGAGGTGCCGGGCTCCACCGCCCGCGACCGTGCCTACTGGCGCGACGTCGGCACGATCGATTCGTTCTTCGACGCGCATCGCGACCTGATCTCGACCCTGCCGGTCTTCAACCTCTACAACACCGACTGGCCGATCCACTCGCAGATGCTCAACTCGCCGCCCGCGAAGTTCGTGCGCGACGCCGTCGGGCGCATCGGCAACACGATCGACTCGATCGTCTCTCTCGGCTCGGTGCTCTCGGGCACCCATCTCGAGCGCAGCGTCGTGGGCCCGTGGACACTCTCGGGAGGCGGCGCGACGATCACCGACGCCGTGCTGTTCGACCGCGTGCGCATCGGCGCAGGCGCCCGCATCCACCGGGCGATCCTCGACAAGAACGTCGTGCTCGCCGACGGCGCGACAGTCGGCGTCGACCGCGAACTCGACCTGTCACGCGGCTTCACCGTCACGGACTCGGGCATCACCGTGGTCGGCAAGGGCGTGCGCATCGACAGCTGAGCCGCGGCATCCGCTCGGTCAGGACTGCGGATGCCGCGGCGGGCTCAGACGCCGACGCGGGTGAACGCGTCGAGGCTGATGCCCTGAGCGAGGATGTCACGGGCCCACGCGCGAGCGCCGTGGAGGCTGTGGTCGCGATAGTTGCCGCAGCTGAACGCGTCGACGCCGGGCACGTCCTCCCACTGCACGTCCTCGGCGATCGCCCGCAGGCTCTCGCGGATCGCGGGGACGACGTCAGCGACAGCGGGCTCGCCCCACACGATCAGGTGGAATCCGGTGCGGCAGCCGAACGGTGAGATGTCGATGACGCCGTCGAGGTGGTCGCGCAGCAGGCTCGCGATCGTGTGCTCGATCGTGTGCAGCGCGGCCGTCGGGATCTCGCCCTCGTTGGGCTGCACGAAGCGCACGTCGAAGTTGGAGATCGCGTCGCCACGCGGTCCGCGCTCGACGGAGATGAGGCGCACGTACGGTGCGATGACGGCGGTGTGGTCGAGCGTGAAGCTCTCGACGTCGGCCATGGGGTCCTCCCGGTGGGTCAGGTCAGGGCGGCGCCCATTCGGGCGACCGCCTTTTCGAGTATGTCAATCGGATGCACGAGGCTGAGCCGGATGCGGCCCGCCCCACGGGGCCCGAACCCCGCCCCCGGGGCGACCGCCACGCCGTGCTCCGCGAGAAGCCGCGCGGCGAACGCGGCGTCGTCGGTGCCGTCGGGCAGATCGATCCAGACGAAGAAGGATCCGCCCGGGCGATGCACGGCGTAGCCGGCGTCCCGGAGTCCCGCGACGGCCGCATCGCGGCGTGCCCGGTACGTGCCGACGATCTCCTCGGCGGCGGACTGATCGCCCGCGAGCGCGACCGCCGCCGCCTCCTGCGTGGCGCCGAAGATCGTGCTGAAGGCGTGGGACTGGTAGGCCCGCATCGCCGCGATCGCCGACGCGTTGCCGACGGCGAAACCGAAGCGCCAGCCGGCCATGTTGTAGGTCTTCGAGAGCGTGGCGAGCTCGACGGTGCGCTCGGCCCCGGGATCGGAGGCGAGCGCCGAAAGCGGCGCGCCGTCATCGAAGCCGAGGGACGCATAGGCGAAGTCGTGGACGAACAGGGCGTCCAGTCGCCGCGCCACCGACACGGCCCGCTCGAACGTCGCGCCGGTCGCGACCGCGCCCGTCGGGTTGTTCGGGTAGTTCAGCACCAGGACGCGGGCGGATTCGAGACCGTCGATCACCTCCCACTCGGGCTGACCGTCGGTCTCCGAGAGGGGCAGCGACACCTCCCGCGCGCCGGCGAAGAGCGCCGCCGAGTGGTACATCGGATATGCCGGATCGGGCAGGACGACTGTCTCCCCCGGGTCGGCGAATGCGAGGATGCCGGCCATGAGCGCCTCGTGGGAGCCGTGGAACACCGCGATCTGCGTCGTGGTGTCGAGCTCGACGCCGTGGTCGATGCGGTAGCGCTCGGCGATGGCCGCGAGCACCGAGGGACGCGGGCGGAACGACGGATACGCGTGGTTCTCGGGCCGCGCGACCTCACGCTGCATCGCCTCGACGATCGCGGGAGGCGTCGGCAGATCGGGATTGCCCTTCGACAGGTCGATGACGTCGACGCCGCTCGCGCGGGCGTGCGCGATCTGCGCGTCGAGCCCTGCGAAGAAGCTCTGGGGCAGACGGCCGACCCGGCCGGCTCGTCGGAAGTCGGCCATCGTCACTCCCGTCGGGCGCGTCGGGCGAGCCGTGTGCCGATGAGCTGGATGACCTGGACGATCACGATCAGCGTCACCACCGTCACGAGCATGGCGATGCCGTCGAAGCGCTGATAGCCGTACGAGATCGCGAGGTCGCCGATACCGCCCGCACCCACCGTGCCGGCCATGGCGGAGGCATCCAGGAGTCCGATCGAGGCGGTCGTCAGCGCGAGGATCAGGGATCCGCGCGCCTCGGGCAGCAGGAACCGCACGAAGATCTGCCACGGGGTCGCCCCCATCGCCCGCGCCGCTTCGACGATTCCGGGCGGAACGTCGAGCAGTGAGTTCTCGACGAGCCGGGCGATGTAGGGCGCCACCATGATCGTCAACGGCACGATCGCGGCGTTCGCGCCGATCGTCGTGCCGACGAGCAGCCGGGTGAACGGGATGATCGCGACGAGCAGGATGATGAACGGCAGCGATCGCACGATGTTCACGATTGTGGAGAGCACGACGAACACCACGCGCTGAGGCAGGATGCCGCGGGGCCGGGTCGCGACAAGAAGCACGCCGATCGCGAGTCCGAGGATCGCACCGAAGAAGAGCGAGACACCCACCATGTAGAAGGTGGCGCCGAGCTCCTGGAGGAACTGCTCCGGCGTGATGAGGGTCAGAGCGTCCGGTCTCATGCGGCGACCTCCTCGATCGCGGTGACCTGGTCGCCGAGCGCGGCGCGGGCGGCGGCGACGGCCGCAGCGTTCCCGTCGATCTGCACCACCATCTGCCCGACAGTGTGACCCTGGATGTCGGTCATGTCGGCGTGCAGGATGTTCACCTGCACACCGAATCGGTGGATCAGCCCCGATACGAGCGGCGCGGTGACCTGCTCGTCGATGAGCAGCAGGTGCAGCAGGGCGGCGCCGCCGAGGCGCTCGCGCACGCGCGACGGGATCTCGTGCGGGATCACCGTGCCGACGAACGTGCGGGCGGTCTCCGTGCGCGGGCGCACGAACACGTCGAGCACCGAGCCCTGCTCGATGATGCGGCCGGACTCCATCACGGCGACCTCATGGCACAGGTCCTTGATCACGTCCATCTCGTGCGTGACGACGAGCACGGTCGTGCCGTACTCCTCGTTGATGCGCGCGATGAGCTGCAGCACCTGCGCGGTCGTCGTGGGATCGAGCGCACTCGTCGCCTCATCGCACAGCAGGACCCGGGGGTTGCGGACGATCGCCCGGGCGATGCCGACACGCTGGCGCTGCCCGCCGGACAGCTCGCGCGGGCGACGGTCGGCCATGGACCCGAGTCCCACGAATTCGAGCGCGTCGGCCGCGCGGCGGCGCGCCTCGGCGGCACGCACACCGTCGAGGCGCAGCGGCATCGCCACGTTGTCGCGCACGGAGACGGTTTCGAGCAGATTGAACTGCTGGAACACCATCCCGGTGCGCTTCTGAGCGGCCCGCAGCTCATCGCCGGAGAGCGAATGGAGGTCGACGCCGTCGACTTCAACCGTTCCGGTCGTCGGCCTATCCAGCGCGTTCACCATGCGGATGAGCGTGCTCTTGCCGGCACCGCTGTGACCGATGACGCCGAAGATCGATCCGTGCGGGACGGCGAGATCCACCCCGTCGAGCGCGACCGTGCCACCCCGGTGCACGCGACGGACGCCGGTGAACCGGACCGCCGCCCCGCCGTCGCCGGAGCCAGTCACTTCTGCTGCAGCGCGGCGGGCAGGTGGTAGCCGTCGTACTCGGAGTGGGAAGAGATGTAGCTGGCGAACTCCGGCGACGCATACGCGGCGGCGATCGCCTTCGCCCAGGGGGTGTCGAGGTTCTTCTCATCGACAGCGACGACCACGGAGAACTTGTCGGCCAGGTTCTCGAGCGCGAGCGCGGCGGTCAGCTTGAGCCCGCCCGAGACGACGAAGTTGCCCTGGATGACCGAGTACGCGACATCCTGCAGCGACGGCACCTGCTGCGCGTTCTCGAGTGCCACGATCTGGATCCCGTGGGGGTTCGTGGCGATGTCGGCCGGAGAGGTGGTCGCGGGCTGGGTGTCAGGCTTGAGGGTGATCCAGCCGACCTGCTCGAGCACCTTGAAGGCTCGGTACATGTTGGACGGCGCGTTCGGGACAGCCACGGTGTCGCCGTCCGCGACGGCGTCGAGGGAGCTCTTCTTGCCGCCGAACAGTGCCATCGGGGGCGTCGGCACCTGCACGAGCGCGGCGTTGTGGATGTTCTCCTGCTGATTGATCGCGTCCATGTAGACCGGGTGCTGCATGATGTTCGCGTCGATCTCGCCGTTGGCGACCGCCACGTTCACGACGATGCCGTCGGTGAAGGAGACGGACTCGGCCTGGAAGCCCTCCTTCGCCAGAATCGGGGCGATGCCGCCTTCGAACATGTCCTGGTAGGGGCCGGGGTTGAATCCGATCTTGATCGATGTCTTCGCGCTCGCGTCGGCGCTCGGCGCGCCCTGGGCGAGGCCGCACGCGCTCAGGGTGGCGGCGACGATGACGGACAGGGCGGCCGTGACGACGGCGCGACGGGACGATCTCATGCGAGAGGCTCCTCGATGGGCTTTCAGCGGGGGTACAGGCGAGCCATGGAACACACTCAGCAACCACGACCGTATGCGGGCGTGTGACGAGGTGAGACATCGTGTTACGCCATGAGTCGCATCGCCTCCCGCTACGGTGGAGCGCGTGCCCGCTCGCTTCCTCATCGTGCTCGACGCCGACTCCACGCTGATCCGCAACGAGGTGATCGAGCTCATCGCGGACGAGGCGGGGCGCGGTGCGGAGGTCGCGGCGGCGACCGAGGCGGCCATGCGGGGCGAGGTCGACTTCGCGACGAGTCTGCGCTCACGGGTCTCGGCGCTGACGGGCGTCTCGCTCGACGCGTTCGCGCGCGTGCGGGCGCGCATCGAGCCCACCCCGGGCGTGCACGAGCTCGCCGCAGCCGTTCACGCGCGGGACGGTGTCTTCGGTGTCGTCTCCGGTGGGTTCCACGAGGTGCTCGACCACATCGCGCCCCAGCTCGGGGTCGATGTGTGGCGCGCCAACCGCCTCGCGCATGACGGCAGCGCTCTCACCGGCGTCGTCGACGGCGACGTCGTCGACGCCCAGGCGAAGGCCGACACGCTCCTCGCGTGGGCGGCGGAGCGCGGCATCCCCTCGCATCGCACTCTCGCGGTCGGCGACGGCGCGAACGACCTGACGATGATGGCCACCGCCGGCCTCGGCGTCGCGTTCAACGCGAAGCCCGCCGTGCGCGCCCGTGCGAATCTGGTCGCCGCCCGGGTCGACCTCGCTCAGCTCATCCCGCTGCTGCCCTGAGGGTCAGTGCCCCATCCCGAGGCCGCCGTCGACGGGAATGACCGCGCCGGAGATGTACGCCGCGTCATCGGAGGCGAGCCACGTGACCACGCCCGCGACCTCGTCGGCTGAGGCGAACCTGCCCGCGGGGATGTTCTTCTTGTACTCCGCCTGCGTCGCCTCGGGGAGCTCAGCGGTCATGTCGGTCTCGATGAAGCCGGGCGCCACGACGTTCGCGGTGATGCCGCGTCCCCCGAGCTCGCGGGTGAGCGACCGCGCGAATCCGACGAGGGCGGCCTTCGAGCTCGAGTAGTTGATCTGCCCCGCCGAGCCGTAGAGGCCCACGACGCTCGAGATGAGGATGACCCGTCCCCAGCGCGCCTTCAGCAGACCCTTCGCCGCGCGCTTGACGACGCGGAAGGTGCCGCCGAGGTTCGTCGCGACGACATCGTCGAAGTCCTGCTCGCTCATGCGCAGCAGAAGTGTGTCGCGGGTGATGCCCGCGTTCGCGACGACGATCTCGACGGCGCCGAGGGTCGCCTCGATCTCGGTGAAGGCAGCGTCGAGGGATGCCGCGTCGGTGACGTCGGCGCGCACCGTCAGGGTTCCGGCGGGTCCCTCCCCGGACCGGGCCGTGACCGCGACCTTCGTGTAGCCGGTGGACACGAAGCGCTCGGCGATGGCGCGGCCGATGCCGCGGTTTCCGCCGGTGACGAGGACGACCTTGTCGAGGGACATGCAGGGAACTCCAGACTCGTGGGACAGCTCCGGCCAGCCTATCGAGCGGGAGTTTGACAGCCGTTGTCGGCACTGGGACTCTGGTGCCACAGACGAGAAAGGCACCGCCGTGAGCACTCCGAACGACGAGAACCCGACCCCTGCACCCGCGACGCCCCCGACGGCCGCCGAGCCGACGGCGCCGCCCGCCGCCCCGGCACCGCCCGCGTACGAGGCCGCCCCTCCGGCAGCGCCGACCTACGCCCCTCCCGCAGCGCCCGGGTACCCGCCCGCCTATCAGGCGACCCCGACGTACGCGTACGCACCCGCGCAGAGGACGAACCTCTTCGCCATCCTGTCTCTGGTGTTCGCCTTCGTGTTCTCGGTGCTCGGCATCGTGTTCGGTCACGTCGCGCTCAGCCAGATCAAGCGCACCGGTGAAGACGGACACGGTCTCGCCGTCGCCGGTCTCATCGTGGGCTACGTGTTCGTGGGTCTGAGTGTGATCTTCACCGTGATCTACGTCATCTTCATCTTCGCCGTCATCGGTTCGGCCGCGACCTACCGCGGCTACTGATCGGGTCGCGTCACGATGGGACCGGCGTACGCTGGTCTCACCGTGAAGCGCCTCACCCCTCAGACCGCCACCTCGCTCCCGCGCGCCCCGCGCGAGGACGAGCGATCGCGCCAGGTCAAGTACCTGGTGTCGATGTCGGTGCGCGTCGTCTGCTTCCTGCTGATGGTGCTCGTCACGCCCTACGGCTGGTACACCTGGGTCTTCGGCGCTGCGGCGGCGCTCCTCCCCTACATCGCCGTCGTCATCGCCAACGTCGGTCAGGACCTGATCTCGAGCACCGCGAGCGCCCCGACAGATCAGACGGCCGAGGAACCTGCGACACGGGCGGTCGACGCCCACCCCGAGACACCGACGGTCATCACGATCTCCGAGTCGACCCGCATCGATCGGGACGGCACCGCGTGAGTGCTGCGACACCCTGTTCACGAGCAGGATGCCGCGCCGACGCGTCCTGGCGGATCGACTGGCGCAACCCGCGCATCCACGCCGAGGACCGACGCAAGACCTGGACCGCGTGCGACGCGCACGTCGAGTTCCTGACCGGCTTCCTCACCTCCCGCGACTTCCCCGTGTGGACATCGACCCTGACGGCCGCCTCGTGAGCGCGCCCGTGGAAGACCCGCGTCGCTGGCTGCGCTGGACCGGGTACGTCGCCGTCGCGATCCTCTTCGCGATCGCGTGCGCGTTCCTCTCGAACTGGCAGTTCGGCCGCAATACGTGGCGCTCCGACCAGCTGTCGCTCATCTCGAACAACTACGACGCGACGCCGGTCTCCCTCGACGCCGTGCTCGCCGCCGACGGCTCGCTCGACCCCGCGAAGCAGTGGCAGCCGATCAGCGTGCGCGGGACGTACGACGTCGCCGAACAGGTCGTCGCGCGCAACCGCATCAACAACGGCACGACCGGGTTCGAGGTGCTCACCCCCCTCACGCTCGACGACGGGAGGGTGCTGATCATCGACCGCGGCTGGGTGCCGCCGGCCGCCACCGGCGACGGCCCGAGCACGATCCCCGCTCCCCCGAGCGGCGAAGTCACGGTGATCGCGCGAGCCCAGCCGTCTGAGGCGCTGCCGTCGGGGCGCGGCACGATCACAGGACAGGTGCCGAGCATCAACCTCCCCCTCGTCGCTGCGACGACGGGGTCCGAGACCTACACCGGCCTCTACGGCCTGATGGTGTCGGAGGACCCCGCCGCGGCATCCGTACCCACCCCGCTCGCCGCTCCCGACAACGACCCGGGCCCGTACCTGTCGTACGCGATCCAGTGGATCATGTTCGCCGTCATGGGGTTCGGGTTCATCGGCTACGTCATCCGCACCGAGATCCGCAAACGCCGGGGGCTCGACCGCACACCGGACGACGATGAGGAAGACGACGACGGCATCGAGTACGCACCTCGCAAGCGGCGTCGCAGCGACGCCGAGATCGAGGACGAGCTGCTCGATCACGCGGGGGCGTGAGGCATCCGCCCGCTCAGGCCAGTGTGATCAGGTCGGCGTAGTCGCGGCCCCAGATGTCCTCGACTCCGTCGGGGAGGATCAGCACGCGCTCGGGATTCAGCGCCTCGACAGCACCCTCGTCGTGGGAGACGAGGATGACGGCCCCCTCGTAGTGGGCGAGCGCGCCGAGGATCTCGTCGCGCGATGCCGGATCGAGGTTGTTCGTCGGCTCGTCGAGCAGCAGCACGTTCGCCGCCGACACCACGAGCGTCGCCAACGACAGGCGCGTCTTCTCACCGCCGGAGAGCACGCCGGCTGGCTTGAGCACGTCGTCGCCCGTGAACAGGAACGAGCCCAGCACCTTGCGGGCCTCGGTCGCGTTCAGGTCGGGCGCAGCCGACATCATGTTGTCGAGCACCGAGCGTGACGTGTCGATGTTCTCGTGCTCCTGGGCGTAGTAGCCGATCTTCAGCCCGTGGCCCGGCTCCACCTGACCGGTGTCGGCGAGGTCCACGCCCGCGAGGATGCGCAGCAGCGTCGTCTTGCCCGCGCCGTTGAGCCCCAGCACCACGACCTTGGAGCCCCGGTCGATCGCAAGGTCGACGTCGGTGAAGATCTCGAGCGACCCGTACGACTTCGACAGGCCCGAGGCGCGCAGCGGCGTCTTGCCGCACGCGGCCGGCTTCGGGAAGCGCAGCTTCGCGACGCGATCCTCCTGACGCACGTCGTCGAGCCCTGACAGCAGCTTCTCGGCGCGCGCGACCATCTGGTGCGCGGCCGCCGCCTTCGACGCCTTCGCCCCGAACCGCGCCGCCTGCTGCTGCAGCGCGGTCGCCTTCTTCTCCGCGTTGGCGCGCTCCTTCTTGCGGCGCTCCTCGTCGGCGACCCGCTGACGCAGGTAGTTCTTCCAGTTCATGTTGTAGATGTCGATGACCTGACGGTTCGCGTCGAGGTAGAACACCCGGTTGACGGTCTCGCCGACCAGCTCGATGTCGTGGCTGATGACGATCAGCCCGCCCTTGTAGCCCTTGAGGAACTCCCGCAGCCACACGACGCTGTCGGCGTCGAGGTGGTTGGTCGGCTCGTCGAGGATCATCGTCTGCGCGTCCGAGAAGAGGATGCGCGCAAGCTCGATGCGACGACGCTGGCCGCCCGAGAGGGTGCGCAGCGGCTGGTCGAGGATGCGGTCGGGCAGCGAGAGGTTGTGGGCGATGGATGCCGCCTCCGCCTCGGCGGCGTACCCGCCCAGGGCCTCGAAGCGCTCGGTGAGCGATCCGTAGCGCCGCATGGCCTTCGCCGCGGCATCCGGGTCGTCGGAGGCCATCTCGAGGGATGCCTCGTGCATGCCGATCGCGAGCTGGCCGAGACCGCGCGCATCGAGGATGCGGGTGCGGGCGAGGTCGTCGGGGTTGCCGGAGCGGGGGTCCTGCGGCAGGTACCCAAGCTCGCCGGCGCGATCCACACCACCGTTGCTCGGCAGCAGGTCACCCGCGAGCACCTTCGTGAGGGTGGTCTTCCCGGCGCCGTTGCGGCCGACGAGCCCCACCTTGTCGCCCGGGCCGACGCGGAACGAGACATCCGACATCAGCACGCGTGCGCCGACGCGGATCTCGAGATCGTGGACGGCGAGCACGGTCAGATCCGATCCGTTGAGGGGTGGGGAGAGCGACCCGACGGGGTCAGCCTCCCAGTATAAATCGCGCGGGGCACCCGACTGCGCGCCGGATGCCCCGCGGACGACGGGTCGCTCAGCCCTTGGCGGTCTTCACCGCCGCCGAGAGCTTCTCGGCGAGCGTGGGCAGAAGCCACGGCAGCGACAGCGCCGTGGGCGAGACCGCGGCGACGTTCTCCTCGCCGACCACCTCCGCGACCGCACCCGTGGCGACGGCCGGGATCAGCTGGCCTCGGGAGGACTGCAGGAAGGTGTCGAGGTCCGCCTGCTGCTCGCCCTGGATGAGGATGACCTGCGCGTCGACCTTGTCGAGCTGCTCGTAGCTAACGGTCGTGTAGAAGTTGCCGTCCTTCGGGTCGAGTGCGTCGAGGCTCGGTGTGGAGGTGAAGCCGAGGTCGCGCAGGATCTCGACGCGCGGATCCGCGTCGACGTACATGTAGAACGTGTTCACGTCGTCGTCCACGTAGGCGATCGAGGTGCCCTGGAACTCGGGATGGGCCGCAGCGGTGTCCGCGACCAGCTTGTCGAGGTTCGCGAGCAGCGTGGTGGCGGCGACGGCCTTGCCCAGCGCCTTCCCGACGATCGAGATGACGTCGCGCCACGGGGTCGACCAGGCGTGGTCGGGGTAGGCCACGACCGTCACTCCGGCCTTCACGAGGGCGTCCCGCTCGTCCTGCGTGATTCCCGAGTACGGAGCGAGGAACAGGTCGGGGTTGGCGGCCAGGACGGCTTCGATCGGCACCGTCTGCGCCGACGAGTCGAGCACGGTCGGGGTCGCGGCACCGAGGTCCGTGAGCGCCTTCTCGACCCACGGGGTGAGCTTGTTGTCACCCCCGCCGTAGTCCATCGACGCGACCGCGACGGGCACGGTGCGGAGCGCGAGCGCGGCCTCGGTCGCACCCCAGCCCCACGTCACGACGCGCTCGGGGGCGCTGGCGATCGTGGCGCCGCCGAGCGCATCGGAGATCGTGACCGGGAAGCCGTCGGAGGAGGCCGTGGTCGAGGATGCGGCGCCGGATCCGGCGCAGCCGGCAAGGGCGAGGGTCGCTGCGACGACCGCCGCGAGGGCGGCGAGTCGGGAACGGGAACGGGTCATGTGCTGCCTTTCAGGGGAGGGATGGCACGGCGGGTGCAGAGTCGGCGTGCGTTCGGGGGATGACGAGGGGGCTCCCCGTCACGGGATCGGGGATCACGACGGCGTCGAGACCGAACGCGGCCGCGACGGTCGCGGGAGTGAGCACGTCGCCCGGCGCACCGTGGGCGATGACGGCGCCGTCCGCCATGACGACGAGGTCGTCGGCGTAGCGGGCCGCGAGGGCGAGTTCGTGCAGGACGGCGACGACGGTCGTGCCCTCCGTGCGGTTGATGCGGCGCAGCAGCTCGAGCACGTCGATCTGGTGGGCGAGGTCGAGGAAGCTCGTCGGCTCGTCGAGCAGCAGCGCACGCGGCTGCTGGGCGAGCGCCATCGCTATCCAGACGCGCTGACGCTGACCGCCCGACAGGTCGTCGACGGGACGGTCGGCGAGGTCGGCGACCCCGGTCTGCACCATGGCGTCGGCGACCACGCGCGCGTCGTCGCTGCGCCAGCGCCCGAGGGCGCCGCGGTGGGGGTGGCGGCCTCGCGAGACGAGTTCGGCGACGGTGACGCCGTCGGGGGCGATCGGATGCTGCGGCAGCAGGCCGACGGACTGAGCGAGGCTCCGGCGGGGCATCCCCGCGATGTCGTCGCCGTCGAGCGTCACCCGGCCGGCGAGCGGCGCGCGCAGTCGCGCGAGGGTCGACAGGAGGGTGGACTTGCCGCTCGCGTTCGCCCCGATGATGACGGTGAGCCGTCCGGGGGCGATGTCGAGGTCGAGCCCGTCGATGACCCGGCGCCCGGGGTAGCCGGCGGCGAGCCCGTCGACGCGGAAGTGGGCGGAGGCGGTGGTCATGCGAAGCGTCCCTTCGAGGTCGCGAGGAGCCACAGCAGGAAGACGGCGCCGAGCGCGCCGGTGACCGCGCCGACAGGGATGCTGCGCCCCGGCCACGCGTGCTGCGCGACGAGGTCGGCACCGACGAGAAGCACGGAGCCCACGAGCGCGCTCGTGCCGAGCGAGGGAGCGGCGCCGCGGCGCAGCGAGCGCGCGATCGCGGGCGCGCACAGCGCGACGAACGAGATCGGCCCGCAGAAGGCGCACACCGTGGCGGTGAGAAGCACGGCCGCCGCGATGACCGCGAGGCGCACGAACCCGAGCCGCACGCCGAGCCCCGACGCCGCGTCGGGTCCGAGGGCGAGCACGGGCAGGTCGCGTGCCGCGAGCAGCACCGCCGGAAGCGTGACGACGACAACGGCGGCGACGGTGGCGACCTGCCACCAGGGCGTCGCATTCAGGCTTCCCGCGAGCCACACGTACGCCGCCTGCGCCTGCTCGATCTTCGACCGGGTCAGCAGGTAATCGATCACGCAGGCGCACAGGAACGAGACGCCGATGCCCGCGAGGATGATGCGGAAGCCGCTCTGTCCGCGCCGCGCGGCGGCCACGAGCAGCAGCACCGCCACCGCGGCTCCCCCGCCGAACGCGACCACGGCAAGCAGCGGCCCGGCGATGCCGAACACGAGGAGTCCGACCACGGCGGCGGCGCTCGCGCCACCGCTGATCCCGAGCAGGTCGGGGCTCGCGAGCGGGTTGCGCAGCAGCGCCTGGAGGAGCGCCCCGGCGAGGGCGAGAGCGCCCCCGGCCACGACAGCCATCGCGAAGCGCGGCATCCGGGTCTCCCACACGATGTAGGTCTCGATGCGGGTCCCGCCTCCGACGAGGGTGCGCAGCACCTGCCCGGGGTCCATCGGGTAGTCGCCGAGGCCGAGCGCGAGGGTCGCCGCGACGAGCAGCACGATGGTCATCGCGGCGGCGACCAGGAGCGCGCGTCGGCGCAGGCCGCGACGCACCCGGTCGACGGCCGCCAGCGAGGCGGTGAGCGCGGTCATACGGTCACCAGCCGGCGGCGCAGCACGAGCAGCATCAGCAGCGGAGCACCGAGGAAGGCGACGACCACTCCCGCCTGCACCTCGCCGGGCGGGGCGATCAGACGCCCGACGACGTCGGCGCTCACGAGGAGGGCGGCACCGACGGGGATCGCGAAGGGCATGAGGCGGCTGTACGAGCCGCCGCGGAGCGGGCGCAGGAGGTGGGGCACCGCGAGTCCGAGGAACACGATCGGGCCCGCGATGGCGGTCGCGCCGCCGCACAGGAGCACGCTCGCGACGACGCCGAGAATCCGGGTGCGGGTGGCGGAGTGGCCGAGGCCGGCCGCGACGTCGTCGCCGAGGGCGAGCAGATCGAGTCCGCGGGCGACGCCGAGCGCGATCACGGCGCCGATGACGAGCGGCACGGCGACGAGGGCGACCGCGTCGAGACCGCGCGCGGTGAGACCTCCGACGGTCCAGTACCGGTAGACGGCGAGAGTCGTGGCGCTGGAGGTGAGAACGGCGAGCACGATCGCGGTGAGGGCCGCCGTGACGGCCGCGCCGGTGAGCGCGAGCCGCGCGGGCTGTGCCCCGGCGATGCCCGCGACCGCTCCCACGAGGAGGGCTGCGGCGGCGGCGCCCGCGAACGCGAACCACACGAACGCCTCGGGTGTGGCGGCGCCGAGCACGGTGATCGCCAGCAAGACCGCGACGGATGCCCCGGCGTTCACACCGAGCAGTCCGGGATCGGCGAGCGGGTTGCGGGTCAGGCCCTGCATCATCGTGCCGGCGAGCCCCAGCGCCGCTCCCGCCGCGAGACCGATGACGGTGCGCGGCACCCGCTGGGTCACCACGACGCTGTGGTCGGGGTTGCTCGGATCGAACACCGTGAGGGCCTGCCACACGACGTCCGGCGCGATCGGACGGGAGCCGATCGCGAGGCTCGCGACGACGACGGCGACGAGCGTCAGGCACGCCGCAGTCCAGAGCACCGCGGTGCGGCGCCCTCTGTGACCGGGGGTCACTCCGTGCGCTCCGACTGCCCCGCTCGCCAGTAGCCCATGAATGCGACCCGGGAGCGGTCGACGCCGTGATCCTGCACGAGCAGTCGACGCAGGGTCTTCACGACCGAGGACTCCCCCGCCATCCATGCGTAGAAGTCGCCGACGCCACCTGTCGGGGCATCCCAGAGCAGTTCCCGGTCGACATCGATGTCCGCCAGCTCCTGACGCTCGGCGGCCGCAACGGAGTCGAGATGATGGCGGGATGCCGCGCACCAGACGCGCACCGCGTCGATGAGCGTCTCGCCGTGCTCGGCCTCGTCGCGGGCGAGCCAGGTGAGCGTCGAACGCGGTGCGAGTTCGACGTGCTGCGCGTCGGCCGCGTGCGGCACCTCGATGAACGCGGTAGCCGCGACATCCGTGCCGTGGAGCGATTCGAGGATCGAGCAGATCGCGGGCGCCGCCGTCTCGTCGCCGGCCAGCAGCACGGTGCGGGCGCCGCGGGGGTGCCAGTCGATGCCGCTGCGCGAGTCGGAGCTGAGTTCGTCGGGGCCGACGATGACGATCTCGTCGCCGAGATCGGCCGCCTCGGCCCAGGCGCCCGCGGGCCCGGCGTCGTGGTGCACGACGAAGTCGATGGTCAGCACACCCTCGCGGATGCGCCGCACCGTGTACGTGCGCAGGATCGGACGCTCGGCGGTGGGCATCGCCCGCCAGCGCGCGTACCAGAGCCCGTCGTGGGGCTCATCGGCGATGCCGGTCCTTGGGGCCTCGGGGGTCGGCAGCAGGAGCTTGAGGCGCTGGTCGAGTCCGGCGGTGCCGAAGTCCTCGAACCCGTCGCCGTGGAAGTGCACGCGACGGAACGAGGGGCCGAGTCGTTCGACGCCCACCACCCGCGCCCGGTAGGGCCGGTAGGCGGGTCGGACGGAGGTCTCCACCGAGCTGGTCACCCAGTTAGGTTAGCCTTACCTCTCTATGGTGCGCAAACTCGTCAGCGCGTCACGAGCGCGCCGACGCGCGCGATCGCCTCCTCGATCACCTCGGGCGCGCACCCGAAGTTCAGGCGCACGTGGCCGATGCCTTCGTCGCCGAACAGTGGTCCGTGATGCAGCGCGACCCGCGCCTCCCGCCGGATGCGCACCGCGGGGTTGTCGCCCCACCCGTAGGCCGACACGTCGATCCAGGCGAGGTAGCCCGCCTGCGGCACCCGGTAGACCGCATCCGGGAGGTGGGACGCGAGAACATCGGCGACGAGGACGCGGTTGAGATCGAGGGTCAGACGCAGCCGCGCCAACCACTCATCGCTCTCGGGCGAGAACGCGGCGACGTTCGCCAGCGCCCCGAACAGGCCGGTGCGCCATTCCACCTCCCACGGGAAGGAGCGGACGAGGGCGGCGTGCTCGTCGGTGCCGACGATGATCTGCGCCGCCTTGAGTCCGGCGAGGTTGTAGGCCTTGCTCGCACTCGTGATCGCGAACCCGGTGCGGGCCGCGGCAGCCGATGCGGTCAGGAACGGCACGAACGGATGCTCGTCGTACACGAGCGGTCCGTGGATCTCGTCGCTCACTACCGCGACATCGAAGCGTTCGGCCAGCTCTGCGAGGGCGGCGAGCGACTCACGCGTGTGCACCGTGCCCGTCGGGTTGTGCGGGTTGCACAGCAGCACCGCACGCGCGCCGGCGGCCAGCGCCGCACCGACGCCCTCGAGATCGATCTCCCAGCCGTCGCTCGTCCGAGCGAGCGGCACCCGCTCGACGACCGCGCCGGCCTCCTCGACGGTGTCGAAGAACGGCGGGTACACGGGCGGCATCACCACGACCCGCTCGCCCGGCGCCACGACCCGGCGCAGTACCTCGACGACCCCCATCATGACGTCGCCGGTCCAGAAGATGCGGTTGCGCGGGACATCCCAGTCCCAGTGCCGCGCCGCGAACCCGCGGAACGCCTCCGCGATACCCGGCTCGGGAGGCGTGTAACCGGTGTCGCCGATCTCCACGGCACGCGCGAGGCGTGCGGTGATCGCCGGGGCGAGGGGGAAATCGGTCTCGGCGACGAACAGCGGCAGGACGTCGTCGGGGTAGCGCCGCCACTTGGTGCTCGACCGCTGTCGGAGCACGTCGATGGGCAGAGCCTCGAGGGGCAGAAGGGTCACCGCTCGAGCCTAGCCAGCACCGCTATGGATGCCGCATCGCGCCGTCAGATCGCGAAACCGAGCGCCCGCATCATGTCGCGGCCGTCGTCGGTGATGCGTTCCGGGCCCCACGGCGGCATCCACACCCAGTTGATGCGGAAGCGCTCGACGACCCCGTCGAGGGCCTGCGAGGTCTGTTCCTCGAGCACGTCGGTGAGCGGGCAGCCCGCCGAGGTGAGGGTCATGTGGATCACGAGCGCGTCGTTCTCGTCGTCCCAGGCCAGATCGTAGATGAGGCCGAGGTCGACGACGTTGATCCCGAGTTCGGGGTCCATGACGTCCTTGAGCGCCTCGGTGACCTCGTCGTACTTCTCGGGGGTCAGCGTCGCGGTCATGGACACAGCCTAGGCCTCCGCGCCGGCGGCGGGCTCGAGGAAGCGGTCGTAGCCCTCGTTCTCGAGACGCTCGGCGAGCTCGGGACCGCCCTCCTCCGCGACGCGGCCCTTGACGAGCACGTGCACGAAGTCCGGCTGGATGTAGCGCAGGATGCGCGTGTAGTGCGTGATCAGGAGCACGCCGAGGCCGGTGGCCTCCTTCGCGCGATTCACACCCTCCGAGACGATCTTCAGCGCGTCGACGTCGAGTCCGGAGTCGGTCTCGTCGAGCACCGCGATCGCGGGCTTGAGCAGCTCGAGCTGCAGGATCTCGTGGCGCTTCTTCTCGCCGCCCGAGAAGCCCTCGTTGACGTTGCGCTGCGCGAACTTCGCGTCCATGCGCAGGTTCGACATCGCGGCCTTGACGTCCTTGGTCCAGGTGCGGATCGAGGGCGCCTCGCCGTCGACGGCGGTCTTCGCGGTGCGCAGGAAGTTCGTGACGGTGACACCGGGGATCTCCACCGGGTACTGCATCGCGAGGAACAGCCCCGCGCGGGCGCGCTCGTCGACGCTCATCGCCAGCACGTCGGCGCCGTCGAGCGTGATCGAACCGCCGGTGACGGTGTACTTCGGGTGGCCGGCGATCGTGTACGCGAGCGTCGACTTGCCGGAGCCGTTGGGGCCCATGATGGCGTGCGTCTCACCGCTGCGGATCGTGAGGCTCACGCCGTTCAGGATCGGCGTGGTGCCTTCGTCGGTCTCGACCGTCACGTGCAGGTCGCGGATCTCCAGGACAGACATGGGGGATGTTCCTTCTTCAGCTCAGGTCTTTGGTGACGGCCGGGTCGATGAGCACGTCGTCACCGTCGATGACGACCTCGTAGACGGGCACCGGCTCGTAGGCGGGGAGGTTGAGGGGCTTGCCGGTGCACAGCGAGAACGCGGAGCCGTGCGCCCAGCACTCGAGGGTCTCGCCCTCGACGAAGCCGTCGGCGAGTGAGATGTCGCCGTGCGTGCAGGTGTCGCCGATCGCGTGCACGACGCCGTTCGAGTCGAGCACGACGGCGATCGCGACGCCGCCGATCTCGACGCGGATCGCGCTGTCGGGCTCGAGCGCACTGAGCGCGGCCACGCGGGTCGCGGTCATCGGGCGTCCTCCCCCGCGAGCTCCGCCTCGATGGCGGCGGTCAGCTGCTCCTCGAGGTCGGGCACGCCGATCTTCTGCACGATCTCCGCGAGGAAGCCGATCACGACGAGGCGTCGGGCCTCGGCCTCGGGGATGCCGCGGGCCTGCAGGTAGAACAGCTGCTCCTCGTCGAAGCGGCCGGTCGCGCTCGCGTGACCGGCGCCGACGATGTCGCCCGTCTCGATCTCGAGGTTCGGGATGGAGTCGGCGCGCGCACCGGAGGTGAGCACCAGGTTGCGGTTCGCCTCGTACGAGTCGGTGCCGACCGCATCCGGCCCGATGAGCACGTCGCCCACCCACACGGTGCGCGCCGTCTCGCCCTGCAGGGCGGCCTTGTACAGCACGTCGCCCGAGGTGTGCCCGCCCTTGTGGTGCAGGTAGACCTGGCTCTCGAGGTGCTGGCCGGCGTCGGCGAACGCGAGACCGTAGAGCTCTCCGACCGCGCCGGCGCCGGCGAGCTCGACGCTCGGGTTCACCCGCACGACGCCGCCGCCGAAGCTGACGACGATGTGACGCAGGTGCGCGTCGCGGTCGACCCGGGCCTGATGGGATGCCGCGTGCACCGCGTCATCCGCCCACCGGTGGAGCGCGACGACGGTGAGGTCCGCGCCGTCGCGCACGACGATCTCGACGTTCTCGGCGAACTCCGCCGTACCCGTGTGGTCGAGGAGCACGGTCGCACGCGAGTGCGGACGCGCCTCGATCACGACGTGCGCGGTCGCCCGCCCGCCGGTGCCGGCGACGTCGACGCGGATGGGCACCTCGTGCTCCCCGTCGACGACGACCGAGACGGCCTCGGGGCTCTGCGCCCACGCGATCGCGGACGGCAGGTCCTCGGGCCGGAACACGGCGCCCCGAGCGGATGCCGCGGCATCCGTGGTCGGCGTCACGGTCACCGTGACCCCGTCGGTCTGCGGGTCTGCCGCGTCGAACAGACGGGCCAGACGCGCGACGGGGGTGTGCTTCCAGTTCACCTCGCGGCCGGTCGGACGCTCGAAAGCCTCGGGATCGAACGAACGGAATCGCTCCGAACGTGTCTGCACCGGCACGGTCGCGGCGGTCACCACGGCGGCGGCAGGGTCGATGTGGCCCTTCTCGTCGTGCGAGGGGGCCTCGGTCGCTGTCGTCATCAGCCGACGGATCCTTCCATGCCCATCTCGATGAGCTTGTTGAGTTCGAGTGCGTACTCCATCGGCAGCTCCCGTGCGATCGGCTCGATGAAGCCGCGCACGATCATCGCCATCGCCTCGTCCTCGGGAAGGCCGCGGCTCATGAGGTAGAAGAGCTGCTCCTCGCTGACCTTCGACACCGTGGCCTCGTGCCCGAGCTGCACGTCGTCGACCCGGATGTCGATCGCCGGATACGTGTCGGAGCGGGAGATGGTGTCGACCAGCAGCGCGTCGCAGCGCACGGTGTTGGCGCTGTGGTGCGCGTTCGGGTCGACTCGCACCTCGCCGCGGTAGCCCGCGCGACCGCCGCCCCGGGCGATCGACTTCGAGACGATCGAGGACTGCGTGTACGGCGCCATGTGGATCATCTTCGCGCCGGCGTCCTGGTGCTGACCGGGACCGGCGAAGGCGACCGAGAGGGTCTCACCCTTGGCGTGCTCGCCCATGAGGTAGATCGACGGGTACTTCATCGTCACCTTGGAGCCGATGTTGCCGTCGACCCATTCCATCGTCGCGCCCTCGTGGGCGATCGCACGCTTGGTGACGAGGTTGTACACGTTCGTCGACCAGTTCTGGATCGTCGTGTAGCGCACCCGGGCGTTCTTCTTGACGATGATCTCGACCACGGCCGAGTGCAGCGAGTCGCTCTGGTAGATCGGCGCCGTGCAGCCCTCGATGTAGTGCACGTACGAGTCTTCGTCGGCGATGATCAGGGTGCGCTCGAACTGACCCATGTTCTCGGTGTTGATGCGGAAGTAGGCCTGCAGGGGGATCTCCACGTGCACGCCCTTCGGCACGTACACGAACGAGCCACCCGACCACACCGCGGTGTTCAGCGCCGCGAACTTGTTGTCGCCCGCGGGGATCACGGTGCCGAAGTACTCCTCGAAGAACTCCGGGTGCTCCTTCAGCGCGGTGTCGGTGTCCATGAAGATGACGCCCTGACGCTCCAGATCCTCCTGGATCTGGTGGTAGACGACCTCCGACTCGTACTGCGCGGCGACGCCGGCGACGAGCCGCGAGCGCTCCGCCTCCGGGATGCCGAGGCGCTCGTACGTGTTGCGGATGTCCTCGGGGAGGTCCTCCCACGACTGCGCCTGCTTCTCGGTCGAGCGCACGAAGTACTTGATGTTGTCGAAGTCGATCGCACTGAGGTCGGCGCCCCACGTCGGCATGGGCTTGCGGTCGAAGAGCGACAGGCCCTTCAGACGCGTCTTCAGCATCCACTCCGGCTCGGCCTTCAGGGCGGAGATGTCGCGCACGACGGCCTCGCTGAGACCTCGTTTCGCGCTCGCACCCGCGGCATCCGCGTCGTGCCAGCCGAACTCGTAGACACCGATGCCCTCGAGTTCGGGGCGGTCGATCAGCACATCCGACATGTCGTCACTCTCCTCCTGGGGCTCAGCGCTGTCATGCGCTCCGGCATTCCTTCGCCCCGTTCGGAGTGACGGGAGGATGCCGCTTCCGGGCCCGGTCAGCAGGCACAATCTGCGCGCCTACACTGTCTGTGATGCGGAACGCGCATGCGTCGCATCCCACATCCGATCCTACAGGTTCCGCCCACCCCGAGGGTGGCGCGCACCGCGCCGTCGCGCCGCTGACGGCCTCCGTGGAGGCATCCGCCCATGTCCGCAGACCCCGCCGTCGCGCGCCGTCGCTCACTGCTGTCCTATCTGCCCGAGCGACCCGGCCGCAGCATGATCGTCGCCGCCTGGGCGACGCTGGTCGTGCAGATCGCGATCGTGGGCACGGGCGGCCTCGTGCGGCTGACCGGTTCGGGTCTCGGATGCCCCACCTGGCCCAAGTGCACGGCGGACTCGCTCGTGGCGACCCCCGAGATGGGGATCCACGGCCTGATCGAGTTCGGCAACCGCAGCCTCACCTTCGTGCTGGCGATCATCGCGATCGTGACGTTCGTGCTGACCCTGCGCTACCGGAAGCAGCGCCGCGACCTCTTCTGGCTGTCGCTGCTCGTCGGCATGTACATCCCGCTGCAGGCGGTGCTCGGCGGCATCACCGTGCTCTCCCAGTTGAACCCCTACGTCGTGGGCCTCCACTTCTTCGCGTCGGTGCCGCTCGTCGCCCTGTCGGCGGCGCTCGTCGTGCGCGTCTACGCCGTGCCGGGGCCCCGCGTGCGCGCGGTGCCGACCTGGTACGCGGCGGTCGCACACGTGACGAGCGGTTTCGTGCTGTTGACGGTGATCGTCGGCATCCTCGTCACCGGATCGGGCCCGCATGCCGGCGATGAGCATGCGATCCGCAACGGCCTCGACTCCGAGGTGCTGCAGCACATCCACGCGATACCGGCCTACGTCACATTCGCGTTGACCGTGGCGCTGGTCGCGAGCTCCTTCCGCACCGAGCCCGCTCTTCGCCTGCGCTTGTGGACGTCGCTGCTGCTGGCCGTCGAGCTCGTGCAGATCGCGGTCGGTCTCATCCAGGCGAACACCGGGCTCCCCATCGCGCTCGTGAACGTGCACATGGTGCTCGCGGTGACCCTCGTGGCGGCGATGACGGCCGTCGTGCTCAACCTGAAGCGCACGGTGGTCGCCGCTTCTTAGGGAATCCATAGCCGCAGAGTTTGCGGTCTCCGCGCCAGGCGACAAGGCTGGGAAGGCGGCTCGGCCACCCCGGCCGACCGGAAGGAGATCCCACCGATGACCCCCCGCCCGCGCCTCACCCGCAGCATCGCCTACTGGGTGCTGACGCTCGGTTCCATCCTCAGCATCGGCTTCGGCGTCTGGCTCGTGATCGACAAGATCACCGTCATGACCACGACGCTCGGCAACCAGACCGCGACCGGGATCGAGGTGTACGCGGGCCAGTCGTGGGTCCTCCTCGGCGCGGCGTTCATCGTCGCCGGCCTCGTGGGCCTCGTCGCGGTGCTTGCGCTCGCCGCAGCCGCCCGCGTGTTCGCCGCCCCCATCGTCCCCGTGGCCGCGCCGGTCTGGCCGGAAGGCGTGACCGACCCGATCAGCGCCGAGCCGGCCCTGGCCGAGCCCACCGAGCCCGTCGCCGACGAGCTGCCCGTCGCGCCCGCCGCGCCGGAGACGACCGACAGCAAGTGAGCTAGAGCCCCGCAGCCGCCTCGTCGACACGGATCGCGAGGCGCTCGAGGGCGTCGAGAGCATCGACCAGTCGTTCGCGGTCGCGCTCGCCGAGCTTGGAGAGGGCCTCCCCCACACGGGAGGCCCTCTCTGCGCGTGCGCGCAGCAAGGTCGCGACGCCGAGATCGGTCGGGATCACGACCGTCGCGCGGCGATCGTCAGGATCGTCATGACGGGCGATCAGTCCGCGCTGCTCCAAGTCGGCGAGGATCCTCGTCATGCTCGGCGCGGTCACCACCTCGATGCGCGCGAGGTCGGATGCGCGCGTCTCCCCCAGCCTCACGATGCTCGACAGCGTCGACGTCAGCCCGTAGGAAAGCCCGTCGGCGTTCGCTCGGATGCGCCGGTTGATCCGCCCCACGACCACGGACAGACGCTCGGCGTCGCCGGGATGAACGCCGCCGCCGGTCACGACGCGCTGCTCACGACCGGCACGGGCGCAGTGGCGGCGTGTACATAGTGGCGACCGCGCACGAGGGAGGCGATCGCTCCGATCAACGACATGATGGCGGCGGCGAGGAACACGATGACCAGTCCATCATGGAAGGGCTCCGAGATGAGCTGCGGGAAGAACTGGTTGCCGGTGAGAGCCGCGACATCCGATGCCGGCAGGTGGTCGAGCACACCGGTCGGGCCGAGCAGCGTCTGGATCGGGTTGTAGCCGAGGAACGCCGCGAAGACGCTGCCGACGGGCGGCAGCTGCGCGATCTGCGCGGCGGCGTCGGCCGGCACGCCGTGGGCGGTCAGACCCGACTTCATCGCGTCCGGGAGGCTCGTCGCGAGGCCCGCGATCAGCAGCGAGAAGAAGAGCCCGATCGACAGCGAGGTTCCGGCGTTGAGCACGGTGCCGGCCATGCCCGATGCGGCTCCACGCTCGCTCGCCGGCACGCTGTTCATGATCGCGCTGCGGTTGGGCGCGCCGAACATGCCGGATCCGAGACCGGACAGTCCGGTGATGATCGCGAACTGCCAGTACTCGAAGTTCACCGGGATGAGCAGCAGCAGCACGAAGGTCACGGAGACGATCAGGAGGCCCACGGTCGCGAACAGGCGCGCGCCGAAGCGGTCGGAGAGCGTGCCCGAGATCGGTCCCGCGATGAGGAAGCCGATCGTGATCGGGAGCATGTAGATGCCCGCCCACAGCGGGGTGTCCGCGTAGGCGTAGCCGTGCAGGGGCAGCCAGATGCCCTGCAGCCAGATGATCAGCATGAACTGCAGGCCGCCGCGTCCGATCGCGGCGAGGAGGCCCGCGAGGTTCGCCATGGCGAAGGCACGGATGCGGAACAGGCGCATGTCGAACATCGGAGCCGACGAGCGCAGTTCGATGAAAACGAACGCCACGAGCAGCAGGATGCCGCCGACGATGCCTCCGAGCACCCAGGGGTTCGTCCATCCTGTCGTGCTGTCGCCGTAGGGCTGGATGCCGTAGGTGATCGCGGTGAGGAGCGCCGAGAGACCGAGGGCGAAGGTGATGTTGCCGGGCCAGTCGAGCTTGCCGGGGTTGCGCGCGCCGACCTCCTTGAGCGACACGTACGACCAGATCGTGCCGATGATGCCGATCGGCACGCTCACGAGGAACACGGCCCGCCAGTCGATGACGGCCAGGAGGCCGCCGATGATGAGACCGATGAAGCTGCCGGCGATCGCCGCGACCTGATTCACACCGAGCGCCATGCCTCGACGGTGCGCCGGGAAGGCGTCGGTGAGGATCGCGGTGGAGTTGGCGAAGAGCATCGCCCCGCCGACGCCCTGCACGAGCCGCCAGAGGATCAGCCAGGTGGCTCCCGGGCCGCCCGAGAACGGGTCGAGCGAGAGGGCGATGGATGCCACGGAGAACACGACGAAGCCGAGGTTGTAGATGCGCACGCGGCCGTACATGTCGCCGAGGCGACCGAAGGTCACCACGAGCACGGCGCTGACGAGCATGTAGCCCATCAGCATCCAGAGCAGGTAGCTGACGTTGCCGGCCTCGAGCGGGTTGAGACCGATCCCCTCGAAGATCGCCGGCAGCGAGATGATGACGATCGAGGCGTTGATCGTGGCCATCAGCATGCCGAGCGTGGTGTTGCTCAGCGCGAGCCACTTGTAGTGCGGGTGCTCTCTGTCGAACAGGCTGGTCTTGACGGGACGGTTCCGGGGGTCGGTCACGGGGCTCCTCGCTCGGGCGATGCGCAATTTAGTTACTTGATATGAACTAAATATACGCCTGCGAAAGAGCCCGCTCTCCGCAGAGAGGGACGACCGCCGGTCAGAACGGCAGCAGCGGGTCGATCGCGATCGCGACGAACAGCAGCGTCAGGTAGGTGATCGACGCGTGGAAGACGCGCATCGGGCGCGGCTCGGTGCCGCGCACCGCGCGGCCGTAGAGGCGGTGCGACTCGTAGATGAACCAGCCGCCGAACACGAGCGCCGATGTCGTGTAGACGAGTCCCATGTTCGCCACGGGGATGAGCAACAGGGATGTCGCCACCGTCGCCCACGCGTAGAGGATCACCTGGAGCCCCACCTGGGAACCCGAACGGGTGACACCGAGCATCGGCACATCCACGTCGTCGTACTGGTCCTTGTACTTCATGGACAGCGGCCAGTAGTGCGGCGGCGTCCAGAGGAAGACGAGCACGAACAGGATCAACGGCGCCCACGAGAGCGAGCCGGTCACGGACGACCAGCCGATCAGCACAGGGAAGCAGCCGGCGATGCCGCCCCACACGATGTTCTGCTCGGTACGGCGCTTGAGCAGGATCGTGTAGATCACCACGTAGAAGAAGATCGCTCCCGCGGAGAGCCCCGCCGCGAGCAGGTTCGTCGTGAGCGCGAGCCAGAGCGTCGAGACCGCGGCCAGCGTCCAGGCGAAGATGAGGGCGCCGCGCTCGGAGACCTCTCCGGTCACCAGCGGCCGGTTCTCGGTGCGCTGCATGTGCGCGTCGATGTCGCGGTCGAGGTACATGTTGAAGGCCGCCGCCGACCCCGCGCTCAGCGATCCGCCGATGACCGTCGCGAGCACGAGCCAGAGATCGGGGATGCCGCCCTGCGCGAGGATCATGACAGGGACCGTGGTGACCAGCAGCAGCTCGAGCACGCGCGGCTTGGTGAGCGCGACATATGCCCGGATGGTGCGACGCAGCGACGGGCTGTCGAGACGCGCGTCGCGCCCCGTGGTCGTGCTGATGTCCATCGTCCCCGCTATCACCGGAAATTCCTCGTCGATTCTACGTCATGCCTCCTGTCCGTCCGCCCGGACGCCGTTGCCTCCCCGGCGCGGCCCGTCACAGTCGAGCCCCGGCATGTGCGCGTGACTATGCTGAAATCACATGCGTCCGCCCAGGCGCGATCTCCCTTGTTCCGCTCCGCGGACGACCCGAGATCAGCACCGAGCGATGCACCCTCACACATGCGGAAAGGCGGTCCGGTGTCGGATTTGCAGTGGGACGAAATCGATTCTCGTGCGGTGGATGCG
>NZ_MKSL01000018.1:0-94959 GCF_001897265.1 Microbacterium sp. 71-23
CACCACGGGACTTGACCGGCGCGGAGGTGGGCGGGCGGGAGGTGCGAGCGCGGGCGGGGCGTGCATTCGATGTTGCCCCTCATCGAATCCACACCGCCGCGGCGAATCAATACTTTGCGCGCGCGAGGCACGTGTGGATTCGGCGGGGTGAGGTTGATTCGGAGTGTGCAGGGTGGGCGCGGGGCGATGGGTAGGGGGAGGAGGGAGGAGGGAGGAGGGAGGGGGCCGGTCAGCGGCGGGTGAAGTGCAGCACGGTGCCGGGCGCGGCCTGCGCGAGCAGGTCGAGCGCGGCATCCGGGATGACACCGATCACCGGATATCCGCCCGTCACGGGGCCGTCGGCGAGCAGGATCGTCGGGCGGCCGGACGGCGGCACCTGAAGTGCACCCGGCACCATGCCCTCGCTCGGCAGTTCGCCGTCGCGGGTGCGGGCGAGCAGCGGTCCCTCGAGACGCATTCCGACCCGATCACTGTCGGTGCTCACCCGCCAGGGTCTCGCGAACAGGGCGTCGACAGCGGTGCGCGTGAACCAGTCGTCGCGCGGGCCGAGCGCAACCGGGAGCTCGAGCGTCTCGGCGGGCACCGTCCACGGGAACGCATCGACCACGGGGATCGGCGACGCGGGATCCGCGCCGATCGACAGCAGATCTCCGGCGCCGAGTGGTGCGGGTCCGAGTGCCGAGAGCGTGTCCGTCGCGCACGAACCCGCCTCGAGCGGCACGTCGACGCCGCCCCGCACGGCGACGATGGTGCGGATGCCGCGGCGCGGCCATCCGATCTCCAGCACCGACCCGGCAGGCCAGGCCGTCGCGACATATGCCTCGATCGGCACGCCATCGACGGTCACGTCACTCCACGCGCCGGCCAGCGCGACCCAGAGATCGCAGGTCGCGCGCAGCGCCGTCCCCCCGCCGACCACCTCGATGCCCGCGTCGCCCTCGACGTTGCCGACGAGTCGGTTCGCCGCCCGCAGCGCGGCGCGATCGAGAGCGCCGGATCGGGCGATGCCGAGGTGAGCGAGGTGGGGGCGCCCCAGATCCTGGAGCGTCGCCGAGACTCCGACACGGAGAACCTCGAACGCTCGGCGGGGCTCGGTGGGCTCGACGTTCGGCGTCGTGAGGGCGCCGGGCGCCGCGGCGGGCGTACCCCGCGCGGAATCGAGCGCGGGGCCGGGCATGGCGGGCTCGGCGTTCGGCGCGCCCGGCGCCTGGCCGGGTTCGGCCGCCGTCCCACCCGCGGCATCCGCCCGCACAGCACCCCGCACGACATCCCGCGCGGAGACGAATCGCACCGCCGCGCCCGGTTCGAGCAACGCGGGACGCGCGGCGCGCGGGTCGAAGAGCGGCGCATCGGTGCGGCCGATGAGGCGCCACCCGCCGGGCGTCGCGCGCGGATAGGCGCCGCTGAACGCCCCCGCGAGCCCGACGCTCCCGACCGGCACCCGCGTGCGGGGGGCGTCGAGGCGCGGGACGTCGAACGGCCAGTCCGCACGCACCAGGTAGCCGAACCCGGGAGCGAACCCGGTGAAGGCGACCATCCACTCCGCTCCCGTATGCGCGGCGACGAGCGCGGGCGCATCGACTCCGAGAAGTCGCGCCGTCTCATCGAGATCGTCGCCGTCGTAGACGACCTCGAGCACTGTGACCGCCGCGGGAGCGGCGTCGCGCGGCGGGGAGGCCGCGGCATCCGTCACCCATCGGGCCACCGCGGCACGCGTGGTCGCGCGCGGATCGAACCGCACCAGCACCGTGCGCGCCGCCGGCACCAGCTCGTGCACACCCGGAACGACGGATGCCGCGAGCGACGCGTGCAGCGCCAGCGCGGCGTCGAGCGTGTCGACCTCGACGAGCACGGCCGCCTCGCCCATCGGCCGGAGCGTCGGCATCGCCGTCACCAGTCCGCGCGCACGACGATGCCCGCGGACGACAGTGCGGCGCGCACGGCCCGCGCCATGTCCACGGCCTCGGGGGTGTCGCCGTGGAGGCAGAGGGATGCGGCATCCGTCGTCACCGTCGTGCCGTCGACGGCGGCGACCCGGCGCTCGTCGACGAGGCGCACCGCGCGGCGTGCGACCTCGGCCGGATCATGCAGGAGATCGCCGGGCTCGCCGCGGGGAACGAGGTCGCCCGAGGGGAGGTGTCCGCGGTCGAGGAACGCCTCCCTCACGAAGGGCAGGCCGGCAGCAGCACTCGCGGCGGCGAGCGCGTCGCCGAGCGCGAGCACGGGAAGGGGGCGACCGAGCTCCGCTGAGAGGTCGGCGACCGCGGCGACGACCGCGGTCGCGACGAGCGGGTCGGATCCGGCCGCGTGGTACAGCGCGCCGTGCGGCTTGACATAGCGGAGGTCGGCGCCGGCGGCCCGCAGCGCCGTCAGCTGACCGGCGACGCTGGCGCGCAGATCGGCGGGGGCCATCTCGAGCCGCACCCGGCCGAAACCCGGCCGATCCGGATACGACGGATGCGCCCCGACCGCCACCCCGAACCGCGCCGCGCGCTCGACGGACGCCGCCATCGACGCGGCATCCCCCGCGTGCCCGCCGCACGCGACGTTCGCCGACGAGATCACGGCGAACATCGCCTCGTCGTCGGCGGTCGGCACCCCGTCGACCGTCTCGCCGAGGTCGGCGTTGAGGTCGATCGCGCGCATGCGCCCACGGTAGCGGGTGGGTTGCGGGGCGGGGCGAGGTGGTTGGGTTGCGGCGGGGCGGCACAGCGGGGTGGGGCGGCACTGCGGTGGCACGGAGCCGGGACGGGCGGGGACCCCGTCATGGCTGCGCAACGTCGGAACTTCTCGCCGACACCCCGGGGGCAGGATGTCGCACGTCGGCGAGCCGGGCGAAGGTTCCGACGTTGCGAGGCGGGGGTGGCACAGCGGGCCGAGCGGGGCAGGCGCGCGCCGAGCGGGCAGTCCGGCCGGCCCTCACCGCGAGACCACCCGCCCCGCCCGGGTAGCCTCGACCCATGGCCCGCGCGACTGTCGAACTGCCTCCGCAGGCGCGGCTGAGCGACGGCACCATCGCCCGCATCGTGCCGTCCGCGTACGTCTCGGGGTATGAACTCGAGGTCGACGGCACACCGCAGTCGCACGTCGACCTCGAGGATCCCTCGCACCTGCACTTCGAGTACGTCGCCCGTATGGGCGCGGTGATCGACAGATTGCGGATGCCGCGGCAGCCCCTCACGGCGGTGCACCTCGGCGCCGGCGCGCTGACCCTGCCGCGCTACATCGCGCACACCCGGCCGGGGTCGCGCCAGCAGGTCATCGAGCTGGAGCCGGCACTCGTCGACCTCGTGCGCGAGAACCTGCCGTTTCCGCGCGACGCGTCGATCCGCACCCGCATCGGCGATGCCCGCGAGGGGCTGGGGCGCCTCCCCGCCGGGCTCGTCGGCCAGGTCGACCTGGTCGTCTCCGACGTGTTCGCCGGCGCCCAGACGCCCGCACACCTCACCACCGTCGAGTTCTACCGGGCCGCGGCATCCCTGCTCGCCCCCGACGGGGTGCTCCTCGTCAACGTCGCCGACGGTGCGGGGCTCCACCACGCCCGGCGTCAGGTCGCGACGGTCGAGGCTGTGCTCGAGAACGTGATCGTGCTCGCCGAGGTGCAGGTGCTGAAGGGCCGCCGGTTCGGCAATCTCGTCGTGGCCGCCTCGGCCGCCCCGCTCCCGATCGAATGGCTGCCGCGGCTGATGGCTGCCGGTCCGCATCCGGCGAAGGTCGCGCACGGCGATGAGCTGCGCGCGTTCGTGCGCGACGCACGGCCCGCCACCGACGCGGATGCCTCGCCGTCACCGAAGCCCGCGGCATCCCTCTTCGAACGCTGACCACCCGCGCACGGCGGCACCGCCTGCGAAGGGCGTCCGGCGCGAGCGCACGATCACGTGCGCACCGCATTCCGTGCGCGAACCGCGACTGCCGCCGCCGCACGCATCACCCCCGCGCGGCAGCCCGCCCGCCCGCGAACCGCGCCCCGCCACCACACCCGGCTGTCGCCGCCCGACCGGGGGAGACAGCGCCCAGACAGCGCCGCGACAGCGGCGAGGTCGAGGGTGGAGCCATGACGAACTCCTCCCCCACCGAATGGGCGGTCGAAGCCGATGGACTCGTGAAGGTCTTCGGGCAGAACCGTGCCGTCGACGGCGTCGACCTGCGGGTGCGCACCGGGACGGTCTACGGCGTGCTCGGGCCCAACGGCGCCGGCAAGACCACCACCATCAACATGCTCGCGACCCTGATGCGCCCCGACGGCGGCAGCGGCCGCATCTTCGGCCATGACGTCGTGCGTGAACCCCAGGTCGTGCGCCAACTGATCGGCGTGACGGGCCAGTTCGCGTCCGTCGACGAGACCCTGTCGGCCACCGAGAACCTCATGATCTTCGCGCGCCTCCTCGGCCTCAGCCGGGCCGACGCGAAGCGCAAGTCCGAGGAACTCCTCGAGCGCTTCGCCCTCACCGACGCCGCCCGCCGCCCGCTGAAGAAGTTCTCCGGCGGCATGCGCCGGCGGCTCGACCTCGCGGCATCCCTCATCGCCCAGCCGCCGCTGATCTTCCTCGACGAGCCCACCACCGGACTCGACCCGCGCACGCGCGGCCAGATGTGGGACACCATCCGCGACCTGGTCGCCAGCGGGTCGACGGTGCTCCTGACCACCCAGTACCTTGACGAGGCCGACCAGCTCGCCGACCGCATCGCGGTGATCGACCGCGGCCGCGTCGTCGCCGAAGGCACGAGCGATGACCTGAAGGCGTCGGTCGGCACGTCGTCGCTGCAGCTGCGGCTCGCGGACGCGAACGACACCGGCGAGGCGCTGCAGGTGATCGAGCGCGTGCTCGGCGTGCGCGGGACGCTCTCGCCCGAGTCCGCCCGCATCACCGCACCGATGGGCGACGCCGACCGAGTCACCGATCTCCTCGTGACCCTGCGCGAGCACGGCGTGGCCCTCGCCGAGCTCAGCGTGCAGAAGCCCACCCTCGACGAGGTCTTCCTCGCCATCACCGGCCACGGGGCATCCGATGCCGACGACGCCGGTGCCGACCAGAAGCAGGAGGTGTCCGCATGACCGCCCTCGGCACCGCCCCGATCGTCCCCGCATCGGAGCGCACCCTCAAGAACCACACCAGCCTCCGCCAGACCCTCGCGAACACGTTCACGATGGCCTACCGCGGACTCGTGAAGATCCGCCGCACGCCCGAGCAGCTGTTCGACGTGACGTTCCAGCCGATCATCTTCACGCTGATGTTCGCGTACATCTTCGGCGGCGCGATCGCCGGTGACGTGCAGAACTATCTGCCGCAGCTGATCCCCGGCATCCTCGTGCAGACCGTCATCACGACCTCGGTCGTCACCGGCACGCAGCTGCGCGAGGACATGGACAAGGGCGTGTTCGACCGGTTCCGCTCGCTGCCGATCGCGCGCATCGCGCCGCTGTCGGGCGCGCTCCTGGCCGACACGCTGCGCTACGCGATCGCGACCACTCTCGTGTTCGTCATGGGCGTCATCATGGGCTACCGCCCGGGCGGCGGGTTCGGCGCCGTGGTGGTGTCGGGCATCCTCGTGATCGTCTGCTCGTGGGCGATCAGCTGGATCTTCGCGTTCTTCGGCGTCATCGCCCGCACCGCGTCGAGCGTGCAGGGCATCTCGATGCTGGTGCTCTTCCCGCTCACGTTCCTCTCGAACGCGTACGTCCCGACCTCGACCCTGCCCGACTGGCTCGCCTGGTTCGCGAACATCAACCCGATCTCGCACCTCGTCACGGCGGTGCGCGACCTCGCCAACACGGGCACCATCAGCGGTGACCTGTGGGTGTCGTTGCTCGGCGCCGCGGTGATCGTGGCGGTGTTCGCGCCGCTCACGGTGCGCGCCTACATGCGCAAGGCCTGATCGGGCGGCGCGAGGGGGTGGATGCCGCGGCATCCACCCCCTCGTCGTGTCCCCGGACGCGCAGGCTCCGGGGGAGAAGAGCGCGGCGCTCAGCCGCGCAGGATCGTGAACGACCGCTCTGCGCGACCCTCCCGCGGCTGCTCGCGCTCGGCCGACCGGGCACGCGCGACCGCATCGGCCCCCGCGATCCGCTCGGCGCGGGCGAGGTGCGCGTCGAGACGCAGGCTCGGGAAGTCCTGGCGCACGCCGCAGCTCTCGGCGAGCGCGAGCGCGGCGAGTGCGGCCTCGGCGAGCCCGGGCTGGTCGAGCGCCCACGCCGACCACCCCAGCAGCACCGTGCCCAGCACCGGGTGGTCGGTCAGCTGCGGGCGCACCCGGGCGTTGACGATCGCGCGCACCCGCAGCCGCCGCGCCCACAGCGCCCGCCGTTCGGGCGTGCCGGTGCCGTCGATCGACGCTGCCGACAGGGCCGCGCCCAAGGTGATGAGGTACCAGGGGGAGTTGCGCTGATCGCCCGACACGAAGGTGTCGATCGCGCGCGCGAACTCGTCGGCGGAACGGTCGGTGTCCCCCTCCGCACGATCGGTCTCGGCGAGACCGAACCAGCCGATCGAGGCGATCTCGCGGTCGGCGCCCGGAACCTCGGCCGCCTCCACGAGCGCGGCGAACCGCGCACGCGCCTCGTCGAACCGCCCCAGGCCGATGAGGTTGCCCGCCACCACCCACCCCTGCTGACGCACCTGCTCGTCGGCGCCGAACACACGGAACCCCTCCGCGGCACGCTCGAACCACTCGAGCGCGTCGGCGGCGGCACCGACCTGGCTCGACAGCTCCGACACCGACGACGCGGCCGCCGTCGCGAGCCACCGCACACCGCCGGCGGTCGCGATGTCCCATGCGCGCCGCGACGCGGCGAGCGCGATGGCGTGGTCGCCGTCGTTCTCGGTCGCCTGCGCCCGCACGAGCTCTCCGAGAGCGGCGACGGACGGGTCCGACGAGGCCCGCAGGCGCCCGATCGCGGCATCGAACGAGACGCGATCGCGGGTGGCGAGGATGACGTCGGCGAGCCCCGCGAACACCGGCGAGATGGGCGCGCGACGCCGACGGAACAGGGCCAGGCGCGCGAGCGGCCGGGCGGCCGGCACCCGAGTGGTGATCAGGGCGAACGCCGCTGTTCCGGTGAGCAGCACCGCCGCGGCATCCGGCGGCACCGCATCGTCGCGAACCCGGCCCATCGCCTCGATCGCGACCGTGCCGAAGGAGGTCAGCTCGGTGATCGACCCGCGCACCAGCCAGGTCTGCACGAGCAGGGCGTAGACGGTCACGACCGTGGCGTCGTCGCCGGATGCCGCGGCCCGCCGCGTCACGCTCACGAGGTTGTCGTGCTCGGCGAAGATCTCGGCGTGCACCCGCTCGTCGAACGCGGTCGCGAGACGCTCGGCCGCGAAGGCGACCGCCCATCGGGCGACCGCGTCGAGGGCGTCGTCGTGCGCATCGGGGCCGAGGCGCGACATCCCGAACTCGCGCACCGTCTCGAGCATGCGGAACCGCACCGCACCCGTCTGCGGGTCGTCGGCGGCGATGAGGAGGGAGTGCGAGACGAGGCGCTCGAGCACGTCGTCGGCGCCGGGCACACCGATCACGCTCGCGGCGGCCTCCGCGGCGAAGCCGGCGGGGAAGACGGCCAGGCGCTCCCACGCCCGCTGGGCGGAGGCGTCGAGCAGGTCCCAGCTCCACGCGATCACGGCCTCGAGGGTGCGGTGGCGCTCGGGGGCGTCGCGGGGTCCGGTGGTGAGGATCGCGAAGCGGTCGCCGAGGCGCTGCTCGATCTGCTCGGGGGTCATCGTGCGCACGCGGGCCGCGGCGAGCTCGATCGCGAGCGGCAGGCCGTCGAGGTGGGTGCACAGTCGCGCGACGACGACCGGGTCGAGCCGCGCACCCGGACGCACCGCGCGAGCGCGCT
The DNA here is from genome assembly GCF_001897265.1 of Microbacterium sp. 71-23. Taxonomy (NCBI): domain Bacteria; kingdom Bacillati; phylum Actinomycetota; class Actinomycetes; order Micrococcales; family Microbacteriaceae; genus Microbacterium; species Microbacterium sp. 71-23. The sequence goes on from NZ_MKSL01000018.1 coordinate 7,841, forward strand.
CGACGAACAGACGCACCGCGGGGGCATCGACGTCGTCGGCGATCGGCAGCGGGTCGAGCGCGAGCACGACCTCGCCCGACACGTCGAGCGGCGTGCGGCTCGTGGTGAGCACGCGCAGCCCCGGCGCCGCCCGCACGACATCGGCGACCCACGCCGCCGCCCCGGCCACGATCTGTTCGCAGTTGTCGAGCACGACCAGCGTGTGCCGCTCGCCGATCATCGCGAGCACGCGGGCGCGCAGATCGGGGCGCGGCGCCTGGTCCGACAGCCGCCCGCTCGTCGCCGCCTCGGTGATGCCCAGGGCCGCGGCGATCGCGAACGGCACATCCTCGTCGGTGCGCACGCCCGCGAGCGGCACGACGGCGACGAGGTCCGCATCGGATGCCGCGGCCGCCGCCTGCGCGAGCCGGGTCTTGCCGAGCCCGCCGGCGCCGAGGATCGTCACGATGCGCGCCTCGGCGAGCAGGGTGGCGACCGCCGCGAGGTCGCCGTCACGTCCGATGAGCGGCGTCGGCGCCGAGCGAAGACCGATGCGCACGCGCCCGGCGACGGGGGCGTCCTCGCGCAGCAGCGCCGCGTGGGCCGCCACGAGGGCGGGGCCGGGCGAGGAGCCGAGATCGTCGCGCAGGCGCGCCCGGTGCGCCGCGAAGACCGCGAGCGCATCAGACGTGCGGCCGGCGGCCCGCAGCGAGGCGAGGAGCCCCGCCGCCGCCTCGTCGTCATAGGGCTGCGCGTCGTGCAGCGCCCGCCAGGCCGGAACGGCGTCGGCGGCGCGTCCGGTCGCATCGAGCGTGCGGGCGCGCTCGCGCCGCAGGGCGTCACGCAGACGAGCGGATGCCGCGCGCAGCGCGTCCGCCGCCGGGGCGTCGCCGAGATCCCCGCCCACCTCGCCCCGCCAGAGCGCGAGAGCGTCATCGAGCGCGGTCAGGCGCGCGGCATCCGTGAGCGGCAACCCGACGGCGTCGTCATGGCGCGCCTGTGCGCACACCAGATCGACGGCGTCCGGCGCGATCGCGTAGCCCGCGGCATCGCTGCGGATGATCTCGACGCCCGCGACCTGCCGGATGCGTGAAACGAGGGTCTGCACCGAGGCGCGCGGATGCCGCGGCTGCCCCTCACCCCACACCTCGTCGGCGAGCGCCTCGACGCCGACCGACGATCCGGGAGGCGAGGCCAGCGCGAGAGCGGCCACGAGGGCGCGCGCCGTCGGACCCGCGAGAGTCGACACCGCACCGTCGACGGCGTCGACCTCGACCGGGCCGAGCACGCGGACGCGGGGCGCGGAGGTCGGCACACGGCGAGCCTAGGACACGCCGTCGCGGCGCGCCCTCGGCTCCCGAGGGCGCGGGAGCCCGCAGACTGGAGCGGGGCCGCGCAAGACGGGGAGGCGATGTCGTGAGCTACATCCAGGGATACGACCACCAGACCCTGCGGGAGATCGTCGACCCGCGCGCGTGCCGCGAGCGCCTCGAGGAGATCGACGGCCAGCGCAGCCTGCCCGCGCTGCTCGAGCGCGTCTGGCTGCTGAAGGTGACCGACCAGCTCGACGAGGCTCGTGAGGTCGCGGAGGTCGCGGTGCGCACGGCCCGCATGGCCGGCACCCGTCGCGACCTGCTGCGGGCGCGCATCCTGCACGCGACGGTGCAGCAGTTCCGCGGTCAGCTCGCCGCCGCCGACCAGGAGCTCACCCTGTGCGCCGAGGAGGCGGAGGGGCTCGGCCTCGCCCGCATCGCCGCGTTCGCCTACCAGCACCGCGCCAAGGTGCGCCTCGAGCTCGGCGAGCTCGATGGGGCTCGCGCCGATGTGAAAGCCACCCTGTTCCTGCGACGGGAGGCCGGGGCATCCGAGGAGGAGCTCACCTCGACGCTGCTCGCCATCGACCTGCTCGACCGCATGCGCGCGGGCGCCGCCGCGAGCATCGCCGGCTGACTGTCGTACCTTTGTTCTAGTCTTCCATCATGTCCGAACTGCATCGCGTGCGCACCTGGGCCGAGGCCCTGATCCGGCTGCACCTCGACGACGGATGGACGTTCGCGTTCGATGCCGCGAAGTTGCGGGCCGGCCAATGCGACTACACGCGCAAGCGCATCACCGTCTCGCGCTACCTCGCGGCACGGTTCGACGACGACGCCAACCACCAGACCCTGCTGCACGAGGTCGCGCACGCCCTCGCGGGCGTCGACGCCGGGCACGGGCCGGCCTGGAAGGCGATCGCGCACGACCTGGGCTACGTCGGCGGCACGACCCACCGCGGCGAGACCGCGACAGAGCTCGCGCCGTGGGTCGGCGTCTGCCCGGCCGGGCACACCGTCTACCGGCACCGACGCGCCGTGCGCGCCACGTCGTGCGCGAAATGCGCCCCCCGGTTCGACCCGCGCTTCGTGCTGGTCTGGTCGCGGCGTGAGATCACGCCGGCACAACGGCGCGCCGCGATGACGCCCCGCTGAGCGGAGTCTGCGGCGTCGCCGATGGTCGGGGCGGGCGTCGCTGACGTCGCCGCGCTCTCAGCCGAGCGGCACGAACACGTCGCCGCGCGCTCAGGCACGCGGAACGAACACGCCGTCGCGCAGCACCGCGACCGCGTCGACCGCGTCGACCTCGGCGGCGGCGAGCACGTCGGCCCGCGCGTCACCCGCGATCAACTCCTGGCCGCTGCCGCTCGCGGTGAGCAGGTGGCGCAGGGCCGGTCGAAGCCCGCGGAACGCCTCGCACGCCGCGGCCGCCTCGGGCGACGTGTGATCGACACCGAGATCGCCGAGAGCGGATACAACCGCCCCCGCGCCGAAGAGATCCTCCACGGCGAACCGCACGTCGTCGCCGTCGCGCTCTCCGGCGGCGATCACCGCGATCGAGGTGCGCTGCCCGCGACGGTGCTGCTCGTGGAGCACCGCGCGTGCGACCGCCCCGGGGTTGCGCAGCGACCCCGCGAACACCGTCGCCCCGCTCGCCGCCGCAGCCACCGCGACCGGTGCGCCCGACTGCCCCGCGAGATCGGTGAGCGCGGCGGAGTCGCCGCGGGCCGCGGCATCCGTCACCGTCGTCGACAGGCGCAGTACGTCGACCACCACCACGACATCGGCCGGCGCGAGGCGGGCGAGGCCCGCCACCCCCCACTCGACACGCACCTGATAGCGGGACTGATCGGCGGGGGACGGCATCCTGCCAGCGTATGCCGCCCCGCGCGGACGGCCACCCGTGTGACACTGGGCGCATGCGCGTGCTGCTGAAGTTCGTGATCGACTGCGATGCGGATGCCGCCTGGCGCGCCGTGCACTCGCCGCGCGCCGCGGCGGAGCTGTACGGACCGCTCGTCGAGATGCGGCCGCTCGAGCCGCTGCCGACCCGCTGGGAGCCCGGGACGGATGCCGCGGTCGACCTGGTCGCCGCGGGCATCACGATCGGGCGGCAGCTCATCGCGATCACCGATCGCGTCGTCGACGGCCCCGACGGTCAGGTGCGCATCGTGCGGGACTCGGGCACCCCGCTCACCGGGCCGCTCGCGGCGCTCGATGTCTGGGACCACCAGATGGCGATCTCGGCCGCACCTGGGGATCCCCGCCGCACGCTCTGGCGCGAGCGCCTCGTCATCGGCGGACGCGCGGCGCCCGCCCTCTGGCCCGGCCTGTGGGCGACCTGGCAGTGGCGGGCGACGCGCATCCGTGCGCTCGCGCCCTCGTGGGCGCACGACCCGCAGCCCTGACCGCGCGCCGACCCGCGGTGTGACCCTGGATCAGCCCGCGGTGCGACCCCGGGGTGTGACCCGGGGTGTGACCCGCCCTCTGACCCCGAGGTGTTCGCCCGTCGGGCGAACACACCCTCCGCACAACGTCGGAACTTCCGACCGACGCGCCGAGCACGGATGCCGCGGCGCGGGGTGGCGGCCAGAAGTTCCGACGATGCGCGCGGGGGGCGCGGAGTGGCGCGCGGAGGGCGCGGAGTGGGTCGCGGAGCTGTCCCCGAGGCGGGGGCGCCGAGGTGGGGGCGCCGAGCGGCGGGGGAGGACCCCACTCGACGCGCGCCGAGCGCCGTGCGCGCGCCGCGCTCAGTCCTGCGCGAGGGCGGCGACCGGGCTCGTGCGGGTCGCGATGCGCGTCGGCACGACCGTCGCCACCAGGGCGACGACCACGGTCGCCGCGATCACCACGATGAGCGGGATCGGCGGGATCACCGGCCAGACCAGGGTGGCCGCGGCATCCGGCGTCAGCTTCACCGACCCGAGCACGGCCTGCGCCCCCGCCCAGCCGTACGCGGTGCCGAGCACGATGCCGACGACGAGCGACGCGAGCACGAGGTGCACCGCCTCGAGCAGCACGACCAGCCGCACCTGCCGGGACGAGAGCCCGAGGGCGCGCAGCAGCGCGAACTCGCGGCGCCGCTGATGCACACCGAGCGCGAGCTGGTCGACGACGCCGATCGCGGCGATCACTCCGCAGACGGCGACGAGGGCCATCATGACCGTGGTGAATCCGGTGAAGCCCGCGGTCATCTCCGGCGGCGCCTCACCACCGGCGGAGGCGACGAGCACGCCGATCGCGCTGGAGCCGGCGACGGCGAACATCATCACGAGCGCGACGCCCATCACGAGCGCGATCGCCATACGACTGGACCGCTCCGGATGCCGCAGCGCGTTCTCTGCGGCGAGGCGGGCGACGGCCGACCGGCCGAAGAGGCGACCGATCAGACGCAGCACCGGCGGCATCACGAGGTGCGCGCCCAGGGCGAGGGCGGTGAATGAGAGGAGCCCGCCGGGGAACGCGATGAGCACGCCATAGGGCGAAGAGAGCCCTACGACGACGCCGAGCGCGAGAAGGCCTACACCCGACGCCCCGAGCACGAGCGCGGCGACCGTGCGGCCGTGCGAGCGCGACAGCTCCTGAGTGGATGCCTCGACCGCCTGTCCGAGCGCGGCCATCGGCGTGACCCGCAGCACCCGACGCGAGCCCGCCCACGCGCCGGCCCACGTGGTGAGCGCGACCACCGCCGCCGGCACGAGGAGCACCGGGCGGATCAGTTCGAGCCCGGGCGCCGCGATGCCGTAGGCATTCTCGAGCACCCACACGCCGGCGAACGACAGCACCGTGCCGCCGACGAGCCCCGCGACGGCGCCGACGATCCCCGCGACGAGTCCGAGGCGGGCGACGTCGCGGCGCTGGGAGCGGGCGGTGGAGCCGAGCAGACGCAACAGGGCGATCTGGCGTACGCGGCCCGCGACGACCGTCGCGAACGTGTTCGCCGTGACGATCGAGGCGACGTACACGGCGACCCCGACGAGCAGGCTCGTGAGGATGCCACTGACCACCGCGAACGTGCGCGACTCGCCGACGTGCGGGTTGGCGGAGATCGAGGCCGACAGGAACGCGGTCGCGCTCAGCAGCACGACGGCGAACGCGGTCGCGACCGCGGCGATCAGCACGGTGGCGCCGGTTCCGCGCTCGCGCAGCGAGAACCCGCCGATCCGCACGCGCGGCGGCGAGGCGACGGCGGTCACCGCGGTCATGACGCGGCCTCAGTGGCGCGCAGCTCGCGAGCCGTCATGAACGCCGAGATCTCCTCGGCGCTCTGGCCGCGGGTGTCGGCGACGACGCGACCGTCGGCGAGGTGTACGACGCGGTCGGCGTGACTCGCGGCGATCGGGTCGTGGGTGACCATCGCGATCGACTGTCCGTGCTCGCGCGACGCGGTCTGCAGCAGGCGCAGCACCTCGGCGCCCGAACGGGAGTCGAGGTTGCCGGTCGGCTCGTCCGCGAACACGAGGTCGGGCGCGGTGGCGAGGGCGCGGGCGATCGCGACGCGCTGCTGCTGGCCGCCGGAGAGCTCGTGCGGGCGATGGGTGAGCCGGTTCGCGAGACCGAGCGACTCGACGAGCCCGTCGATGCGTGCCCGCTCGAGCGCGGTCGGCGCACGCCCGTCGAGCTCGATCGGCAGGGCGATGTTGCCGCGCACGTCGAGGGTGGGCACCAGGTTGAACGCCTGGAAGACGAAGCCGATGCGACGACGGCGCAGCAGCGTCAGCTCGGTGTCGCCGAGACCGGTGATCTCCGTCTCCCCCAGCCACACCCGACCCGACGTCGGAGCGTCGAGCGCCGCCATCACGTGCATGAGCGTGGACTTTCCCGACCCCGACGGGCCCATGATCGCGGTGAACTCGCCGCGCCCGATCGAGAGCGAGACGTCGTCGAGGGCGCGCACCGGGTTGTCGGTCGAGCCGTAGGTCTTGGTGAGGTGCGCGACGCGCGCGGCGGGCGGGGGCGGGGTGGTCGAGTCATCCATGTCGTCGACGCTACGAAGACGCGCCCGGATGCCGCGTCGCCCGCGGGTCGCATCGGGGTCATCCCGGAGGATGACCTCGCGCGGCGCGCGTCGCCGCGTGCCGGTGCGCGTCAGGCGAGCCCGTGCTCGTACGCGAACACGACGAGCTGCACGCGGTCGCGCAGGCCGAGCTTCGTGAGGATGCGGCTGACGTGGGTCTTGACCGTGGCCTCCGACAGGAACTCTCCCGTCGCGATCTCGGCGTTGGAGAGCCCGCGCGCGGCGAGCGCGAAGATCTCCCGCTCGCGCTCGGTGAGGGCGGCGAAGGCCGCGGGCGCGGGGCGGGGTGCGGCATCCGTCATCGATGCGAACAGCTCGCGGGTCGCGGATGCCGCGATCACCGCAGACCCCGCGTGCACCGTGCGCACCGCGGCGAGGAGGAACTCGGGCTCGGCGTCCTTCAGCAGGAAGCCGCTCGCGCCCTCCCGGATCGCGCGCGCGGCGGCCTCGTCGAGGTCGAACGTGGTGAGCATGACGACGCGGGGCGGGTCGTCGTCGCCCAGTAGCTCCGCCGTCGCGGCGATGCCGTCGAGGACGGGCATGCGGATGTCCATCAGCACGATGTCGGGGCGCATCACCCGCGCGACTGCGACGCCCTCGCGCCCGTCGCCCGCCTCGCCGACCACCTCGATGTCGGGCTGCGAGTCGAGCACCATGCGGATGCCCGCGCGGAACAGCGCCTGGTCGTCGACCAGCACCACCCGGATCACGCGAGGCCCCGCGGGAGAACCGCCACGACGACGAACTCGTCGCCGCGGGGCGCCGCGCCGAGCGATCCGCCGACGAGGTGGGCACGCTCGGTCATGCCGATGATGCCGTGGCCCGGCGCCGGGGCGCTCGGCTCACCGCCCGGGCGCACGCCGTTGCGCACCTCGACCGACACGGCTTCCTCGCTCCACGCGACCCGCACGCTCACCGCGCCGCCGTCGCCGTGGCGCAGGGCGTTCGTGAGCGCCTCCTGCACGATGCGGTAGACCGCCAGCTGCAGCGGTGCCGGCGGATCGGCGAGCGGCGGACGCACCTCCACCCGCAGGTCGATGCCCGCCCCGTGCACCTGCGCGAACAGCGCATCGAGGTCGGCGAGTCCGGGCTGCGGGCCGGCGCCTTGGCTGTGCCGCAGCTGCTCGAGCAGCAGGCGCACGTCGGTGAGCGCGGCGCGGGCCGTCGACGCGATCGTCGCGAGGGCCGCGGTCGTCGCCTCGGGGTCGGATGCCGCGGCGTACCGCGCCCCGTCGGCCTGGGCGATCACCACCGCCAGCGAGTGGCCGACGATGTCGTGCATGTCGCGGGCGATGCGCACCCGCTCCTGCTCGGCCGCCGCCTCCGCCTCGGCGCGGCGCTGGGCCTCCCGGGTCTCGCGGGAGACCCGGATCGAGCGCACGAGGGCTCCGGCCGTCCACGACAGCAGCAGCGCGAACAGGATCAAGGCGAACACGAAGCCGACGATCACGACTCGCTCGAGCGGGAACGAGAAGCGGTTCGTCGCGGCGGCCAGCCCCCACACGCCCTGGAAGATCGACAGGTACGCGGTCGCGATGGCCGCCCCGCCGACGGCGGAGGCGAGGGCGAGACGGGACATCCGCCGGGAGCCGTACGCCGCGACGGCATACAGCACGATCAGGGCGCCGAGATTGCTCGGGCGCGGGGTCAGCAGGGCGACCATCTGTCCGATCGCGGCGAGCCACGCGAGCCCCAGCGCGAGCGCCGGCGACCAGCGGCGCGCGGCGACGGCGGCAGCGAAGACGAGTCCGACGACGGGCTGCGCCGGCCCGAATCCGACCGTGCCGAACCAGTACGGCGTGAGCTCCGGCAGCACCAGGAGCAGCACGAACCCCGCGGCGAGCACGAGGTCGAACGCCAGTTGCGGGCGGGTCAGGGGTCGGAACACCGTCTCACGCTACGGGAGGCGGCCGGACGCGGCATCCGTCTCGGGGTGTATTCGGGTGCGGCCACTTTCGTCGCAGCGCACTCGCCTCCGCATCGCCCGCCGACTCGCCGCGCACGGTCGGAACTTCTGCCTGACACGCCGCAGGCGGATGCCACAGCACGGCGTGGCGGCCAAAAGTTCCGACGGTGCGCGCGGCGGGTGGGATGGGAACCACCGACGGGCGCGCGGCGGGTGGGGTGGGAGCCGCCGGGCCGCGCGCCGGTCAGGTGAGCGGCGGGGCGACGGCCGCGTCAGCGAGCGCGTCGGCGATGCCGAGCACATTGGATGCCGCGAGCCCGGCCGTCACCCGCACGTGCGCCTCGGGCGGCTCGCCCATCACGAACGGCGACCCGGCCGCCACCGCGATGCCCGCGGCGGCCAGCCTCACGAGGGCCGCGCGCTCGGAGACGACGGGGAGCCAGAGGTTGATTCCGTCGGGGTCGCCGACGTCGATGCCGCGTTTGCGCAGCGCGACCGCGAGGCGGTCGACCCGGTCGCGGTAGACGAGACGGGCGGTGCGCACCCGCGCGACGGCGCCGTCATCGGTGAGGAGGCCGAGCAGCACCGTCTGCAGCAGCCGCGACGTCCACCCCGGGCCGAGCATGCGTCGCGAGACCACCCGCTCGACGATGTGCGCCGGCCCGCCGAGCGCGGCGATGCGCAGGTCGGGCCCGTGCGACTTCGAGAAGCTGCGCACGTGCACGACCTGACCCGGGATCCACCGGGCGAGGGTCACATCGGGCGCCGAGCAGATGAGACCGGAGTGGTCGTCCTCGATCACGACGACGCGGTCGCCACCGGGAGCGGCGCGCATCACGCGCGCGAGCGCGCGGGCACGTTCGGCGTCCATCGATGCGCCGGTGGGGTTCTGGGCCCGTGGCTGCAGGATGACCGCGCTCGGTCGCCGCACGAGTGCGCGCTGCAGCGACGCCGGCGCGACGCCCAGGGCATCGAGCTCGAGAGGGACCGCCTCGGCGCCCAGCGCCTCGAGCAGATCGAAGAAGTACGGGAACCCGGGCGACTCGACGGCGACCCGGTCCCCGAAGCGCACGACCTGCTCGAGGGTGCGGGCGATGCCGTCCAGCGCCCCATCGACGACGGTGATCGTCTCGGCGGGCGACGGCCAGGTCTCGGCGAAGAGGGCACCGAGCTCGGGCAGCACCGGCAGGTCGTGGTAGCGGCCGGTGTCGGCTCGGGGCGACACCCGCGAGAACGCCGCCTCGAGCGGCGGCAGCAGGGCGGGATCGGGCGTGCCGAGCGAGAGGTCGAGCCGCGTCTCGAGGGGCGCAGCGGCGAGATCCTGCACCCGGGGGCTCAGCCAGCCGGCGCGATCGACCCGCACGAACGAGCCCGCCCGCCCGCGCGAGACGATGACCCCGGCACCCGAGAGCGCGTGCCATGCGGCGCTCACCGTGCCGGCCGACACTCCGAGATCCGATGCCACCTCGCGCACCGTCGGCAGCCGCTCGCCCGGGGCGAGAGCACCCTCCGTGACCAGGCGGGCGATCTCTGCGGCGATCGCGCGCGGCGTGCGCTCGGCGAGGTTCGCGAGGGCGGCGAGGCGCGGCATCCGATGTCCTTCCCGGCGCACGAGATTTACGGATGCGTCACAGCGGGAAACCGAAGAGAAATGTTCAAGCAGAACAGTAACAGAACGGGATGACCCCGCCGGCGCGTCCGTCGCACCCCGTCAGCGGTGATCGCTGCGCGGGTGCACAGACGTCGACGGAGGCGAACATGACGACGGTACGCGCGGCCATCACGCAGACCACCTGGACGGGCGACAAGGCATCGATGCTCGACAAGCACGAGCAGTTCGCCCGGGATGCCGCGGCCCAGGGAGCGCAGGTCATCTGCTTCCAAGAGCTCTTCTACGGCCCCTACTTCGGCATCACGCAGGACAAGAAGTACTACCGGTACGCGGAGCCCGCCGACGGCCCCATCGTGCAGCGCTTCGCCGCGCTCGCCAAGGAGCTGAGCATGGTCATGATCCTCCCGATCTACGAGGAGGAGCAGACCGGCGTCTACTACAACACCGCCGTCGTCGTCGACGCCGACGGCACCATCGTCGGCAAGTACCGCAAGAACCACATCCCCCACGTCGAGAAGTTCTGGGAGAAGTTCTACTTCCGTCCGGGCAACCTCGGCTACCCGGTCTTCGACACCGCCGTCGGCAAGGTCGGCGTGGTGATCTGCTACGACCGGCACTTCCCCGAGGGCTGGCGCGAGCTCGGCCTCAACGGCGCCCATCTCGCCTTCAACCCCAACGCCACCAAGCCAGGCCTCTCGAACCGCCTCTGGGAGATCGAGCAGCCCGCCGCGGCGGTCGCGAACGGCTACTTCGTCCTCGCCCCCAACCGCGTCGGCCGCGAGGACAACGAGTACGGCGACGAGGCGGTCACCTTCTACGGCACCAGCCAGATCGTCGACCCGCGCGGCAACTACGTCGGCGCGCTCGGCTCGGGCGAGTCCGAGGAGATCCTCATCCGCGACCTCGACATGGACCTCGTGCAGGAGATGCGCGACGACTGGCAGTTCTTCCGCGACCGCCGCCCCGACACCTACGACGAGATCACGGCTCCCTGAGCCCGACCGGCGCGCAGCGGCATCCGATTCGACAGGAGCGACCCATGGCCACGACCCTCATCACCGGCGGCACCGTCGTCAACGCGACCGGCACGGGCGACGCCGACGTGCTCATCGACGGCGAGACCATCGTCGCGGTGCTCGCGCCCGGCTCGACACTGCTCGGGCACGACCTCGCCCGCTCGGTCGACACCGTCGTCGACGCGACCGGCAAGTACGTCATCCCCGGCGGCATCGACGCCCACACCCACATGGAGATGCCCTTCGGCGGCACCTTCGCCAGCGACACCTTCGAGACCGGCACCCGTGCCGCCGCGATCGGCGGCACGACGAGCATCGTCGACTTCGTCGTGCAGTACCCCGAGCAGAACATCCTCGAGCAGTACCACGCGTGGCACGAGAAGGCCGCCGGCAACTGCGCGATCGACTACGGGTTCCACCAGATCCTCTCCGACGTGCAGGACTCGTCGCTGACCGCGATGGACGAGCTGATCGCCGAGGGCGTGACATCCTTCAAGCTCTTCATGGCCTACAAGGGCGTCTTCCTCTCGGACGACGGGCAGATCCTGCGGGCGTTCCAGAAGGGCGCCGACAACGGCGCGATGATGATGATGCACGCCGAGAACGGCGCGATCATCGACGTGCTCGTGCAGCAGGCGCTCGAGGCCGGGAAGACCAGCCCGTACTACCACGGCATCAGCCGGCCGTGGCAGGCCGAGGAGGAGGCCACCCACCGCGCGATCATGATCGCCGACCTGACCGGTGCGCCGCTCTACGTCGTGCACGTGAGCGCCAAGCAGGCCGTCGAGCAGATCGCCGCCGCCCGCGACCGCGGCCTCAACGTGTTCGGCGAGACCTGCCCGCAGTACCTCTACCTCTCGCTCGAGGACCAGCTCGGCGCCGTCAGCGAGGAGTGGGGCGACTTCGAGGGCGCGAAGTGGGTGTGCTCGACTCCGCTGCGCTCGAAGCACGAGGGTCACCAGCACCACATGTGGCAGAGCCTGCGCACGAACGACATCCAGATGGTCTCGACCGACCACTGCCCGTTCTGCATGAAGGACCAGAAGGACATGGGCATCGGCAACTTCGCGAAGATCCCCAACGGGATCGGATCGGTCGAGCACCGCATGGACCTCATGTACCAGGGGGTCGTGTCGGGTCAGATCACCCTCCCCCGCTGGGTCGAGCTCACCAGCACCACACCGGCGCGCATGTTCGGCATGTACGGCAAGAAGGGCGTCATCCAGCCCGGCGCCGACGGCGATGTCGTGGTCTACGACCCGAACGGCCACACCTCGATCGGGGTGGGGAAGACCCACCACATGAACATGGACTACTCGGCCTGGGAGGGGTTCGAGATCGACGGACACGTCGACACGGTCGTCTCCCGCGGCAAGGTCGTCGTCGACGGCGGCTCCTACCTCGGCAGCAAGGGCGACGGGCGCTACATCAAGCGCGGCCTGAGCCAGTACCTGGTCTGAGGGGGCGGCACATGGATTTCGGCGTCGTCCTGCAGACCAACCCGCCCGCCGCCCGCACGGTGCAGCTCGCACAGCTCGCCGAGGCGCACGGCTTCTCCCACCTGTGGACCTTCGACTCGCACCTGCTCTGGCAGGAGCCGTACGTCATCCACTCGGCGATCCTGAACGCGACCAAGCGCATCGTCGTCGGCCCGTTCGTCACCAACCCCGCCACCCGCGACTGGACCGTCACCGCGAGCGTGTTCGCGACCCTGAACGAGATGTACGGCAACCGCACGATCTGCGGCATCGGCCGCGGCGACTCGGCGGTGCGGGTCACGAACGGCAAGCCGGTGACCATGTCGGAGCTGCGCGAGTCGATCCACGTGATCCGCGAGCTCGCGAACTCCCGCCCGGTCGAGTACAGGGGCGCCACCCTGCAGTTCCCCTGGAGTCGCGGCTCGGAGCTCGACGTCTGGGTCGCGGCCTACGGCCCGATGGCGCTGAAGCTCACCGGCGAGGTGGGCGACGGCTTCATCCTGCAGCTGGCGGACGTCGACATCGCGGCCTGGATGATCAAGGTCGTGAAGGATGCCGCGGCCGCCGCCGGCCGCGACCCCGAGTCGATCGCCTTCTGCGTCGCGGCGCCGATGTACATCGGCGACGACTGGGAGCACATGCGCGATCAGTGCCGCTGGTTCGGCGGAATGGTGGGCAACCACGTCGCCGACATCGTCTCGAAGTACGGCACTGCGGGCGACGTTCCGGCGGCGCTCACGGACTACATCGCCGGACGCACCGGGTACGACTACAACTCGCACGGCCGCGCGCACAACGACCACGTCGACTTCGTGCCCGACGAGATCGTCGACCGTTTCTGCCTGCTCGGCACCGCGGAGGACCACATCGCCAAGCTCGAGCAGCTGCGGGCCATCGGGGTGACGCAGTTCGCGGGCTACCTCCAGCACGACAACAAGGAGGAGACGATGCGGGTGTACGGCGAGACCGTCATCCCCGCCCTCGCCGACCAGGTGACCGCGAAGCGATGATGCGCCGCCTGCGCCCGATCCTCCTCGGCATCGCCGGGGTGGTGCTCGTGGGCGTCGCATGGGAGGTCTACAAGGCCCTCGCCCCCGACACCGGCGTGGTGATCGCGGGGATCACGGTGCTGCCGCGCGCCTCCGACCTGGCGATGCCTCACCTGGGCGCGATGCTCGACCGGGCCCTGTCGCCGGTCACGCGGGCTGCCGGTTCGCCCGCTCTGTGGCTCGCGACGCTGCAGGCGGCGTCGTTCAGCTTCGGCATCGCCGTCGTCGGATGGCTCGTGGGTGTCGTGGTCGGCATCGCGATCGCGATCGTCATGCAGCGCTTCCGCACCGCGCAGTCGGCGCTCCTGCCGTGGGTCGTGCTCAGCCAGACCGTTCCGCTCATCGCGCTCGCACCGCTCGTGCGACGCATCGGCACGCAGCTCTCCACCGGCGGATTCGAGTGGCAGGACTGGATGTCGGTCGCGCTCATCGCGAGCTACCTCGCCTTCTTCCCCGTGTCGATCGGGGCGCTGCGCGGCTTCGGGTCGCCGACCGCCGAGCACCTCGACCTGATGCGCGCCTACGGGGTGGGGTGGTGGCGCACGTTCCTCGCGGTGCGGGTGCCCGCCAGCATCCCGTTCCTCCTCCCGGCCCTGCGTCTGGCCGCGGTCAATGCGGTGGTGGGCACCATCGTCGCCGAGGTGTCGATCGGACTGCGCGGCGGCATCGGCCGCGCGATCGTCGAGTTCGCGGCATCGGGCAGCGCCGACCCGGCCAAGCAGTGGTCACCGATCTTCGGCGCCGTGCTGATGGGCCTCGCCGCCGCGGGCCTGGTCGCCCTCCTCTCCCTGGCGCTGCGGCGCTACCGACGAAACGAGGTGTCGGCATGACCGAGATCGCGGTGCACGTGCGCGGGGTCGACAAGACCTTCCGCACCGGACGCGGACGCACGGTCGACGCCCTCTCGGGCATCGACCTCGAGGTGGCGGCCGGCGAGTTCGTCTCGCTGATCGGTCCGAGCGGATGCGGCAAGTCGACGCTCATGCGTCTGATCGCCGACCTCGACACCCCGACCGCGGGCGAGCTGACGGTGTTCGGCAAGACGGCGCCGCGGGCACGCCTCGACCAGGACTACGGCATCGCGTTCCAGAAGGCCGCGCTGCTGCCGTGGCGCACGGTGCGGGGCAACATCGAGCTGCCGATGGAGCTGCACGGGATGCCGCGCGCCGAGCGCCGCGCGCGCGCCGACGAGCTGATCGAGCTGGTGGGCCTCGGCGACTTCGCCGACCGGCACCCCGACCAGCTCTCGGGCGGGATGCAGCAGCGCGTCGCGATCGCGCGCGCGTTCGCCGAGAAGCCGCGGCTGCTGCTCATGGACGAGCCGTTCGGTGCGCTCGACGAGATGACCCGCGAGACCATGCAGACCGAGCTCGCCCGCATCTGCGCGGAGACGGGCGCCGCGGTCGTGTTCGTGACCCACTCGATCCCCGAGGCGGTGTTCCTCTCGGACCGGGTCGTGGTGATGTCGCCGCGGCCAGGCCGCATCCGCGAGATCCTGACGATGGATCTGCGCGGTGAGCGCACCGAGGAGCTGCGCGAGGACGAGGCGTTCTTCGAGCGCGTCAGCGCGGTGCGCGAGGCCCTGCACGGGTCCCCCTCGGCGGGGGCGAAGGGCGTCGAGAACCGATGACCGCCCCGCGCCTGCGCACCGTGCTCGCCCCGATCGTCTTCGGGATCGCCGTGGTGCTCGTCTGGCAGCTGCTGGTGACGGCGTTCCCTGCGAAAGGCTCGGCTCTGCCGGCACCGTTCACGATCGCGGGCCAGTTCGCGGCGAGCGCGGGCGTCATCGTGCAGGCGAGTCTCGGCACGGCCGCGAACGCATTGGTGGGCCTCGTCGTCGGCACGCTCGTCGCAGTCGTGCTGGCGGTGCTCGCCGCGGCGTGGCGCCCGCTCGACGAGCTGAGCGCCCCGGTCGTGACGGCGCTGTCGGTCATCCCGATCGTCGCTCTCGCGCCGGTGTTCTACGCGATGTTCGGGGCGAGCGTCGAGACCGGCCGCCAGATGATCGCGGCGATCGCCGTGCTCGTGCCCGTCTACGTCAACACCCTGCGGGGGCTGCGCACCGTCGACCCGCTGCACCGTGACCTGCTGCGCTCCTACGCGGCGGGGCGCTGGCAGACGGCACGCACCGTGACGGTGCCGGGTGCGGTTCCGTTCCTGTTCACGGGTGTGCGCATCGCCTCGTCGCTCGCGGTGATCTCGGCCCTCGTCGCCGAGTACTTCGGCGGGCCCGTCTCAGGGCTCGGCAAGGCGATCACCTCGGCGGTCTCGTCGAGCAACTACGCGCTGGCGTGGGCGTTCGTGCTCGGCGCGATCGTCACCGGACTCGTGTTCTACTGCGCCACCGCCCTGCTCGAGACCCTCGCGCTGGCGCGCCTGAGACCCACCGGATGACGCGGCCCCGGGCCGCGGCATCCGTCCCTCTTCGTCGTGCAGCACGCGACGGACACCCGAAGCACCACCGATGCACCACCGAGAGGAGAAGCACCATGAAGCACAGCACACGAAGGATGCTGGCGCTCGGCGCCGCCGGCGTCGTCGCGGCGATCACGCTGAGCGCGTGTTCCACGTCGTCGACCCCGTCGTCGAGCAGCAGCGCGGGACTCACCCCCGTGACCCTGCAGCTGCAGTGGGTTCCGCAGGCGCAGTTCGCGGGGTACTACGCCGCCGTCGCCCAGGGGTTCTACGAGAAGGAAGGCCTCGACGTCACGATCAAGGAGGCCGGCACCGACACGGTGCCGATCGACGTGCTCGCCTCCGGCGACGCCGACTTCGCGATCTCCTGGGTGCCGAAGGTGCTCGGCTCGATCGAGAAGGGCACGAACGTCACCGACATCGCGCAGATCTTCGAGCGCTCGGGCACCACGCAGATCTCCTTCAAGGACAAGGGCATCACCACGCCCGCGGACCTCAAGGGCAAGAAGGTCGGCAGCTGGGGCTACGGCAACGAGTGGGAGCTGTTCGCCGGCATGCAGAAGGCCGGAATCGACACCACGAAGGACATCACCCTCGTGCAGCAGGCGTTCGACATGAACGGATTCCTGTCCGGTGACATCGACGCGGCACAGGCCATGACGTACAACGAGTACGCGCAGGTGCTCGAGACGATCAACCCCGCCACCGGCAAGCTGTACCAGCCGAGCGACCTGAACGTCATCAACTGGAACGACTACGGCACCGCGATGCTGCAGGACGCCATCTGGGCCGACACCGCGAAGCTCTCGAGCGACCCGGCGTACGCCGACACCGCGGTGAAGTTCATCAAGGCGTCGATCGAGGGATGGATCTACGCCCGCGACAACCCGCAGCAGGCGGCGGACATCGTGACCCAGGCCGGGTCCACCCTCGGCACCAGCCACCAGCTGTGGATGACCAACGAGGTCAACAAGCTGATCTGGCCCTCGACGAGCGGAATCGGCATCATCAACAAGAACCAGTGGGACCAGACGGTCGGCATCGCCCTCAACACGAAGAACGAGACCGGCTCGACGATCATCACGAAGGATCCGCCGTCGACGGCGTACTCGAACGAGTACGTGCAGAAGGCGCTGGACGAATTGAAGGCCGAGGGCGTGGACGTGACGGGCAGTGGCTTCACTCCCCTCACGGTCACCCTCAAGGAGGGCGGCAACTAAGCCGCCGCGCGGGGGCCCGGGTCGTTGTCCGCCCGGGCCCCCGCATCACCGAACCAGACACGAAAGCACCCCATGAGCAGCGACCCCACCCTCGACACCCTCACGAGCGAACTCGACCGTGCCCACGTCTTCCACTCGTGGTCGGCGCAGGGATCCCTCACGCCCCTCGTCATCGCCGGCGGCGCCGGCACCCGCGTGTGGGACCACTCGGGTCGCACCTACCTCGACTTCTCGAGCCAACTCGTCAACGTGAACATCGGCCACCAGCATCCGGCCGTCGTCGCGGGCATCGTCGCCCAGGCGGAGCTGCTGACGACCATCGCTCCGTCGACGGCGAACCTCACCCGCGGGCAGGCGGCCGAGCGCATCGCGGGTCTCGCGCCCGACGGCTTCGAGAAGGTGTTCTTCACCAACGGCGGCGCCGACGCGAACGAGAACGCCATCCGCATGGCGCGGCTGGTCACCGGGCGCGACAAGGTCATCTCGCGCTACCGCTCGTATCACGGCAACACCGGGGCGGCGATCGTCGCGACGGGTGACTGGCGCCGCATCCCGAACGAGTTCGCCCGCGGACACGTGCACGTGTTCGGCCCGTATCTCTACCGCAGCGAGTTCTGGGCCACGACCCCCGAGGAGGAGTCGGCCCGGGCGCTGCACCACCTCGAGCGCGTCATCCAGGCGGAGGGCCCGTCCACGGTCGCGGCGATCCTGCTGGAGTCGATCCCGGGCACCGCGGGCGTCATGGTGCCTCCGCCCGGCTACCTCGCGGGGGTGCGGGAGATCTGCGACCGCTACGACATCGTGCTGATCCTCGACGAGGTGATGGCCGGGTTCGGTCGCACCGGGCGCTGGTTCGCCTTCGAGGACTTCGATGTGCGCCCCGACCTCATCACCTTCGCGAAGGGCGTGAACTCGGGGTACGTGCCGCTCGGCGGCGTCATCATCTCCGACGCGATCGCGTCGCAGTTCGACGAGCGGGTCTTCCCGGGCGGACTCACCTATTCGGGACATCCGCTCGCGACGGCGGCCGCGGTCGCGACGATCGATGCGATGAAGGCCGAGGGCATCGTCGAGAATGCGCGCCGCATCGGGGAGGACTCGATCGCACCCCGCCTGGCGGAACTCGCGGAGAAGCACGCCGCGATCGGCGAGGTGCGCGGCACCGGCGTCTTCTGGGCGATGGAGCTCGTCGCCCACCGCGCCACCCGGGAGCCGCTGCCGGCGGCCACGATGGGCGCGATCAAGAAGGAGCTGCTCGCCCGCGGGCTGCTGCCGTTCGTGCAGGACAACCGCATCCACGTGGTGCCGCCCTGCATCGTCACCGACGACGAGGTGGCCGAGGCCTTCGCCGCCTACGACGAGGTGCTGACGCTGGTGTCGTGACAGGTGCCCGGGGGCCGCGGCATCCGCGACGCACCCCCGGTCGCCCTCGCACCCGCACAATGTCGGAGATTCTCGCCGACACACCGTGAGTGGATGCCGCAGCACGGCGCGTCCGCACAAAGTTCCGACTTTGCGCGGCAAAGGTGCCGGGTGCCGGGTGCCGGGTGCCGGGGCATCCACCCACTCGGCCCGTCTGCCTGCCCTCCACCCGCACAATGTCGGAACGTTTCACCGACACACCATGAGTGGATGCCGCATCACGGCGCGTCCGCAGAAGGTTCCGACGTTGTGCGGCGGCGGGCCGAGCCCGCACGGCGGCGCGGCAGAGCCCGCCGCCGTCAGACGGCGAGCGGGCGGTTCTCGAAGAACGTCTGCAGCACGACGGTCGTGCGGGTCGAGACGCCGGCCGTCTGACGGATGTCGCGGATCAGCGTCTCGAGGTCGCGGGGCGTCGCGACGCGCACGAAGAGGATGTAGCTCGCGTCGCCGGCGATCGAGTGGCAGGCCTCGATCTCGGCGATGTGCGCGAGCCTCTCGGGGGCGTCGTCGGGCTGTCCGGGGTCGAGCGGGGTGATCTCGACGAGGGCGGCGAGCGGCTTGCCGACGGCCTCGGGGTCGACGACGGCGCGGTAGCCGGTGATGACCCCGCGGGTCTCGAGCTTGCGCAGCCGCGACTGCACGGCGGAGACCGACAGGCCCACCCGCTCGCCGAGCTGTGCGAGGGTGACGCGTCCGTCGGCGAGCACGGCGCGCACGATCTCGAGGTCGGTCGCGTCCTCGACGGGAACGGGCGAGTCGTCGGGGGCGGATGTCGCGGCGTCGGCCATGTCGCGAGACTACCAGCGGCATGTTGGTCCATCGGAGGATTTCCGGCATGAAGAGCGAATCGACGTAAGTATTCCGTTAGCATGGAATCAGATCCCTGTTTCTCCCCCGTGCGCCGATCGGAGGCCTCATGTCCGTCACCGCGATCACCCCCGACATCGCGATCGATCCCGCTCTCGCCCACGGCGTCGAGCGCGACCCGGCGTGGCTCGCCCTGAAGGACGCGGCGACCGCGCTGCAGCAGCTGCAGGGCGCCGACGGCGCGGTGGCCGCGGCATCCGATCTCGAGACGGCCCGTGCGCACGTGCGCGAGGTCATCGCCGCCGTGCACGCGCTCGCGCCGCGCTTCCCCCACGACGCCGCCTATCTCGACGCGCTCGTCGTCGACCTCGCCCGCTGGAGCGGCGACGGCCTGGGCGTGCCCGACTTCCTCGACGCGCTCGTCGCGTTCCAGCCGCAGCGGCACCGGGTCGATGGCCTGCGTCACCTCGTCGTCTTCCCGATGTACACCCAGAACGGCTCCCGTGCCCGCCACCTCGAGGCGCTCGTGTGCGAGGTCATCTGGCCCGAGTTCGTCGACCGCCTCGAGCAGACCTACACGAACCGACTGTTCCTGTCGCTGCGGCTGCTCGACTTCACGCCCGGCTACGACACCGACTCGGCCGTGCTCTTCCCCGAGACGGTCGCGATGCGGGAGATCCCGACGTTCACGTGGGGCGCGATCTTCCAGGACCGTGAGGCGGCCCGCTTCCGGCGGGTGGTGGCCGCGGCATCCGAGATCACCAAGCTCGACCTCCCCGCGGGCGCCGCCGCCCTGGTCGCCGACCAGGCCCTCGCCGAGCAGACGTTCGTCATGTGGGATCTCATCCACGACCGCACCCACATGCGCGGCGACCTGCCGTTCGACCCGTTCATGATCAAGCAGCGCATGCCCTACTTCCTCTACTCGCTCGAGGAGCTGCGCTGCGACCTCACCGCCTTCCGTGAGGCGGTCGCCCTCGAGCGCGCACTGTCGGCCCGCATCGACGACGGAGACGAGCTGGATGCCGCGGCCCGCGCCATCCTCGAGCACGCGCCGCTCGTGCAGTACGCGGTGATCTTCGACCGCATCTTCCGCTTCGCGATCACCGGCACCCGCGTACGCAACTACGACGGGCTCGGCGGCCAGCTGCTGTTCGCCTGGCTGCACCAGCGCGGCGTGCTGCACTGGACCGACACCGCGCTGACCTTCGACTGGGACGGCGTGCCCGACGCGGTCGTCGCCCTCGGCGAGGCGATCGACGAGCTCTACTGGCGCTCGATCGACCGCCCGAAGGTCGCGCACTGGCTCGCCGCCTACGACCTCGTCGCGTCGGTCGTCACCCCTCACCCCGCATCGCGCTGGGCCGCAGGCCTCGATCGCGACGTGCTCGCCGGGGCGCCCTCGGGCTACACCGACGCGGTGCTCGACGACGAGTTCCCGTTGTCGATGTTCTACGAGGCGCTCGAGAAGAAGATGCGCACCGTGATCGCGTCGACCCGCGGCATCCGCGGCACCGACTGAGCGCGCCCGCGCTTCTAGGCTGGAGTGACCATGGACACCCTGCATGACGCCGCCGTGCGCGGATTCGCCTCCGACAACTACTCCGGTGTGCACCCCGAGGTGCTCGCCGCCCTCGCCGCGGCAAACGGCGGGCATCAGATCTCCTACGGCGAGGACGCCTACACCGAGCGCCTCCAGCACGTCGTGCGGGGGCACTTCGGGGCGGATGCCGCGGCGTTCCCGGTGTTCAACGGCACCGGCGCGAACGTGACCGGCCTGCAGTCGATGCTGCCGCGGTGGGGCGCGGTGATCGCGGCGTCGACAGCGCACATCAACGTCGACGAGGGCGGGGCGCCCGAGAAGGTCGCCGGCATCAAGATCCTCTCCGTGCCCACCGACGACGGCAAGCTCACCCCCGAGCTGGTGGACCGCGAGGCCTGGGGCTGGGGCGACGAGCACCGCGCGCAGCCGCTCGTCGTCTCGATCACCCAGTCGACCGAACTCGGCACGCTCTACACGCCCGACGAGATCCGGGCGCTCGCCGACCACACGCACGGCCACGGCATGCGCCTGCACCTCGACGGCGCACGCATCTCCAACGCGGCCGCCGCCCTCGACCTGCCGCTCGCCGCGTTCACCCGCGACGTCGGCGTCGACGTGCTGAGCCTCGGCGGCACCAAGAACGGGGCGCTCGCGGCGGAGGCCGTGGTGGTGCTGGATGCCGCGGCATCCGAGGGTCTGCCGTACCTCCGCAAGCTCAACATGCAGCTCGCCTCGAAGATGCGCTTCGTCTCGGCGCAGCTGCTGGCCCTCTACGACGGCGACCTGTGGCAGCGCAACGCCCGCCACGCGAACGCGATGGCCGAGCGCCTGCGCGCCGGGGTCGAGGCGGGGCTTGCCGACGGGTCCATCTCGGGCGTCTCGTTCACGCAGCCGACGCAGGCCAACGGCCTGTTCGCGGTGCTTCCCGAGGGCGTCGCCGACCGGCTGCGCACGTCGTTCCGTTTCTACGACTGGGATGCGTCGCGCCGCGAGGTGCGCTGGATGTGCTCCTTCGACACCAGCGAGCACGACATCGACGCGTTCGTCGCGGCGATCGCGCGGGAGACGTCGGCAGCCTAGACCCCAGGGCCCGGGCGCCATCCGCGGGGTCACGGTGAGCGCGCGCCTGCGCAGGCGCAGTCAGCGCACGGGGCGGACAGACCCTCAGCCCGCCGGCCGGCGCGAGCGCAGCTGCGCCCACACGACGGCCACGATCGTGCCGATCACCACGCCGATGAGCGTGTCGAGCACCCGGTCGACGAGCAGCTCCTGCGGCGAGGTCGGGGCGGCCAGCTCGACCATCGACAGCGCGAGCGGGGTGACGAACACCATCGTGATGCCGTAGTTGCGGCCGACGAACAGCTCGGCCCCGACCTGGCAGACGACGGCGACGGCGATCGTGGCGAGCGGTGGCAGGTGCAATGCGAGCAGTCCTGCGGCGAGCACGACGCCGATGAGGGTGCCGACGAGTCGCTGGATGCCGCGGGCGACCCGCGCGTTCAGGTGCGCGCCACCGAGGGCGGCCACCGCCGCGACCATCGCCCAGTACCAGTGGGTGCCGAGGAGGGCGAGACCCGTGAGGCCGGCGAGCAGGGTGCCGATGCCGGCCGTGGCGCCGAGCTCCCAGGCGGACCGGTAGGACGGCGGCGCGGGCCGTGCGGAGCGCGGGGCGGCGCCGCGCCGCAGCGTGCCCCACGCCGCGAGGGCACCGGTCACGAGCAGCGTCCAGGCGACGGCCGCGCCACCGATGATCGCAGGCTCGGCGAGAGTCGCGAACGTCGCGGGGATGCTGGCCGCCGCGCCGCCCGCGAACACCGTGAACAGGGCGCCCGGCGGATGCCAGCGGGCGCGGTGGGCCAGCACCGTCACGAGCGCAGCCAAGACCGCGACCACGATCACGCGCACGACGTCGTCGACGCCCGCGGCCGACAGTGCGGTGCCGATCGTCATCGTCACGATGATCTGGATGCCCGCCGCCAGCTGCATGCGCAGCCGGTCGCCGTAGCGGTCGAAGCGGCCGTAGAGCGAGGCGAACGTGCCGAAGGTGGCGTAGATGCTGAGGTCGAGGCGTCCGAGCGCCCACAGCACGACGAGCGGGGCGGCGAGGCTGACCGCGACCCGGAGCGCCACGCGGTGTGCGCCACCGCTCGGCCCGACGCGCAGCACAGCGCGCATGACCCCGGTCGGGGCGTCGGGGCGCGGTGTGCCCGTCATTCGCCCGCGAGCCACGCCCGATAGGCGTCGAACGCGAACGGCCGGCCGAGGAACGCCTCGACGAGCTCGCGCGCGTCGCGGGTGCCGCCGCGCTCGAGCACCTCGGTGCGGTAGCGGGCCGCGGCATCCGGGTTCATCAGATCGCCGTCGAACGCCGACAGCAGATCGCGGGCGATGACGAGGCTCCACTGATACGTGTAGTAGCAGGCGCCGTACCCCGTGAGGTGGCCGAACCCGGCATAGGGATGCACACCGCGCAGCGGCTGCACCGGGCTCGTCGAGGCGTAGAGCCGCTCGGTCGCGCCCTGCAGGTCGCCCGGCCGGTCGACGTGCAGTCGGTACGAGACCGTCGCGTGACCGAGCTGGCGGCGCACCTCGAGCGCGCGGCCGAACGCGTCGGCGGTGCGCATGCGGGCGACGAGATCGGCGGGAATGGGCTCGCCGGCCGCGTTCGCCGCGAACGACCCGAGCACGCCCGCATCCCACGCCCACTCCTCGAGCAGCTGGCTCGGCGCCTCGACGAAGTCCCACTCGGTCTGGATGCCCGTGAACCGCGCCCAGCGCTGCCCGCCCGCGAGGATGTCGTGCACCAGGTGGCCGAACTCATGGAAGAACGTGACGACCTCGTCGTGTTCGAGCAGCCCGCGCGAGAAGTTGCACAGCAGCACCGCCTCGGGCAGCTGCCGCCCCGCGATGCCCGGCACGAGCGGGAAGCAGGCGGCGTGGCTGTACTTGCCGGGGCGCGGGTGCAGGTCGAGGTGGATGCGCCCGAGCGCCGTGCCGCCGCGCACGACGTCGTAGGACGCGACATCCGGATGCCACGTGGGCGCCGCGACCGGCACGTACTCGATGTCGAGCAGGCGCCCGGTGACGTCGAGGATGCCGTCGCGCACCCGCTCGAACGGGAAGTAGGAGCGCACCAGCTGTGCGTCGACGTCGTACTCCTCACGCTTGATCGCGCCCAGCACGTACCAGAAGTCGGCGATCGTGACCTCGTCGACGTCGGGGGCGTCCTGCCGCAGGCGCGCGAGCACGCGGTCGTACTCGGCGGACGAAGCGAGGTCGCTCGCGATGTCGAGGCGCTCGAGGAATGCCGGGATCGCGGCGCCCGAGCCGATCATGCGGGTCTCGGTCTCGTACTCGGCCCAGTCGGCGTAGCCGAGCAGGCGGGCGCGCTCGGCGCGCACCTCGAGCAGCTCGGCGAGCACCGACTCGTTGTCGGGCCAGGCGAGGTCGTTGTAGGCGGCGACGAGGGCGAGGCGGGTCTCGCGCACCCGCGCGTACTCGCGCACCGGCATGAGGTCGGTGTACTCGGTCGTGAGGGTCACGAGGCCGTCCTCGTCGACCGGATGCGCGTCGATGAAGTCCTGCGGGAGACCCGCGAGCCCCTCGGCGGGCACGCGGATCTCACGACGGCCGTCACGGATGTTGCGGGAGAACGCCAGGCTCAGCGCGGTGTCACGTTCGACGAGGGAGCGCACCCGCTCGCGGGTCTCGGCGTCGAGGTCGACGCCGCCGCGGCGGAAGTCGCGGCGGATGTGGGACAGCAGGCGCTGCTCGAGCGGGTCGAGGGCCGCGGCATCCGCGGCGGCGAACACCGCCCACAGGTCGGGGTTCAGCAGGCGGGCGGCGGCGAGCGCCTCGGCCTCCTGCGCGGCCGACTCGGCGGCCTCGCGCACGGCCGCGTCCGGGTGCGACTCGCTGATCAGGTAGGCGGCGCCGAGCAGCTCGCCGAGCGCGATGTCCGCCTCGTTCCACAGCTCCAGCCGCTCGATCGGTGCGAGCGAGGCATCCTGCACGAGGCGCCAGTCGACGTCGGAGACGACCGCGGTGCGGTCGGCGGCGAAGGCGGTCACGAACGGGAGCCACGCGTCGGCGGCCTCAGGGAACTGCAGCGGCTCTCTCACCCTTCGAGCCTAGGGGGCGCCTCAGCGCAGTGCGCCGACGCTCGCGAGCGCCAGACGGATGAGCGTGCCGCGGCCGCCCTCCATCTCGGCCGAGAGCGTGTCGGATGCCGCCTCCTCCGGCGTCATCCAGGTGACCTCGAGAGCATCCTGGCGCGGCTCGCACGTGCCCGTCACCGGCACGACGAACGCGAGCGACACGGCGTGCTGACGCTCGTCGTAGAAGGGGCTGACACCGGGGATCGGGAAGTACTCGGCCACCGTGAACGGGTTCGGCTGGGGCGGAAGCAGCGGGAAGGCCATCGGCCCGAGGTCGTTCTCGAGGTGACGGAACAGGGCGTCGCGCACGGTCTCGCCGTAGCGCACCCGCCCCGACACCAGCGTGCGGGTGATCTCACCCAACGGCGTCGCACGCAGCAGGATGCCCACCTGCGTCACGGTGCCGACGCCGTCGGTGCGCACGGGCAGCGCCTCGACGTAGAGCATCGGCAGTCGACGTCGCGCCTCGGTGAGCTCGACGTCGGTGAGCCATGCCGGGTTCGGGCCGCCGCCCGACTCGGCGAAACCGCCGGCGAACGATCGGAACGGGTCGCGCGGCACCTCGCCGCGCGCGTCGTCGTTCCCCTCCGAGGGGTCGGGATCGGGAGTTCGCACCGCCATGCCTCCTGTATACCCCACCGCGTGTGACGCACAGATGTCGACCGGGGCCGGCGGCGCAGAACGGATGCCGCCGTGTCGGGGCGGTGCGGCAGGATGGGCACGTGAGCGAGATCCCGCCCCTCGACGGCAGCGCCGTGCGCTACGCCGCCCCGCTGGCCGACCGCGGCGACCGGCCTGTGCTGTTGCTTCTTCACGGCTACGGCTCGGATGAGAACGACCTGGTGGGCCTACTCCCCTCCCTCCCGTCCGAGTACCTGGGCGTCTCGCTGCGCGCGCCGATGCCCGCTCCGTGGCCGATGTCGGGCCACCGCTGGTATCCCATCGACGACCTCGACGGCCGCGACCCGGCGGCGATCACCGCGGCCGCCGAGCGCGTTCTCGACTGGGTCGACGAGAACGTGGATGCCGCGGCATCCGTCGGTCTCCTCGGGTTCTCGCAGGGCGCGGCGGTGTCGCTACAGGCGCTGCGACTGCGCCCCGAGCGCTTCGCGTTCGCGGTGAACCTGTCGGGCTACGTCGCACCCGGCGGGCTGCCGACCGACACCGAGCTCGCCCGGCTGCGCCCGCCGGTGTTCTGGGGCCGCGGCGCGCGCGACGAGGTCATTCCGGCGGCGCTCGTCGAGCACACCGTGCGGTGGCTCCCCGACGTCGTCGCGCTGAGCGGCCGTGTGTATCCCGGCCTCACCCACAGCGTCTCGGAGGCGGAGCTGGCCGACGTGCACGCGTTCCTCGTGGCACGACTCGGCGACATCCGCGAGGCGTCGGCGGATCCGCGGGGCTAGCCGCCGCGCGCGGGTCGCGGATAGACTGCCCGCGTCCTGTTCCGAGTGTGAGGATCTTCCGGTGACATTGATCGACGGTTCCCTGTCCGCCATCTGGCGCTGACACCGTCGAGTCACCGTTTCACGGTGCGGGCCCGCTTCGAGCGTGAGCCCCGGTGTCGGTGCACCCACCACACCCGGGAGACCCCATGTCATCCACCGCACCCGCGGTCGTGCTCGACCGCGTCACGTTCACCTGGCCCGACGGCACCACGGCGCTCGAATCCGTGTCGGGCGCATTCGGCGCCGGGCGCACCGGACTCATCGGGCGCAACGGCGCCGGCAAGTCCACCCTGCTGCAACTCATCGCCGGGCATCTCACGCCCACGGCCGGCGCGATCAGCACGACGGGCACCGTCGACCACCTCGCCCAGACCCTGACGCTCGACGTCCATCGTCCGGTCGCGGACCTCCTCGGAGTGGGCCGGTCACTGCGCGCCGTGCGCGCGATCGCCGACGGCGATGTCGACCCGGCCCGGTTCGAGGAGGTCGGCGACGACTGGGACGTCGAGGCCCGCGCGGGCGCAGCCCTGGCCGACGCAGGCCTCGACCCGGGGATGCTCGATCGACCCGTCGGCGCGCTCTCCGGAGGGGAGGCCGTGCTCGCGGCGGTGTGCGGCATCCGCCTGCGACGCGCGCCGATCACCCTGCTCGACGAGCCGACCAACAACCTCGACCGCGATCACCGCGACCGTCTCGGCGCGCTCGTCACGGCCTGGCCGGGCGCGCTCATCGTCGTCAGTCACGACACGACACTGCTCGACCTGATGGACGAGACCGCCGAACTCTACGCCGGGCGGCTCACGACGACCGGCGGCGGCTACGCCGCGTGGCGCGCCGCGCTCGAGACCGCGCAGGATGCCGCGCGACGCACCGAGTCCGCAGCTGCCGGCGACCTGCGGCGGGAGAAGCGTCAGCGCATCGCCGTGCAGTCGACGCTCGCGACCCGCGGGCAGCAGGCCGCGAAGGCCGAACGGGAGAAGCGGGTGCCGAAGATCGTCGCCCACGGCCGGCGCGGTGCCGCACAGGTCTCGGCCGGACGCCTGCGCAGCGAGGCCGGCCGGAAGGAGGATGCCGCGCGTGCCGCACTCGACGCGGCCGGGCGACTCGTGCGCGATGACCCATCGATGCGCATCGTGCTGCCGGCGCCTGACCTCTCGCCGAGCCGGCGGGTGCTGACCGTTTCTTCGGGCGAGCGCGAATGGGTGGTGCGCGGGCCGGAGCGCATCGCGATCATCGGTCCGAACGGCGCCGGCAAGTCGACGGTCCTCGGCGCTCTGGTCGCCGGAGCCGGGGTCGTCGCCGTGCCGGGCGGCGAGGTGCGGGCCGCCGTGACGGTGCCGCATGTCGGCTACCTGCCCCAACGGGTCGACGGACTAGACGACGACCGCTCGGTGCTCGAGAACGTCGCCGGGGAGGCGGCATCCGTCGACGTCGTGCGGTTGCGCAACGACCTCGCCCGGTTCCTGCTGCGCGGAGCCGTGGTCGACCGGCCTGTGTCGAGCCTGTCCGGCGGCGAACGGTTCCGCGCCGCGCTCGCCCGGCTGCTGCTGGCCTCGCCACCCCCCGAGCTGCTGGTTCTCGATGAGCCCACCAACAACCTCGACCTCGACACCGTCGATCAGGTCGTCGACGTGCTGCGCGGCTACCGCGGCGCCGTGGTGGTGGTCAGCCACGACGATGGCTTCCTCGCGCGACTCGGCCTCGACCTCGCTCTCGAGCTGCGGGACGGGGTGCTGCGCGAGGTCGAGGCGCCCCGTTAGGGTGGGGCGGCTCAGCGTTCGCCGGACTGCGGCCGACCGATGAGGCGATAACGCCCGGTGACGGCGCCGAGCAGCCATTCGATCGGGCCGAGGCCGACGACGCGCCACCACCCGAGCCCGATCAGCACCAGCCCCGGCACGAGCACCAGCCACAGTCCCCATTCGGTGCGCTGGTATCCGATGCCCATCGACCACCACCACGCGATGAGGGCGATCTGCAGCACATACAGGCTCAGCGCGACCGAACCGCACGCCCGCAGGGGCACCGCCAGCACCCGCAGCACCCGCCGCAGGGCGGGTGAGCGCACGCCCGCGAGGCCGGCCACCCCCGCGTAGACGAGCAGCACGAGCGCGAGGTCGTGGGCTGTGTCGATCCACCCGCCCGACGGCCATCCGCCGGGAAGGGTCGCGGTCGCGATCGGCTCCACCGCGGCGAGCATCAGCCCGACGCCGGCGATCGGGCCGAGCGCGGCACCCGCGGGCATTCCACGACGTGCGGCGAGCACACCGAGCAGGAACATCGGCAGAAGACTCAGCAGGCGGTAGTTGGCGCCGAGGGCGACCCACCGTGCGGCATCCGCAGCGATCGGCACCGAGAGGTCGGCGACCGCAGGCCCGAGCAGGAGCTGGGCGGTCTGCACGAGCGGCTCGGCGAGCAGAACGAGCGCCGCCGCGATGCCGACGATCCACACCGAGGAGAGCACGAGCAGCGGCGCCGCGACGATGAGCAGCACGCCGAGGTAGGCGAGCACGACGTCGACCCATCCGCCCCACGCGGCGAGCCAGACACCGAGCACGATGAGGATGACCCCGCGCGCCATCTGCTGCACCACGACGACGCCCCGCCGACCGGGAACGGTGCGATCCCACACCAGCTGTGCGGAGATCCCCATGACGAACGCGAACAGCGGGGACGCCAGGTCGTTCAGTTCGTCCATCGCGAGGTCGATGGGCGCCGGCATCCCGCGCAGCAGGGCTCCGTCGGCGTGGGCGATGAGCATCGCGACGATCGCGATGCCGCGGAGCACGTCGGGCACGACGAGGCGACCGATCTGACGCCGGGGCGCGACCGGGGCATGGGATGCGGTCTGGAGGGGGTGCGACATCCGCTCTTCTTCTCCGGGGGGGGAGCGTGCGGCCATGCTAGCGAGGCCGCGTGTCGAGGATGTTGCGGGCCGGAGTGACGGTGGGTCAGGCCGGCGTCGGGGCTGCCGGCGTTCGACGCACGCGGCGGTAGAGGGCGACCACGCCGACGACGACGAGCCCGAGGAGCGCGAGCAGGCTGGTCACGTGCAGCGGCATCCCCCAGGGCGAGGCATCCCCTCCGGTGATCCCGTAGGTGTCGGCGAGCGCCATGCCGACGCCGAACGAGGTGAAGATGTAGGCCGGCTCGCCCAACACGAGGAGCGTCAGATAGATCGCGGTGGCGGCGAGCACGCCGATCGCGCGCTCGATGATGACCACCACGAGCATCACCGCGCCCAACGCGACGCCGATCCCGAGCACGATGCCCACGGTCAGCTCGTTGAGTGATTCGCCCGCTGACTCGACGTCCGCACGGATCGACGCGAGATCGGACCCCGGCCAGGCCGCGAGCGGGTTCAGCACTAACACCTGCACGGCGGCCAGCGCCGCATAGGCGATGACGAGCACGGTGCCGACCACGGCGACGGTGATCGCCGCACTCCGCCCGCGCGCCGCCGTCATAGCCACACCATAGCAACGGGCCGCAGCGCAACCGGGCGTCGATGTCGGCGCCCGGCGGGAAGATAGAGGGATGAGCGAGGTGCTCGATCGGTTCTCGCCTGCCACGCAGGACTGGTTCCGTGGCGCCTTCGCGGCCCCCACCACCGCCCAGGTGGGCGCGTGGGAGGCGATCTCGGGAGGCCGGAACGCACTGGTGGTCGCGCCGACCGGCTCGGGCAAGACGCTGTCGGCGTTCCTCTGGGCGATCGATCGGGTCTTCCGCGAGAAGTCGGCGACTGCTCCGGCGACGGATGCCCCCTCCACCCGCATCCTCTACATCTCACCCCTGAAGGCACTCGGCGTCGACGTCGAACGCAACCTGCGCTCACCGCTCGTCGGCATCGGCCAGTCGGCACGACGCCTCGGGCTCGATGTGCCCGCGGTGACCGTGGGCGTGCGGTCGGGCGACACGACCTCGGGCGACCGGCGCAGACTCGTGCAGGCGCCGCCCGACATCCTCATCACGACCCCCGAGTCGCTCTACCTGATGCTCACGTCGCAGGCGGGCGACACCCTGCGAGGGGTGCACACGGTCATCGTCGACGAGGTGCACGCGGTCGCGGCCACGAAGCGCGGGGCGCACCTGGCCGTGAGCCTGGAACGGCTCGACGACCTGCTCGACCGTCCCGCCCAGCGCATCGGCCTGTCGGCCACGGTGCGCCCGATCGACGCGGTCGCCGGCTTCCTCGGCGGTGCCGCACCGGTCGACATCGTCGCGCCCCGCGCCTCGAAGACCTTCGACCTGTCCGTCGTCGTGCCCGTCGACGACATGCTGCATCCCCCACCGCCCCCGGGTGAACCGCCCGCTGCGGGCGGGCGTGAGGAGGCGGCATCCGACGACTGGTTCGCCGAGGGCACGTCGAACACCGAGATCACCGGATCGGTGTGGCCGCACGTCGAGGAGGCGATCGTCGACCGGGTGCTCGAGCGCCGGTCGACGATCGTCTTCGCCAACTCGCGACGCCTCGCCGAACGACTCACCGGGCGGCTGAACGAGGTCTACGCGGAGCGCCTGGGGCTCGACCTGCCGACCGCCTCGGCGCCGCCGGCCGCCGTGATGGCGCAGGCCGGCGCGACCGCCGGGGCCGACCCCGTGCTCGCGAAAGCGCACCACGGCTCGGTCTCGAAGGAGCAGCGCGCGCAGGTCGAAGACGAGCTGAAGTCGGGCGCGCTGCGATGCGTGGTCGCGACCTCGAGCCTCGAGCTCGGCATCGACATGGGCGCGGTCGACCTCGTGATCCAGGTCGAGGCGCCGCCGTCGGCGGCGTCGGGTCTGCAGCGCGTGGGCCGCGCCGGCCACCAGGTCGGCGAGGTGTCGACGGCCGCCCTCTTCCCGAAGCACCGCGGCGACGTGCTGCACACGGCGGTCGTCACCGAGCGCATGCTGCACGGACAGATCGAAGAGGTGCGCATCCCGCAGAACCCGCTCGACATCCTCGCCCAGCAGACGGTGGCCGCCGCCGCCCGCGGGGCGATCGACGTCGAGGCCTGGTTCGAGACCGTGCGGCGCAGCGCCCCGTTCCGGTCGCTCCCACGCTCGGCCTACGAGGCCACCCTCGACCTGCTCGCCGGGCGCTATCCGTCAGACGAGTTCGCGGAGCTGCGACCCCGCGTCGTGTGGGACCGCGACGCCGGCACCCTCACGGGGCGACCGGGCGCGCAGCGCATCGCCGTGACGAGCGGCGGCACGATCCCCGACCGCGGCCTGTTCGGCGTGTTCGTCGCCGGCGAGACGCAGAACGCGCGAGTGGGCGAGCTCGACGAGGAGATGGTCTACGAGTCGAGGGTGAACGACGTCTTCACCCTCGGCACCACCAGCTGGCGCATCGTCGAGATCACCCATGACCGCGTGAACGTCGTGCCCGCGTTCGGGCAGCCCGGCAAGGTGCCGTTCTGGCACGGCGACGGCATCGGGCGCCCCGCCGAGCTCGGCGAGGCCCTCGGCCGCTTCTCGCGCGAGGTGTCGGCCGCGGGTCGCGAGAAGGCCGTGCCCCGCCTCGTCGAGGCGGGGCTCGACGAGAACGCGATCGACAACCTGCTGGCCTACCTCGACGAGCAGAAGGAGGCTACCGGCTCGGTGCCCACCGACCGGCAGCTCACCGTCGAGCGCGGTCACGACGAGGTCGGCGACTGGCGCATCATCCTGCACTCCCCCTACGGCATGCAGGTGCACGCGCCGTGGGCGCTCGCGGTCAACGCGCGCATCCGGGAGCGCCTCGGCGTCGAGGGCTCGGCGGTCGCGAGCGACGACGGCATCATCGCGCGCATCCCCGACGCGACGAGCGAGCCACCCGGCGCCGAGCTGTTCGTCTTCGACGCCGACGAGCTGGAGCAGATCGTCACCGACGAGGTCGGCGGGTCGGCTCTCTTCGCCTCTCGCTTCCGCGAATGCGCCGCGCGCGCGCTGCTGATGCCGCGTACCAACCCGAACCGGCGGAGCCCCCTGTGGCAGCAGCGGCAGCGCTCGGCGCAGCTGCTC
Source organism: Microbacterium sp. 71-23 (assembly GCF_001897265.1). Taxonomy (NCBI): domain Bacteria; kingdom Bacillati; phylum Actinomycetota; class Actinomycetes; order Micrococcales; family Microbacteriaceae; genus Microbacterium; species Microbacterium sp. 71-23. The sequence goes on from NZ_MKSL01000018.1 coordinate 40,205, forward strand.
GAGGTGGCCCGCCGGCATCCGACGTTCCCGATCATCCTCGAGACCCTCCGCGAGGTGCTGCAGGACGTCTACGACCTGCCCGCCCTCACCCGCATCGCCCGCAGCATCGCCGACCGGCGCATCCGACTCGTCGAGACCACCACGACGCAGCCGTCGCCCTTCGCCCGCGACCTGCTCTTCGGCTACGTCGGCGCGTTCATGTACGAGGGCGACTCGCCGCTGGCGGAGCGCCGCGCCGCCGCGCTCTCGGTCGACCCGGCGCTGCTGAGCGAGCTGCTCGGCAAGGTCGAGCTGCGGGAGCTGCTCGACCCCGACGTGATCGCGCAGTTCGAGCGGGAGGCCCAGCGCCTCGACCCCGGGCGGCGGGTGCGCGGGCGCGAGGGGGTCGCCGACCTGCTGCGCCTGCTCGGCCCCCTCGATGCCGACGAGATCGCCCTGCGTCTGCAGGCCGATGACGACGAGGATGCCGCGGCCACCCCGGCCCGCGCCAGCGCGCTCGCGCACGACCTCGTCGACGCGCGCCGCGCGATCGCGGTGACCATCGCCGGACACCCCCGCTTCGCCGCGATCGAAGACGCCGGGCGCCTGCGCGACGCGCTCGGCGCGGCGCTGCCGGTGGGCATCCCGACGGCGTTCCTCGAACCGGTCACCGACCCACTCGCCGACCTCGTCGCCCGCCACGCACGCACGCACGGTCCGTTCACCGTCGCCGCGGTCGCCGAGCGGCTGGGCCTCGGCGCCGCCGTCGCCCGCCACGCCCTGCAGCGCCTCGACGCCGTCGGACGGGTCACGAGCGGATACTTCCTGCCCGAGGCATCCGGGTCGACCGACGACCTGGAGTGGTGCGACAGCGAGGTGCTGCGTCGACTGCGGATGCGCTCGCTCGCCGCGATCCGGGGCAGCGTCGAACCGGTGCCGCCCGAGGCGTTCGCACGCTTCCTGCCGGTCTGGCAGCACGTCACACGTCCCCTCGAGGGCGTCGACGGCGTGCTGCAGGTCGTCGAGCAGCTCGCGGGGGTGCCGATCCCGGCGAGCGCCTGGGAGTCGCTCATCCTCCCGTCGCGCGTGCGCGACTACACACCGGCGCTTCTCGACGAGCTCACCGCGTCGGGAGAGGTGCTGTGGTCCGGGCACGGCACCCTGCCCGGCAGAGACGGCTGGATCGCGCTGCATCCGGCGGATGCGGCATCCGTCACCCTCGCCGCACCCGACGACGACGCGACACCCGGCGAGCTCGAGCGGGCTGTGCTCGAGGCGCTCGCGGGCGGCGGAGCGTACTTCGCGGCACAGCTGCGGCAGGTGACGGGCGCCGAGAACGAGCAGTCGGTCATCGAGGCACTGTGGGCGCTCGCCTGGACCGGACGCATCACCAACGACACGTTCGCGCCGGTGCGGGCGCTGCTCGCCGGCGGCTCGCAGGCCCACCGCGTCGCGCGGCGCGCCCCGCGGGCACGGATGTACCGCGGCACGCCGATCGCCCGGCCGGCGGCGCCGCCGCGCCCCGCGGCGATCGGCGGACGCTGGTCGCTGCTGCCGGAGCCCGAGACCGACCCGACCGTCCGCGCCACCGCGGCCGCCTCGCTGCTGCTCGACAGGTACGGCGTCGTCACCCGAGGCTCGGTGCAGAACGAGGGACTTCCCGGTGGCTTCGCGCAGGCCTACCGCGTGCTCGCCGGGTTCGAGGAGGCGGGGCACTGCCGCCGCGGCTACGTGATCGAGAAGCTCGGCGCGGCACAGTTCGCCGCCTCGTCGACGATCGACCGGCTGCGCGAGTACGCCGCGCTCGCCGATCCGCCGCCGCTCGAGGCGGTCGCTCTCGCGGCCACCGACCCCGCCAACCCCTACGGCGCCGCCCTCGCCTGGCCCGGGCTCGACGGCATCACGCACCGCCCCGGCCGCAAGGCGGGCGCGGTCGTCGTGCTCGTCGACGGTGCACTGGCGCTCTACCTCGAGCGCGGCGGCAAGACCGCGCTCGCGTTCACCGACGACGAGGCTGTGCTCGCCGCGGCATCCCGTGCCCTCGTCGCGACGGCGCGCGGCGGGCGCCTCGACACTCTGACCGTCGAACAGGTCAACGGCGTGTTCGTGTTCGGCACGCCCGCCGGTCGCGCGCTGCGGGAGGCGGGATTCGTCGAGGCGACGCGCGGGCTCACGCTGCGGCGCCAGCTCGAGGGCGCACGTGCCTGAGGGCGACACCGTCTTCCAGACTGCGCGCCGGCTGCACGAGGCGCTCGCGGGCGACGTCGTCACCCGGTTCGAGCTGCGCGTGCCGCAGGTCGCGACCGCCGATCTCACCGGCGAGACCGTGCACGGCGTGATCCCCCGCGGAAAGCACCTGCTGCAGCGCATCGGCGACATGTCGGTGCACTCGCACCTCAAGATGGAGGGCCAGTGGCACCTCTACCGTCCCGGTGAGGCGTGGCGCGCACCGGCCTTCAAGGCCCGGGCGATCGTCGGCACCGCCCGCGCCCTCGCGGTCGGGTTCGACCTCGCCATGGTCGACGTCGTGCCCACGGACCACGAGGACGAGCTCGTCGGCTACCTCGGCCCCGACACGCTCGGACCCGACTGGGACGCCGTGGAGGCCGCCCGACGCCTCAGCGCCGACGAGCGGCCGGCCCACGTCGCCCTGCTCGATCAGCGCAACCTCGCCGGTCTCGGCAACGAATACGTCAACGAGCTGCTGTTCCTGCGGGGCATCGACCCGCACACCCCGGCGAGCGCGGTGGACACGCTCGCTCTCGCGCAGGCGGGGGCGCGCCTCATCCGGGGCAACCGCGACCGCGCCCGTCGCACGTTCACCGGCATCGACAAGCCGGGGCAGCGCACGTGGGTCTACCGCCGCGCCCGCCAGCCCTGCCGGCGGTGCGGGACGACGATCACCGAGACCACGCTCGGCGCCGACCCCACCGCGCAGCGCAACGTCTTCTGGTGCCCGCGCTGCCAGCCGGCCCTGTGACGCGGCATGCCGGCCCGGCGACGGCGGACCCGCCTGCCGCACCCCGATGGCCGCACCTCAGAAGAAGGTCATCTCCCCGCCGGTGAGGTTGATCGTCGCGCCGGTCACGAACGAGGAGTCGGGCGAGGCGAGCCAGGCGACCGCTCCCCCGACGTCCGTGGGCGTGCCCATCCGACCGGCAGGGATCCGTGCCGCGTACGCGGCGATCTCCTCGTCGAGCGACCGACCCGTCTCGGCGGCCCGCGCGGTGAACGCCGTGCGCATCATGTCCGATTCCATCGTTCCCGGGCACAGGGCGTTCACGCGGATGCCCTCCTCGGCGTGCTCGACGGCGAGGGCCTGCACGAGCGCGATCGAGAACGCCTTCGAGCCCGAGTAGACCCCCCAGCCCTCCCACGCCTGCTTGCCGGTCTGCGACGAGATCACCACGACCGACCCGCCCGCCCGCATCACCGCGAGCACCGCGCGCAGCGTGCGCATCACGCCCCACACGTTCACATCGACCAAGCGCGCGACGTCGTCCCACGCGGCATCGACGAGTCGGGTCGCGGGGATCGCGATCCCCGCACCGACGACGAGCACGTCGATCCCGCCGTGCACGGCGACGACGGCATCGACCGCGCGTCGCACCGCGCTGCCGTCGGTCACGTCAACACGCACGAAGCTCAGCGGATCGTCCGGCGACAGCGCGGCGAGGTCCGTCCACGCGGCATCCACCGGTTCCGCGACGTCGAGCACGATCACCCGGGCGCCGTCGGCGGCCAGCCGATCCGCCGCGCCCCGGCCGAGCCCCCGCGCGCCGCCGGTCACCAGAGCGACGCGCGGGAGGGTCTCGGCTGCGCTCACGCGGTCGCCCACCGCTTCTCGAGCGCGCGGGCGATCGACACGATGCGTTCGTCGGCCCCCCGGCGGCCGACGATCTGCATTCCCACCGGCAGTCCCGACGTCGGCGCCGGGATGGCGACGACCGGGTGCCCGGTCACCCCGAACGGGCGCGTGAACACGCTGAGCGCGTCTCGGAACTCGATCGGGTCACTGCCGATGAGGGGTGCGACGATCGCGCACGTCGGCAGGATCAGCGCGTCGGCACCGGCCGCGTCGAGTGCGTCGTCGATGATCTTGCGCAGCCCCTCACGGGACTCCTGCGCACGGATGTAGTCGACGGCGGTGGTGCGCAGCCCCCGCTCCATCAGTTCGCGGATGTCGGCGCCCATCGTCTCCGGACGCTCGAGCAGCTGCTCGGCGTTGCTCGCGGCCGACTCGGCGTACAGGATCGTCAGCCCCGCCCAGATGAACGCGTCCGCAGACGGCAGATCGGCGGAGGGCAGGCCCTCGGAGACCCGCGCCCAGGATGCCGCGACCGTCTCGTCGACCGTCGTCGCCGTGACCCAGTCGCGCGCGGCGATGAGGGTGAACTCCCCCGGGTCGGCGATCGCCTCGGGGCCGAGCAGACCCGCGTCGACATACGCGCGCGCGAACGTGTCGACATCGCGCGACATCGGGCCGATCGTGTCGAACGAGGGAGCGAGGGGCCAGACGCCGTCGAGCGAGAAGCGCCCGTGAGTCGGTCGCAGACCCGCCGTGCCGCTCAGCGCCGACGGGATGCGCACGGAGCCGCCCGTGTCGGTGCCGAGGGCGAGGTCGGCCATGCCGAGACCGACCGCCGTCGCCGACCCGCCGGAGGAGCCGCCCGCGATGCGCGCCGGATCGACGGGGTTGCCGACGGGCCCGAAGTGCGGGTTGCCGCTCGTGGGACCGAGGGCGAGCTCGTGCAGGTTCGTCTTGCCGATGACGCCCCAGCCGGCGGCGCGGAGCGCCGCTACCACGGGAGCATCGGAGTCCGCCGTCGGCACCACGGGCAGCTCGGTTCCGCGGGTCGTGGGCATGCCCGCGACATCCACCAGATCCTTCACCGCGAGGATCGGACCGTCGAAGTCGGCGGCCTCGTCCACCCAGATGAACGCGTTCGTGTCGCTGTGGGCTGCGATCGACGACTTCGCGTCGCCGAGGCTCGTCACGTCGGCGCTCATGCGAGGGCCAGCGCGAGAGGACGGATGGGGCTGCCGGTCGCGCCGCGGATCTTCAGAGCCGCGCCGATGAAGGCGAACTCGTACATCTGCGCGGCGCTGAGGCCCTCGAGGTCGGCGATCTCGAGCATGGGCACGCCCGCCTCCGCGAGGAGGTAGGTGTGCACGTCGTGGAAGTTCTCCGGGTCCTGCGACGGACGCACCTCGATCGCGGCGTTGTCGGAGCCGATGATCGCGGCGCCCTGCTTCGCGATCCACTCGGCACCGTCACGGGCGATGCCGGGCTCGTCGACGATGTACGCGTCGGAGTCGGGCCACGCCTGCATGCGGCCGGTGCGGATGAACACGACGTCACCGGGCTGGATCGCCACGCCCTGCGCCTTCGCGGTGTCGGCGAGCAGCTCCGGTGTGATCAGGAAGCTCGGCGGCAGCTGCGCCGTGCCCTCGTGGGCGGCGACGTCGAGCAGGATGCCGCGGGTGATGATCGGCGGGTGCTTGTCGGCTCCGCCCTTCGTCCAGTAGCGGCTGCCGAGGTGCTTGTCCTGGCTGAAGTTGTTCCAGATCGACTGCCCGTACCCGAAGTGGTTGAGCGCGTCGACGTGAGTTCCCGTGTGCGTGTACATCGAGATCGAGTCGCTCGAATAGCCGACCAGGCTGTTCTGCGCCTCGCCGACCCCGATGACATCGTCGACCAGGTTGCCCTGGGGGGTGTGGGTCATCCAGATCTGGAATGCCGGGTCGCCGAAGGCCTGCCAGCTCGGCATGCCGATGAAGTAGTCGACGGAGAGGTCGACGGGGGCACCCGTCACCCGCCGCAGCAGTTCGTCGCTGGCGACGTCGTTGAGCAGGTTGAGCATGCCGATCTCGTCGTCGACTCCGAACGGACTGGTGCTCACCTCCCGGAAGGTGGCGGCGCGTGCGGCGATCTTCGCGCCGAGTGCCGCGTTGACGGTGGCGTCTGCGCACATGGTGTGGCTCCTGTTCTGTGGCGAGGGATCAGCTGGCGGTGCGGAGGCGGCGTTCGCGTCCGTACACGAGGAGGATGAGGATGATCGCGACGCCCTGCGCGATCTGACGCCCGGCGATGGGCACCGCGGCGGCACTCAGTGCGTCATCGAGCACGGCGAGTACGAGCACGCCCGCGATCGTGCCGACGTAGCTGCCGCGGCCGCCGAGGATCGATGCCCCGCCGATGACGACGGCGGCGACCGAGGTGAGCGTGTACTGGTCGCCGATGCCGTACGCGCCGGTGCCGGTGTAGCCGGCGAGCACGATTCCGGCGACCGCGGAGAGCGCGCCGGTGACGCCGTAGACGCCGAGCAGGGTGCGCAGGCGGCGCAGGCCGGCGAGCTCGGCGGCCCGCGGGTTCGAGCCGAACGCGTACACCGAGCGGCCGAAGGTCGTGAACCGCATCAGCACGATGATGAAGACGGCGACCGCGACCCAGACGAACACGGCCCCGGGGACTCCGCCGATGCGGGTGGTCATGGCGGCCGAGATGGACGGATGCGGCTGTCCTCCGGACTGGCCGTTCGTGATCACGAGCACGAAGCCGCTGACGATCGCCGCCATGCCGAGGGTCATCACCATGGGGTTGATGCCGAACAGCGAGATACCGAGCGCGTTCACGCAGCCGATGGCCGCACCGATGAGCACGATGGCCCCGAGCACGAGCAGGGGCCACTCCGCATCCGCGGTCCACTGCACCGTCAGCACGTCGGAGGCGGAGATGACGGCTCCCACCGACAGGTCGATGCCCGCGGCGACGATGACGAGGGTCTGTCCGGCCGAGGCGATGCCGAGCACCGCGGCGACCCCGAGCAGCACGCCCAGGTGTCCGACGGTGAGAAAGCTCCCGCTCTGCGCTTGCGCCACGAGCATGAGCACGGCGAGCGCGACGTAGGAGAGCACCGCGGGCGGGATCGAGGCGATGCGCTTGCGCGCGGTGGCGGGCAGGGCAGTCATCGTGTGACCTCCGGGGTGGATGCGGCGCCGGGTCGTCGTCCGAGGGGGATCCAGCGACCCGTCACCACCTTCGACAGGGCGAGCGAGAGGATCAGCAGCGAGCCGTCGACGATGCCCTGGTAGAACGAGGACACCCCGGCGAACTGCGTGACATTGGTGATGAGGGTGAGGGCGAGGGCACCCGCGAGCGCACCGGGGATGAGCCCGCGCCCGCCGGCGAACGAGATGCCGCCGAGGACGGCGGCGGTGATCGCCTTGAGCGTGTAGGACTGGCCGGAGAGCGGGTCGCCGACCGAGGTGATGCCGCTGAGCGCGACGCCGCCGAGCCCGAGGATGACCCCCGAGAGCCCGAAGACGAACAGCTTCGTGCCGGGCAGCGAGATGCGCGAGAGGTAGGCGCCGAGCTCGTCCGAGCCGAGGCCGTAGATCTTGCGGCCCATCGGCGTGCGCGCGAGCCAGACCGTGACGATCAGCAGCACCAGGGTGACGTACATGGGCGCCGGACCGTAGATCCACACCGTGAACTCGGTCGGCACCGAGCCGCCGGGGCGGGACATGATGAACAGCGCGATGCCGGCCCAGATGGTCGACATGGCGAGGGTGACGATGATCGACGGCAGCCGCAGGAACGCCACGAATGAGCCGGTGATGAGTCCGCACACGAGACCGACGACGATGCCGAGCACGATCGCGAGCACCGCGTTGTCGGGGGTGAGTGTCGCGATCAGCACGTTCACGAGGGTCAGCACGGCGCCGATGCTGAGGTCGATCTCGGCGATCAGCATGAGGTACCCGGCGGCCGCGGCGGCGAACAGCAGCACGAGCGACGACCCGAACACGAACTCGAGGTTTCCGGCGGTGAGGAAGGTCGGCTGGAAGGCGACGTTGAGCGCGACGAGCACGAGCAGGATCGCCCAGATCAGCAGGTCGCTGACCTCGATGCTGCGCCGCGTGCTGCGGCGGACGGCGGTGACGGCGGACATCATGCTCCCAACATGTTCTTGAGGAGGGCCGGTTCGGTGATCTCGTCGCCGACGAGCTCGGCGACGATCGCGTCGTCGTGGAACACGAGCACCCGGTCGCAGAGGCCGACGAGCTCGGGCAGCTCGGTGGAGTTGAAGACGACGGCGACGCCCGAGTCGGCGAGTTCGCGCAGCACACGGTAGATGTCGGCCTTCGCGCCCGCGTCGATGCCGCGGGTGGGGTCGTCGAGCAGTACGACCCGCGGCTCGACGAGCAGCGAACGCCCGATGAGCACCTTCTGCTGGTTTCCGCCTGAGAGGGTCTCGACCGCGACCGCGGAGGTGTGGGTCTTGACCGAGAGCAGCGAGATGACGTGGTCGGCAGCGGCGGTCTCGGCGCGGCGCGAGAGGAACCCGAGGCGGGAGACGCGGCGCAGGGCGCTGAGAGTCGCGTTCAGGCGCACCGAATGCTTCAGGATGAGCCCCTCGGTGCCACGGTCCTCGGGCACGTAGGCGACGCCGAGGCGCTGCATCCGTGTCACGTTCAGGCGACGGATCGGCTTGCGTTCACCGACGGCCACCGTCGCGCCTCGACTGGAGTCGGCACCGGCGATCGCTCGCATCGCGTGCTTCTGGCCGTGGCCCTGCAGGCCCGCGAGCCCGAGGATCTCGCCCTGTGCGACGGCGATGCGCGCGTCACCGAGGTCGGGGATGTGCGCGGTGAGGGCGGGGGCGCCGGTCGCGTCGTGCGGGGTGCGGGCGATGCGCTCGAGCGGCTCGAGCGCCTTCCCGGCGAGCTGGGCGAGCAGGCGCTCGCGCGTGGTGTCCGCGGTGCCGCCGGTCCAGACGAGCGCGCCGTCGGTGATAACGCTGACGGTGTCGGCGACGGCGAAGACCTCATCCATGCGGTGCGAGACGAAGAGCACGGATGCCCCGTCCGCCGCCAGCTCGCGACTGATGCGCAGCAGGTTCTCGGCGTCGGGCTGGTCGAGCGACGAGGTGGCTTCGTCGAGGATGAGAAGCCGCGGGTCGTTGCCGAGCGCCCGCGCGATCTCGACGAGCTGCAGCTGGGCGAGGCTCAGGGTGCGGCAGGGGGCCCCGAGCGGCAGGTCGATGCGGTAGCGATCGAGGATCTCGGCGGCGCGGGCGTTGAGCCGGCGCTCGCTGATCGTGCCGAGGATCGTACGGGGATAGTGGCCGAGCATGATGTTCTCGGCCACGGTGAGTGCCGGCAGCACCGACAGCTCCTGGAAGACGGTGATGATGCCTGCTCGCGCGGAGGCGGAGGTGCTGCCGGGAGCGACGGTGCGCTCACCGGCGAGGACGGCGCCCTCCGTGGGCGAGACCGTGCCCGACAGCAGCTTGACGAGCGTGCTCTTGCCGGAGCCGTTCTGCCCGAGGACCGCGTGCACTTCGCCGGGGGCGAAGGCGAGCGACACGTCGGAGAGGGCGCGGACCGGCCCGTAGGTCTTGGTGAGTCCGGAGACGGCGAACCCGCCGGGGGCGGTGGCCCGCGGAGACCGGCTGGTCTCCGCGGGCGCCGCTCCCTCGTGCAACGAGGCAGACATCGGTGTGGTTCCTTACTTCTGGACCATGTAGTTCGTGTACAGGTCCTGCTCGGCGACGATCGGGACATCCACGTGGGAGCCGGCCGGGGTGTTGAGCTTCAGATAGGTGTCGAGGTTCTCGTTGGTGATGAGCTCGTGGCTCAGCACCGGCTCACGGTCCTTCATCTCCCAGCCCTGGCGGAGCTTCACGCCGGCCCAGAGCGCGTCGAGCACGATGGCGGGCGACACGACGATGCCGACGGTCTGGTAGCCGCGCTCATCGCGAAGCTTGGCCCACGTCTCGAGGAACCCACCGAGGCCGTCACCGACGATCGGAGGCAGCTGCAACCCCTCGTCGTCGAAGGCGCTCGCGATGCTCGGCGCCATGCTGCCCTGCGTCCAGACGGCGGCGATGTCCTTGTTGTTGGCAAGGACGGTGGCCATCTTCTGCTTGGCGGTGGCGCCGTTCCAGTCGGCGTACTCCTTGATGACCGTGATGCCGGGGTACTTCGCGAAGACGTCGGAGGCGAGCTTCTCGCGGGCGTCCGAGAGCGGGGCGCCGGCGGTGCCGTTCATCATCACGACGGTGCCCTTGCCGCCGATGAACTCGGCGAGCTTCTCGGCCGTGCCGGCCGAGATGAGCTGCTCGTCCTGGTACATGTTCACGGACTTGGTGCTGGTGATCGGGTTGTCGAAGCTGACCACGGTCACGCCGCGGGCGATGGCGGCATCCACCACTCCGTTGAGCGCGTCCGCCGAGGCGGCGTCGATGAGGATGAGGTTCGCGCCCTGGTTGACCATCGTCTGGATCTGCTGGGCCTGGGTCGCGGCCGTGCCGTCGGCGTTCTGGATGATGTAGTCCGAGATGACGCCTTCCTGCTTGAGGGTGGTGGCCTCGGCCTCGAAGTCCTTGAGCATCTGCGGACGCCAGACCGAGTCGACGTTCGAGTTGCTCAGGCCGACGACGATCTTCTCGCCGCCGGAGGTCGACGAGCCGGATGCGGTGCCCGCACATGCGGAGAGGGCGAGGGCACCGGCCGCGACAGCCGCGACGGCTGCAAGTCGGAGCTTCTTCATGGGGGATTCCTTCGTGTGTATGGGACAACGGGTGTGGTGCACGGAGGTGGAGCAGGTTCGTAGGGGTGTCAGAGCATGACGTCGCCGCCGGTCGCGTTCATCACGGCGCCGGTGTAGTAGGCGCCGCCGGCGGAGGCGAGCAGCACGGCGGTGGGGGCGATCTCGTCGACGCTGCCGGCGCGCCCGAGGGGCACCTCGGCGAGCTTGCGAGCGACGACGTCGGCGGGGAGCGACGCGAGCATCTCGGTGTTGATCGGACCGGGGGCGATCGTGTTGGCAGTGATGCCGTGCGGGGCGAGCTCGCGGGCGATCGCCCGCATGAAGCCGTGCACGCCGGCCTTCGCCGCGCAGTAGTGGGGCATACCGACCGAGCCGATCATGCCGAGGTTCGAGCCGATGCTGATGATGCGGCCCGACTTCTGCGGGATCATGACGCGCGCGGCGGCGCGGGTGCAGTGGAAGACACCGGTGAGGTTCACCGCGATCATCCGCTCCCACTGATCGTCGCTCATCTCGGTGATGGCGCCGGTGTTGTCGATGCCCGCGTTGTTGACCAGGATGTCGAGGCGGCCGTGCTGCGCGACGATCTCAGCGAAGATGGCGTCGACGCACGCGGAGTCGGTGACATCGATGGCCGCAGCGGATGCCCCGGGGATGTCGGCGGCCGCTGCCGTGGCACGGGCGGCGTCGACATCAGCTACCACGACTGTGGCACCCTCGGCGGCGAAGTGCGCCGCGATGGCCCGGCCGATGCCGCCGGCGGCGCCGGTGACGAGGGCGACCTTTCCGTCGAGGAGCGGCTCGCGGTAGCGGATCTCTGCGGGGGACATGCGGACCTTTCGATCCGGCTGGCGGTCAACCGGATAAGTAGCATGCTACCCATCACCCACCACCGTCTCCCCCGGGGGAGTGAGTGTTTTACCCGACCGAAACAGACATGTAACATGCCACTCTCATCCGAAGAGAGCGGGCAACAGCACCGAACCGACCACCAGCACCGGCACGGCGAGCACTGTCGTGAGCGACACGGCGTCGCGGGCGAGGGTCGTGGCGGACTCGTAGCGCGATGCGTAGACGTAGACGTTCTGCGCTGTGGGCAGTGACGCGCAGAGCACGGCCGCCATGAGGTCTTTGCCTGCCAGCCCGAAGACGAGCGTCCCCACGATCGTGGCGACGATCGGCGCGGCGAACGACTTCAGTACGACGGCGACGAGCGTCTGCGCCACGGCGCCGCGCCGCAGCGGAAGCCCGTGGCGCTGCAGCCCCATGCCGAACGCGAGCAGCATGATCGGCACCGTCGCATGCCCGAGCAGCGAGAACGGCTCGAGGATCGCGTCGGGCAGTACGAGCCCGCTGGCGCTCACGGCGACGCCGGCAAGCGAGGCGACCACGATCGGATTGCGGAACGGACGCAGCAGACGTTGTCCGATGGACTGCCCGACACCCGAGGCGATGTCGAGGATCGCCATGCTCACGGGGGCGAGGATGATGAGCTGGAACAGCATCACGGGCGCGATGAGAGTGGCGCTGCCGAGCACATAGGTCGCCACCGGCAGCCCGAGATTCCCCGCGTTCACGTACCCGCTCGCGAGACCGCCGACGACGGCGGTCGGCACGCCCCAGCGCGCGACCGCCGCGACGATCGCGAAGACGGCGATGCCGAACAGCGCCGCGATGGCAACGGTGGCGAGCGAGACGCTGAAGATCGAGTCGATGCGGCTGGTCGAGAGCAGGTAGAACATCAGCGCCGGTGTGCCGAGCGTGAACGCCACCATCGAGAGCACGCGTTCCGCGTTGTCGGGGAGCAGTCGCATCCGCCCCACGACGAAGCCGAGGAGGATGAGCGAGCCCACCACTCCGAAGCCGATGAGCACACCCGACACGCGAACCTCGATCCGATCGGCGACGTTCACCGAGTCATGTAGCATGCTACATACACACGAGAGTGGACCCTTCACTCTTCACTGGGGGCTCGAGGAGGGAACCTCGTCATGACGTCGCTCGCAAAGGTGCGCACACAGGAAACACTTACATCGCAGGTCGTCACCTCGATCCGCGCCGCCATCAAGGACGGCACGATGCCGGGCGGCGTGCTGCACTCGGTCGGCTCGATCGCCGACCAGCTCGGCGTCTCCCGTACGCCCGTGCGCGAGGCAGTGCTGCAGCTCGCGAACCTCGGGCTCGTGGAGATCCAGAAGAACCGCGGCTTCATCGTCATCGAGCATGACCCGGCCGATCTCGAGCGCATCTTCCAGATCCGCTCGTGGCTCGAGGTGCCGGCCGCGGGCCTCGCCGCCCAGGCCGACGCGAAGGCCAAGCAGCGCATCCAGCACGCCTACGACCGCATGCTCGAGGTCGCCGCCGCCGGCCGCTCCGCCGACCTCGAGCGCTACGACGCCCAGTTCCACTCCGCGATCCTCAGCGCCACCGGCAATGCGCGACTCGCGAGCATCGTCGACGACCTGCGCGACCTGCTGATCAACCGTCGCCACACCACGACCGACCGCCTCCACAGCCCGATCGACATCGCCCACGATCACGACGAGATCCTGCGCGGCATCATGACGGGCGATTCGGCTCTGGCCGAGGCCGCGATGCAGGAGCACCTCAGCCGAATCCGCGGCGACGTGCTCCACATCCTCGCGACGTCGTAGCCGACACGTCAAACGGCGGTGATCGCGCCGGTCACGAGGCCGACGAGCTCCTCACCGGAGACGTCCTCGGTACGCACCCCCTGCACGACGTTGCCCGCTCGCATTACCCACACCTGGGACGAGAGGCGCTTCACCTGCTCGAAGTTGTGCGAGACCACGAGCACCGTCTCACCGGCATCGACGACGCGGCGGATCAGCCCCTCGACTTGAGCGGTCTCCCGCAGCCCAAGCGCCGCCGTGGGCTCGTCGAGGATGATGAGGCCGCGGGCCCACATCACACCCCGTGCGATCGCGACCGCCTGCCGCTGCCCACCGGAGAGGCGTTTGACCGGCCTCGTCACCGACGGCACGTTGACGGCGAGGTCGGCGACGAGACGATGCGCCTCGCGCTTCATCTCGCCGCGGCGGAGGAAACGCAGCGGACCGATGCCGGCGGTGAGCTCGCGGTCCATGTAGAGGTTCTGCCAGATGCTGAGCTGATCGCTCAGCGCGAGATCCTGGTACACCGTCTCGATGCCCGCCGCCCGCGCATGCTTGGGCGAGGAGAAGCGCACGTCCTTCCCATCGATGGTGATCGTTCCGCTGTCGGGCGTGATGAGCCCCGTCAGGCATTTGACCAGCGTCGACTTGCCGGCACCGTTGTCACCGACGATGGCCGTGACCTCGCCGCGACGAGCTGTGAGGGAGGCGCCCTTCAGCGCCTCGACGCTGCCGAACGTCTTGCGGATGTCGCGGAGTTCGACCTTGATGTCGTTCACTTTCGACCTCTCATGAGCATGGCGGCGGCGATCACGACGATGCCGATGACCAGGGGCGAGTAGAAGGCGCTCACGCCGACGAGCGTGAGGCCGGACTGCAGGAATGTCAGGAGGATGGCGCCCAGGATGGGCCCGATGATCGTGGCTCGACCTCCGAAGAGGCTCACCCCGCCGAGCACGACGGCCGCGATCGCCTTGAGCAGGTAGTCGGTATTGGTCGCCGGCTGGCTCGACCCGATGTACGAGGTCAGGAGCACGGCCCCCACCCCGCCCATCAGACCGCAGATGACATACCCGGCGAGCTTGACGCGGGCGACCTTGAGTCCCATGGCGCGGGCGGCGTCGGGGTTGTCGCCGACTGCGAGGAGGTGAGTGCCGAACCGAGTGTGGAACAGCACGATGTGCAGGAGGACACCGATCGCGAGCGCGATGAGGAAATTGAACCGGATGCCACCCACCGACGTGATGCTGACGAAGGTGAGAGCGCGTTCGGGGATCTGCACGGGCTTGCCCTGCGAGAAGATCAGGCTGAGCCCCATCACGAGGCTCATACTCCCCAGGGTGACGATGAAGTCGGGGATCCTCACCCAGCCGATGATGACGCCGTTGAGCGCGCCGACCGACAGTCCCGTTGCCATCGCGACCAGGCAGCACAGCCATAGCGGCAGTCCGGCCTGATAGGCGAGCCCCATCGTGACGCTGCCCAGCGCGACCGTCGACGCGAGCGACAGATCGATACCGGCGAGCGTCACCGCGAACGTCGCTCCCAGAGCCAGCACGATCGGGATCGTGGAGTCGGCGAGCATGCTCGTCAGGCTCGGCCAGGTGAGGAACTTCGGGTTGACGATGGTGAACGTGACCGTGAGCAGGACGAGTGCCACAGGAGCGGTCGCGCGGGTCCACAGATCCTCGTTCGCGAGGCGACGACGAAGGGTGCGCGTGCTGGCTGTGATCGGATTCGTCGTGTCGACGGGACTGGTCTGGGTGGACATGGGTGAAGATCCCCGATCGTTGCGGATTACTGGAAGGGGTTCGGGACCACGAAGTCCGACGGCGGCGCCGGGAAGGCGTCGAGTGCGGCCTGGGCGTTGTCCTTCGTCACGGTGAGCACGGGCGTCTCGACGCTGGTCGGGATGGTCTTGCCGCTGTGAGCTGCGATGCAGGCCTGCACGGACTGGGCGCCCATCAGGTACGGGAACTGCTCGATCGCCGCCGGCTCACCGCCGGCCACGATGTCCTTGAGCTGGTCTTGGGTGCCGTCGATTCCGATCACCGCGACCTGGCCCTTCTTGCCCGCTTCTTCGACGGCTTGCTGGATGCCGAGGGCCATGTCGCCCGAGGGTGTGAAGAAGCCCTTGATGTTCGGGTTGGCGAGCAGGATCGTGGCGGCCGCGCTCTTCGCCTTCGCCTTGTCGAAATCGGCGGCGACGGTCTGCGTGATCGTCAGAGTGCCGTTGACCGCGTCGGTGAACCCCTTGAGGCGGGCGTTGCTGCCGGGATCGCCGACGAGCCCGCCGATGAGCGCGACGCCGTCACCCTTCGAGAGGAGGTTCATCATCGCCTTTCCTCCGGCCTGACCGGCAGTCTCGTTGTTGGTGCCGACGTAGGTCGTGATGTTCACGCCTGCGGACTTCGCGGCGCTCGTGTCGATCGGCAGGTCCAGGTTGACGATCGGCGTGCCGGCAGCCGAGATCGGAGCGAGTCCGGTCAGCAGGTTGGTCTGGCTTGTGGGGTTGACGATGTAGCAGTCGTAGCCTTCGGTGGCGAGGGCGTTCAGCTTCGCCGCCTGACCCGAGTCGTCGGTGACGTTGTCGGCGGCGACGACCGTCAGCGAGACGCCGTCCTGGGTCGCCTCAGCCTGGGCTCCCTGCGCCATCGCACCGAAGTAGGTGTTGTCGAGCGGCTTCAGCACGAGAGCGATCTTGATGGATCCGGAAGAACCGGTCGATGACGGAGTCGATGACGACGAACAGCCCGCGAGGGCCGTCACTAGAATCGAAGCCGTCGCGACAACGACGAGGCCGGCGCTGCGCTTGCGTACGAAAAGGGACATCTCTTTCTCTCCTTTGAGGGTGGGGATTGGTCCGCCTGTCACGCGGTGACGCGATGGCTGGTTGCAGCTGGGGTTCCCATACACCGCTGCAGCCAGCCGTTCTTCTGCCTGGCCCCGCGTCAGGGCCGTGGGCTCATCCCGGCGAGGAACCGGCGAGGAGCGGCGAAGCCGTGAGCGGCACGCAGCCGCAGGTCGTTCCGAACTCGATGTCAATGTCGACCGTGAGCGTGCGGGGGGCACGCGCCGGATCTGCCGAGCGGTCAGCGAGCAACTCCATCGTGCGCGCGGCCACTTCATGAGCGGGGACGACCCCTTGCGTGGGCTTGAGGCCGGTGTAGGTCGCCTCGCCGATCGAATCGATCGTGGTGACCAGCACATCGCGAGGGATCTGGAGACCCAGCCGAGAGATCGCGGCGATGACGCCCCAGAACATGCGGTTGTTGGTCGTGAACACCCCGAACGGAGGCGTGAGATCGCGGAAGATGCGGATCGCTCCCGCGGCGGCGTCGTCGGGGGTCACGTGCTCACCGGACACCCGTTCGACAAGGCCGGCACGTCGCATCGCCGACTGGTATCCGCGCTCGCGTTCGGCGACGGACGAGACGGATCGACGCCCGGCGACGAGCACGACATCGCGCATCCCGTGATGCCGGACGAGGTGCTCGACCAACCGGTCGGCGGCGCGGTGGTCGTCCGCGAGCACATGATCGGCGAGACCCTCGACGGCGGGCACCGTACGATCGACGATCACCGTCGGAATCTCGTGCACGGCATCGGGGAGGCTGGGCGCTCCGGCCGGAAGGACGATCAGGCTGTCGACTCGCTGTTGGCGGAATGTGCGCAGGTATCGCTCCTCCTGCGCCTGCTCCTCGTCGGAGTCGCCGAGGAGCAGGGTCGGACTCGCGGATGTCAATCTCTCCTCGATCGCGCGCGTCAGCAGACTGAAATAGCCGTTGCGCACGTCGGGGATGATCAGGCCCACCGTGCCCGAGCGGCGGGTGCGCAGTCCGGCAGCGGCTGCGTCGCCCACGTAGCTAAGCGCAGCCACCGAGTCCATGACCCGGCGACGCGTCGCCTCGGTGACGTACTGCTCGCCGTTGAGTACGCGGGAGACCGTCTTGACGGAGACCCCCGCATGCTCGGCGATGTCGACGAGCCGTGCCGGCGGTCGGAGCCCGGAGGCTCCTCGTTCGGAACTCATTCGCGCCACCACGAAGGCGATGATCCACGGGTCATAGCTCGTCCTCTCGCCTCTCACGATCGTGCGGCGCTTGTGGCGCCCGGCACGAAGGTCGTCCCGGTCATGTCGACGACATCCGCCGGCGGATACTCTTCCGCATCCCACCAGCCTGCGGCGACGCCGGCGATGAGCGCTGCACCGCGTGAGACTGCTTCACGCTCGGATGCCATCGCGAGGTTGCCCGTCGCCCGGTGCATCTTCGCCTCCACCCAGCGCCGCGAACGCAGTCCCCCGCCGATGAGTAGGGTGCGTCCCGTGACGCCGGCCATGCGTCGCATCTCGACCTCCGCCTGCGCGGCGGCGGCGGCGTACCCCTCGAGGGTGGCCGCCCATGCGACCTCCGGCGCGACCTGCCGGACGTGCTCGGGCACGTCGCCCGCCTGCATCGAGAGCAGGTCCTCGACGGCGAGCGGCTCAGCCTGCACGCGGATGGCCGCGAACTCGATGTCGTTGCGCGTGCCGCCGACATGCTCGAGGAGGGACGACATCGCAAGGCCCGGCCGCAGCGTCTCCCACAGCAGCATGTGCCGCGATGTGCCGGGCCACGCCGTGAGCGTGAGATCGCCCGGAAGGGCGGGCGCCACGGGATGCGGTGCACCCTTCACTGCCTGCCAGCTCACGACCAGGGGCTCCCCGGTTCCGAGCGAGTCGATCACCTCGTTCTTCTCGCCGCCTGCGCCGACCACTCCGACGGGGTGGTCGTGTCCGGCGATCGTGACCGGGATACCCGCGGGCAACCCGCTCCACTCCGCCCCGGGCCCGCCGATGCGCCCGAGCAGGGTGCCCGCTTGGCGTGCCGGCGCCCACGCGATGTGGTCGAGTCCGACGGCGGCGAGGATCTCGCGATCGTATCGATGGGATATCGGATCGTATGCGCCGCTCGTCGCAGCGAGCGACTGCTCCTGCCCGAGGGCGCCCGTGAGTCGCCAGAGCACGACCCCGGCGACGCCCGTCCACGTGCCCTCGACGACGGCTCCTGCCTGCTGGAGCCACCCGAGCTTCGCGATGCTCGTGACGTCTCGCGCCTCTCGTCCGGTTCGCCGCAGGATTTCCGACGCACCGAAACGGGAGAGCAGGGTTTTCACGACCGACGCCCCGCGCCGGTCGTGCCAAGCGACGAGAGGAAGATCGGTCGGGCCGTCGGCGCGAATGGTGGTTCCCGTCTCACCCATGCTGGCGATTCCGACTCCCGCGACCCGGTGTCGCAGCTCACCGAGGTGGGCAACGGCGTCGTGAACGGCGTCGAGCAGAGCAGTCGGAGTCATCTCCACGCCGCTGCGGTTCGCGACGAACGGCGTCGGAGCGGTACCGATGCCGAGCGAGCGTCCGTGTCGATCGACGGCATTCGCCTTGATCGAGGACGTACCCAGGTCGATGCCCAGGAGCAACTCGTCGCGCATGATTCCAGGTCTCCTTCGACGCCGGTTCTGTCTAACGATGGACAAGCTAACAGAGGTCCCCTACTCTGTCTACCGTTGTCAGAAAATCGCAACCCCCGGCTGCGAACAACGTCGTTCATGCGAAGGAGCACTCGTGCCACTCATCACCCTGCGTCAAGCCCTCGATGCCGCCAAAGCCGGCGCGTATGGGGTCGGCGCCTTCAACGTCACCGACCTCGTCCAGGCGGAAGCCGTGCTGGATGCCGCACGGGAGACCGATTCACCCGTGATCCTGCAGACGATCGCGGGTTCCTCCGCCCACGGTGACGAGGGGGCGTTCTGGGAGGCGCTGGTCGCACTCATCCACCGCTACGACGAGGTGCCGGTCGTTCTCCACCTCGACCACGGGGCATCCTTCGAGGACTGCGCGCGAGCGATCGAAGCCGGCTTCACGAGCGTCATGATCGACGGCAGCCTTCTCCCCGACCGCGTCACGCACGCCAGCTTCGAGGAGAACGCCGCACTGACCCGAAAGGTCGTCGAGTACGCGCACGCCCGCGGAGTCTCGGTGGAGGGTGAGCTCGGCACGATCGGCGGCTCGGAGGACGGCGGCGCGACGGTCAAGGAGATCGTGCTCGCCGACCCCGACGAGGCGGAACGCTTCGTCGCCTTGACCGACGTCGATGCACTCGCCGTCGCGATCGGCACGTCCCACGGCGCGTACAAGTTCACCAGCCCGCCCGACGGGTCGGTGCTGCACATGGACCTCATCTCGGCGATTGCGGCGCGCATCCCCGAGACCGCGTTGGTGATGCACGGATCGTCGTCGCTGCCGGCGGACCTGCGTGACGAGATCAATCGGTACGGCGGGAGCCTGCCCGAGTCGTGGGGGGTGCCCGAGGACGAGAAGGCGCGATCGACGAAGCTCGGGGTTCGCAAGATCAACCAGGGCATGGACTCGCACATGGCCTATGCCGCGGCGGCGCGACGCTCCCTCGCCGAGGACGGCCTGACCGTCGACCCGGCCCCGTTCCAGCGGGCCGCACGGCAGGCGATGGAGAAGATCGTCGCTGAGCGCATGCACGTCTTCGGGCAGGCCGGACAGGCATACCGCCACCGCTGATCAGCGCCCGATGTAGCGCCCCGGCCGGTGGTTCATGGCCAGCACCAGGTTCAGCACCACCGCGCCGGCGGCGCTCAGCAGCACTTTGTCCCACGACACGACAAGCAGTCCGGCGGCGATGATGAGCACGTCGAAGACCATCTGCGTCCAACCCGCACGGAAGCCCGTGCGCTCCTGCAGCACGATCGCGATGATGTTGATCCCGCCGAGGCTGGCGCGGTGGCGGAAGATGATGAGCACCCCGACGCCGACCATGAGGTTGCCGCCGAGGGTGCCGTAGACGGCATCGATGTGGCCGAGCTGCAGGAACGCGTGGTGCACGAGGGCGAACCCCGAGACGAGACCGATCGCGACGGCCGTGCGCACCGTGAAGTCCCAGCCCTTCTTCCAGATCGCGAGCACCGCGAACGGCAGGTTCACGATCGCGAAGAGCAGCGGTAACGGCCACGACGTCGCGTAGCCGAGAAGCAGGGCGAGGCCGGCAGTGCCGCCCGTCACTGCGCCGGCCGTCTGCAGCAGGTAGAGGCCGAACGACACCAGGAACGTGCCCGTCACGAGACCGAGCACGTCTTCGAGCAGTGAATGCCTCGTGGCGCTCTTCTCGAAGACGAGCGTGGGCGCCGTCGTCGGATCCGGTTCGACGCCCGTCGATGCGCCGTACGGGGCGGATGCCGCGTCCCCCGCGCTCACTCGGCCTTTCGCCCTCCGGCCTCCAGCACGTCGCCGGCGGGAAGCTCGTGGTGTCCGCCGAACTGCAGGCGCATCGCCGAGAGCACCTGGTTGGCGTAGTGGTCCTCCCCGCGGGACGCGAACCGCTCGAACAGCGATGCGGCGAGCACCGGCGCGGGCACACCGACGTCGACCGCGGCCTTCACGGTCCAACGGCCCTCACCCGAGTCGGAGACTCGGCCGGCGAGCCCGTCGAGGGTGGGGTTCTCGGCGAGGGCGGCGGCGGTGAGATCGAGCAGCCACGACGAGATCACCGAGCCGCGGCGCCAGAGCTCCGCGACCTTCGGGGTGTCGATGGTGAACTGGTAGAACTCGGGCTCCTCGAGCGGCGCGACCTCAGCGGAGTGCTCGGCCTCGCGCACTCCCGCGTCGGCGTTCTTGAGGATGTTCAGTCCCTCGGCGAGCGCGGCCATGATGCCGTATTCGATGCCGTTGTGCACCATCTTCACGAAGTGTCCCGAGCCACTGGGGCCGGTGTGCAGGTAGCCGAGCTCCTCGGGGGCGAGCTCCCCGGTGCGGCCAGGGGTGCGCTCCACGTCGCCCGAGCCGGGCGCGATCGTGCGCAGCACCGGCTCGATGTGCGCGAACGCCTCGTCGGGTCCGCCGACCATGAGGCAGTAGCCGCGTTCGAGCCCGAAGACGCCGCCACTCGTACCGATGTCGACGAAGTGGATGCCGCTGTCCTTGAGCGCTGCGGCCCGCCGGACGTCGTCGTGGTAGTTCGAGTTGCCGCCGTCGATGACGATGTCCCCCGCCGCGAGGTGGGGGGAGATCTGATCGACGAGGGAGCCGGTGAGACCCGCCGGGATCATCAACCAGACCGTGCGCGGCACCTCGAGCTTCGAGACCAGGTCGGCGAGATCGGATGCCCCGACCGCGCCTTCGGCGACGAGGGCGGCGACGGAGTCTGGGTTGACGTCGTAGACGACGCAGTCGTGTCCGTCCCGCATCAGGCGACGAACGATGTTCGCCCCCATCCGTCCGAGTCCCACCATGGCGATCTGCATCGTCGTTCCCTTCGCGCTCATCCGATGTGCGGCGCTCGGGCGCCGTCGCTCGAGACCCGCGGGAAGTCTATTCCCGCGCCGCGACGGGGGCCCCGGCAGCCCCGGTTCTCCGCGTTCTGTCAAGCCCCGGGACGGTGTGTTCGGGCGGTGGCACGATCGGAGGGAACACGGCGACGGAGCCGGCCCACGAGGCATCCGTTGCGTCGTCCGCTCCGAATGGAGTGCACGGGAATGCATGCGGGTGCATCGGGGTTGATACCGAGTGTTCGGCGGGAGAGCCGCCGCAGGAGGGGAACGTGGGCAAGAACTACGTCGATATCGAAGACGACCGGGGCGAGACGCTGCGCTATCGCAAGCACGTCAACGGTCGCGGCCTGATCGCGAACGGCGCCAAGGTGCACGCGAGCGCCGTCGTCGAGGCGGGCGCCTACATCGAACCGGGTGTGCAGATCGCCGCGGGTGCGCACGTCGGACGCGGGGTGTGGATCGAGAACGACGTCGTCATCGGGCCGAAGGCCGAGATCGCCCCTCACGCGCACATCGGCGCGGGGGCCCGGGTGGGCGCGGGCGCGAAGATCGGCATCCGCACGTACGTCGGGGAGAACGCGCTGGTCGCCGGCGGCTCCCTCATCGGCGACGACCAGACCATCGCCGCGGGCGAGCGCGTCGCGACCGACCGTCGCGGGCTGCGTCTCGCGGCCTGACCGGCCATTCACGCGTGGGCGGATGCCGCGGCATCCGCTCTCTGACCTGGCCGCTGCTCGCCCACCTCGCCGCCGTGGCGCGCGCTCGGCGCGGGAGATCGGGCATGCTGGACGGATGAGTCCGCGCACGCCTGACCGCCGCCCGTCGGGCGCGGGCGCCGGTGGGCGCGGCGCGGGCAAGAAGTCCGGCGCGAAGGGCGGCCGCTCCACCCAGAAGGCGCCGCGACAGACGGCCGCACGACGGCCCGCGCCGACCGCAGAGCCCCCGGCCGCTCCCGCGCCGCCGTTCCGCCTCGGTGCGGTGCCCGGTGCGACGCCCGGCATCTGGATCGAACGCTGGCGCGACCGCCACCCCGACACCCCGCTCGAGCTCGTGCAGCTCGACGTCGCCCGGCAGCAGACCGCTCTCGCGGCCGGCGACGTCGACGCCGTGATCGCCCGCCTCCCCGTCGACCGGGAGCGGTGGCACGCGATCGCCCTCTACGACGAGGTGCCGGTCGTGGTGATGACGGCCGACGCCTCACTATCGGTCGCCGAGCGGCTGGCGGCATCCGATCTGGCCGGCGAGGTGCTGATCGTGCCCGCCGACGACGTGCTCGACCTCGCCGCGACCGCCGCGGCCTGGCCCGTCGAGCGGCCCCGGTTCGCTCCCCCCGCCAGCACCGAGGAGGCCATCGCGACGGTCGCCGCGGGCGTCGGCATCTCCGTCGTGCCCATGTCGCTCGCCCGGCTCCACCACCGCAAGGACATCACCTTCCGCGAGCTCGACGGGGGCCCGCTCGCCCCGGTCGGCCTCGTCTGGCCGCGGGAGGACGCCCACCCGCTGATCGACGCGTTCGTCGGCATCGTGCGCGGGCGCACCGCGCGCTCGTCACGCTGAGACCCGCCGGACGGCCGGCCCGCCCCTCGCCCTAGACTCGCGGGATGGACTCCCGGCCGCTGCTCTTCCTCGGCGCGCGCCCGGAGCAGAACGCGGCCGACGGCGAGTTCGCCGCGTTCGCCGCCGCCGCCGGCGTGTCGCTGGCCCGCCACGACCTCACCCGCTCCCCTCTCCCCGAGGGCGCCCTCGACCGTTACGCCGGGTTCATCGGCGGCGGCAGCCCGTTCAATGTCGGCGACCCCGAGGCCGGCAAGTCCGACACCCAGCGCCGTGTCGAGGCCGACCTCGCCACGGTCGCGGAGGCCGCGGCATCCGGCGCCACCCGAGCGCTGCTCACCTGTTACGGCATCGGCATCGCGACGCGGCTGCTCGGCGGCACGATCGACCGGGCGTTCGGCGAGGACACCGGCACGACCGAGGTGACCGTCGGCGCGGATGCCGCCGCCGACCCGGTCTTCGGTGCCCTGCCTGCGACGTTCACCGCCTACACCGCGCACAAGGAGGGGTCGGGGACGACGCCGACGGGGGCGGTCGCGCTGGCGACGAGCGACGGATGCCCGGTGCAGGCCTACCGGGTCGGGTCGCTGTGGACGACGCAGTTCCACCCGGAGCTGACCGCCGACTCGTTCGCCGCGCGCATCGCCGTCTACCGGGACTTCGGCTACTTCGACCCCGACGACTACGCCGCCGTGGTCGCGGGCGTGCGCGCCGCGACCGTCACGGCGCCGACGGCGATCGTCGCGGCCTTCGCGGCGCTGTAGGCGCGCACCCCACCCCTCAGTACCGGTCGCTGGAGAGCACCCGCGCCGACTCGCGGTCGGCGGTCTCGTTGCGCACGCCCGCGCGCGATCCGGCGAGCTTCGCCCGGATGTGCTCCTGCACGGTGACGGGCTCGTAGATCGCCGGATGCTGCGCGTCGACGCACTGCGGCAGCGTCTCGATGAGCGCGTCGACGTTGCCGTCGTGGAAGAACGCCGCGGAGCGGCGCCGGCGGATCGTGCCGTCGATGACGGGCGGCTTCACGCGGTGCAGCGTCGACATCCACTGCTCGTTGGTGAGCCGAGCGGTCACGTCGCCGAGGTTGACGAGCAGTGCGCCCTCGGCGGGCTGCACGTCGTTCCAGGAGCCGTCGGATCCGAGCACCTGCAGGCCCGCGACCCGGTCGGCCCACAGCACTGTCACGATGCCGTAGTCGGTGTGCTCGCCCATGCCGATGAGGTCGCCGTCGAGGGTGACGTCGGTGCCCGGCGGGAGGGCGTAGTTGTTCATCCGCAGCACGTCGAGGGAGTGGTCGGTGCGGGCGTCGAAGAAGGCGCGATCGATGCCGAGGGCGTCGGCGAAGATGTCGGTGAGCGTGCGGGCGACGCGCGCCGCCTCGCCGAAGTAGGCGCTGACGGCCGGCTCGAACCCGGCGACGTCGGGCCACACGTTGTCGGCGTAGTCGATCGGGTCGAGGTGCGCGACGTGCGGGTAGTGCGCCGCGGTCGCGCCCACGTTGAACGCCTCGAAGAAGTCGTTCATGCGGCTGGCCTGCTCGACGCCGAGCGACAGGCTCAACGACTCCGACTTCGGCGGACTGTAGCCGCGATTGATCTCGGGCGGCGTGCGGTACGTGTTCTTCACATCGAGGTCGAGCCCGAAGAATCCGTCGATGGATGCCTCGAGCCCCGCGATGACCGCGGCCGGCACCCCGTGCCCGGTGATCTGGATGAAACCGACCGTGCGGCAGGCGTCGTCGATCGCGCGGGCGACCGCGGCGCGCTCGGCGTCGGTGCCGCCAGTCACGTAGGGCGTGATGTCGACGAGGGGGACGTGGAACGTCATGGCAACTCCGTGAGGTCGTGGCCCGCGGGCCGGTGTCAGGCAGTCGCTTCACGCTTTCCCGCCGCCGGTGGGCGGCTCGCTTTCATGAGCGCGGCCAGGCTACCGAGCGCACGTTTCCTGCGCGTGACGGCGCATCCGGGTGTCCGTGCGCCGGGCTCAGCCGAGCGGTGGCCCGACGATCACGGCCGTGTCGGGCGGAACGGTGACGGTGCCGTCGGCGGATGCCGCGGCATCCGCCCCGCTCGTGAGCAGCACCGTCTCGCCCGGCTCGAGCGCGAGCGGCCACGGGTCGGAGCTCAGATTGACGGCGATGCGCAGGGCGCCGCGTCCGAGCAGGAACCGCCGCGCGGCGGGGGGAGCGTCGGGGTCGAGGTCCTCCGCCGTCAGGTCGGCGAACGCCGGGTCGGTGAGCTCGGCCCGCGCGCGCCGCAGGTCGGCGAGGGCGCGGTAGAGCGCGAGCAGGCGGGCATGGGCGCCGTGCGTCTGCTCGGTCCAGTCGAGCTTGGCGCTCGCGAACGTCGCCGGGCTCTGCGGGTCGGGCACGACCGACTCGTCCCAGCCCATGCGCGCGAACTCCTCGGTGCGCCCCTTGCGCACGGCCTCCCCCAGCCACTCCTCGGGGTGGGACGTGAAGAACGGCCACGGCGTCGACGCACCCCACTCCTCGCCCATGAACAGCATCGGGGTGCCGGGGGTGGTGAGGGTCAGCACGGCGGCGACCGCGAGCCGGTCGGTCGAGAGGGTCGCGGTGAGACGATCGCCGGCGGCGCGGTTGCCGATCTGGTCGTGGTCCTGCGAGAAGGTCACGAGGCGGGAGGTGGGCACCTCGGACGGGATGGGGGAGCCGTGGTCACGCCCCCGGAACGACGAGTAGGTGCCGTTGTGGAAGAACCCGGCGGTCCACACCTTCGGCAGGGCGTCGGCTGCCGCGAAGTCCTCGTAGTAGCCGCTCGTCTCACCGGTCAGGGCGACGTGGACGGCGTGATGCCAGTCGTCGCTCCACTGCGCGTGCAGACCGTAGCCGCCGGCCTCGCGCGGCAGGATCAGCCGCGGGTCGTTGAGGTCGCTCTCGGCGATGAGGGTGAGCGGGCGTCCCAGGTGCGCGGAGAGGGCATCGGATGCCGCGGCCAGCTCCTGCAGGATGTGCACCGGCTGCTCGTCGTGCAGGGCGTGCACCGCGTCGAGCCGGAGTCCGTCGACATGCTGGTCGCGCAGCCACATGAGCGCGTTCTCGACGATGTACGACCGCACCACGGGCTCGTCGAGGTTCACGGAGTCGCCCCAGGTGTTGCGGCTGCCGGTGCGCAGGTAGGGACCGAACTCGGGCAGGTAGTTGCCGCTCGGTCCGAGGTGGTTGTAGACGACGTCCTGGATGACGGCGATGCCGTGCGCGTGGGCGGCGTCGACGAAGCGACGGTAGGCGGCGGGTCCGCCGTACGCCTCGTGCACGGTGTACCAGAGCACGCCGTCGTAGCCCCAGTTCCACTGGCCGTTGAAGCCGTTCACGGGCAGCAGCTCGACGTGGGTGACGCCGATCGAGGCGAGGTGATCGAGTCGCGCGGCTGCGGCGTCGAGCGTCCCGTCGGGGGTGAATGTGCCGATGTGCAGCTCGTAGACGAGGCCGCCCGCGAGTGGACGCCCGGTCCACGCGGCATCCGTCCACGCGAAGGAGCCCGGATCGTCGACGGCCGAGGCGCCGTGCACCCCGTCGGGCTGCCGGCGCGAGCGCGGGTCGGGACGCAGCTCGCCGTCGTCGAGCACGAACCCGTACCGCTCGCCGTCGGCGAGGTCGACGTCGGCGCGCCACCAGCCGTCGTCGGCGGGGGTCAGGTCGATGTCGACGGATGCCGCCACCCGCCGCAGCCGCACGAGCGCGGCGTTCGGCGCCCACACCTCGATCACGTCGTCCTCCGCATCCGCCGGCTCAGCCGGCCCTCACGAGCAGTGCGACGGGGTAGGTCGCGCAGAGCTGGGCGATCGGCACGGCGCCCGACTCGACGCGCCCCGTGAGGGTGTCGACCCAGTCTCCGGGCGGCAGCAGCAGGGCGGTGTCGCCCCACCCGCCGCGGCGTCCGAGCCCCACGGGCAGTCGGGTCGCGGCGGCGATGACGCCGCCGCGGTCGAACGCGACGAGGTGCGCGGCGGCCTCGCCGACGACCTCCAGCGGCAGATAGCGGGTGAACAGCTCCGGGCGGTCGCGGCGGAGCCGCAGCGCCCGCGACGTCACGAGGAGCTTCGCCCGCCCGGTCGCGTCGACCGGCGGCAGCAGCGGCTCCCCCATCCCCGGTCCGCCCTCTGCACCCAGGCGCGCATCGAGCTCGGTGGCCGCGACCGCCGCGTCGATGTCGTGCAGCAGCGCCGCGTGGGCCGTGAAGTCCACGGGTCGCCGGTTGTCGGGATCGACGAGCGAGAGCTCCTGCACCTCGGACCCCTGGTAGACGTCGGGCACGCCGGGGCCGGCCAGCTGCAGCAGTTTCTGGCCCAGCGCGTTCGACCAGCCGGCCGGGGCGATGTGGCCCACGAGGTCCTCGACGAGGGGCCGCGCCGCGCCGAACGCGGCGTCGACGAGCGCGTGCACCGCGGCCTCGAACGCGGCGTCGGGGGCGAGCCAGGTCGTTCGCTCCCCCGCTTCGCGCACGGCCTTCTCGGCGTAGGCGTGCAGGCGCTCGGCCGACGCGGGCCAGCTGCCGACGATCGCCTGCCACAGCAGCTCGTCGGTGGGACCGTGCCCGGTCGTCCCGGCCGCGCGCAGCGTGCCCAGCGCGGTCGCCCAACGCTCGGGCTGCTCGCTCAGCACGCTGAGGCGGGCGCGCACGTCTTCGCTGCGCTTGGTGTCGTGGGTCGACAGGGCCGTCAGCGCGTGGGGCCAGCGCGCGTGACGCTCGGCGAACGCCGCGTGGAACCCCTCGACGTCGAGCGAGGCGACCGACGGGTCGCCGCCGACCTCGGTGAGCGTGCCGAGCCGGGTGAACCGGTAGAACGCGGTGTCCTCCACACCCTTCGCCATGACGGGCCCGGTGGTCTGCTCGAACCGGTGCGCGACCTCGAGCGTCGCATCCCCGAGCACCGGCAGCAGGGAGGCGATCGCGTCCGCGAGGTCGGGCCGGCGGGCGGATGCCTCCTCCCCCGCCCGCACCAGGTGGGCGGCGCCCGCGGGCAGGTAGGAGCGGTACATCGGGAAGGCGGCCAGGATCTCGGCGAGCGCGGGGGCCGCGGCATCCGCCCCCACCGCCTCGCGCACCTCGGCCGGGAGCGTGCGCACGAGCCGCCGCACCTCGGACTGCAGGATCGTCGCAGCTATCGTGCGCTTCGTCTCGACGATCAGGTCGTCCCAGGCGGGCGCGGGCGGCAGGCCGGTCTCCGCGCGCAGGGCCGCGTCGAGCCCGTCGAGCGCCGCGACGCCGTTCGGGTCGATGAAGAGCCGGTCGAGCTCGGCCATCGCGTCGTAGCCCGTCGTGCCCGCGCTCGCCCACCACGGTGCGAGGCGCTCGGGGTGGTCGGTCGCGGCGTGCTCGAGGATCTTCTCGACCCACACCGGCAGCCCGCCGACGGCGGACCGCAGCCGCTCGAGGTAGCCGGCCGGGTCGACGAGGCCGTCGGGATGGTCGACGCGCAGGCCGTCGACGAGCCCCTCCGTCGCCCACCGCACGATCTCGACGTGGGCGGCAGCGAACACCGCGGGATCCTCGACGCGCACCCCCGCGAGGGAGGTGACGGCGAAGAAGCGCCGGTAGTTGAGGTCGGTCGCCTCGTCGCGCCAGAACCGCAGCTCATAGTGCTGCCGGCCGAGCACGGTGCGCACGTCGACGGTCGTGGGCGCGCTCCCGATGCCGTCGAGCGAGCCGGGCGCGAGAGGGAAGACGTGGTCGACGTACCGCAAGACTCCGTCGGGTGCGGATGCCGCGGGATCCCGGTCGATCACGAGATCGCCGATGACGTCGTCGAACTCGCCGCCGAGCACGGGGAGGCGCACGCGGCCGCCGCCGAACGCCCAGTCGATGTCGAACGCGCGGGCGTGGGCGGACGCCTCGCCGAGCCGCAGCACGTCCCACCACCACGGGTTCTCGCGCGGCACCGCGACGCCCATGTGGTTGGGCACGATGTCGACGAGCACGCCGAGGCCCGCCTCCCGTGCCGCCGCGACGAAGCGCGCGAACCCCTCCGCGCCGCCACGCGCCGGGTCGATGCGCGCCGGGTCGACGACGTCGTAGCCGTGGTCGGAACCGGTCGTCGCCGTCAACAGCGGCGACAGGTAGACCCAGCCGACGCCGAGATCGCGCAGGTACGGCACGATCGCGGCGGCGGCGTCGAGGTCGAACCCGGGTCGGATCTGCAGACGATAGGTCGACGACGGGTTCACGCGCTCACCTCGGCAGTTCGCTCTTGGGGGCGGCGCCCGGCACCTCGTCGATCGCCGCGGTGACCGCCTGCGCGAGCGACGCGGCCACCGAGTGGTCGACCTCGGGCGGGGCGGCACGGTGCTCGATCAGCACCAGCAGCGACGCCGCGCCGACGCCGACCACGTCGCCAGGATCGACGACGCCGGTGTTCGCGAGATGGCCGGCGGTGTCGACCAGCACGTCCCAGCTCGGCGAGTACTCCACCTCGGGAACGGTGAAGTCGACCGCCTCGTCGCCCGCGTTGAAGTAGACGAGGAAGTGCGCGTCGACGATCTCGCTCCCGCGCCGATCGCGCTCGCGGATGCCGCCGCCGTTGAGGAACACCCCGACCGCGCGGCCGAAGCCGGCGTCCCAGTCCTCGGGCTGCATCGGGGTGCCGTCGGGGCGCAGCCACACGATGTCGGGCACCGGGCTCCCCTCCTCGCGGCGCACCGGGCGGCCGTCGAAGAAGCGGCTGCGACGGAAGGTCGGGTGGTCGTGTCGCAGGCGCGCGAGGGCCGCGGTGAACTCGACGAGGGGCTGATCGACGTGCTCCCAGTCGATCCAGCTGAGCTCGTTGTCCTGCGCGTACGTGTTGTTGTTGCCCTGCTGGGTGCGGCCGAGCTCGTCGCCGTGCAGCAGCATCGGCACGCCCTGGCTGAGCAGCAGGGTGGCGATGAAGTTGCGCTGCTGCTGCGCGCGCCGGGCGAGCACCACCGGGTCGTCGGTCGGCCCCTCGACGCCGCAGTTGCTCGACCGGTTGAACGACTCCCCGTCGTTGCCGTCCTCGCCGTTCGCGTCGTTGTGCTTCTCGTTGTACGACACCAGGTCGCGCAGGGTGAACCCGTCGTGGGCGGTCACGAAGTTGATGGATGCCACGGGCCGCCGCCCGCTGTGCTCGTACAGGTCGGCCGACCCGGTGAGCCGCGAGGCGAACTCGCCGAGGGTCGCCGCCTCGCCCCGCCAGAAGTCGCGCACGGTGTCGCGGTACTTGCCGTTCCACTCGGTCCACTGCGGGGGGAAGTTGCCGACCTGGTAGCCGCCGGGGCCGACGTCCCACGGTTCGGCGATGAGCTTGACCTGCGAGACCACCGGGTCCTGCTGCACGAGCTCGAAGAAGGCGGCCAGGCGGTCGACGTCGTAGAACTCGCGGGCGAGGGTCGCCGCCAGATCGAACCGGAACCCGTCGACGTGCATCTCGAGCACCCAGTAGCGCAGCGAGTCCATGATGAGCTGCAGCGCGTGGGGGTTGCCGACGTTGAGACTGTTGCCCGTGCCGGTGTAGTCGGTGTAGTAGCGCTTGTCGTCCTGCTCGAGCCGGTAGTACGCCTCGTTGTCGATGCCCCGCATCGACAGGGTCGGCCCGAGGTGGTTGCCCTCGGCCGTGTGGTTGTAGACCACGTCGAGGATCACCTCGATGCCCGCGGCGTGCAGCGCCCGCACCATCCCCTTGAACTCCTGCACCTGCTGGCCGCGCTGGCCGGTTGAGGCGTAGGTGTTCTGCGGGGCGAGGAAGGCAATGGTGTTGTAGCCCCAGTAGTTCGACAGGCCCTTCTGCTGCAGGGTGTCGTCGTTGACGAACTGGTGCACGGGCATGAGCTCGATCGCGGTGACGCCGATCTTCTTCAGGTGCTCGATGACCGCGGGGTGGGCGATCGCGCTGTACGTGCCGCGGATCTCCTCCGGCACGAGCGGATGCAGCTTCGTGAGGCCCTTCACGTGGGCCTCGTAGATGAAGGTCTCGGAGTACGGCGTCTTCGGCTGCCGATCGCCGCCCCAGTCGAAGAAGGGGTTGATGACGACGCCCTTCATCATGTGCGCGGCGGAGTCGTCGTCGTTGCGGGAGTCGGGGTCGCCGAACGTGTAGGCGAACAGCGCCTGGTCCCAGTCGATTTGGCCGTCGACGGCCTTCGCGTAGGGGTCGAGGAGCAGCTTGTTCGGGTTGTAGCGCGCCCCCGCGGCCGGATCGTATTCGCCGTGCACGCGGTAGCCGTAGCGCTGACCCGGCTCGATGTTCGGCAGGTAGGCGTGCCACACGAACGCGTCGACGTCGACGAGCTCGACGCGGGTCTCGGTGCCGGCGTCGTCGAACAGACACAGCTCGACACTCTCGGCGCCCTCGCTGAACAGGGCGAAGTTGGTGCCGTTGCCGTCGAAGGTCGCGCCCAGGGGGTACGCGGATCCCGGCCAAGCCTGCACGTGCGCCCCTCCCTGCTCGGGAGCCCCCACATTAGCGGGTGCGGATGTCGCGGACGTGTCGGCGGTCGGCTCGGCGTTCGGGTCACTCACCTTCCGAGCATCGGCCATCCGCGCGTCGTCGCGGCGGGGCTTGACGGGCGCGTCCTGCGGGCTCAGGTCGCGCCGGACGGCGGGTCGAGCAGCAGCGCGATGCGCTCGTCGAGGTAGGCGGCGAGCGGCCGCCACCCACCGCGGGCGCTCCAGCGCACCTCGGGTCCGTCCGTCCCCTGCCGCAGCGGGCCGGATGCCTCGCCCCGCCCGACCGCTGCGAGGTCGAGCCCCTCCCAGCCGAGGTGCACGACCTGCCCGTCGGCGAAGCCTCCGCGGGAGGCGGCGGCCGCGACATCCGCCCGTCGGCGCTGCGACTCGGCGGCGAACCCGCGGCGGACCTCGGGTCGCGCGCGCACGATCTCCCCGGTCGCGAAGACGTCCTCCGGGCCGATGAGCAGCACCCCGAGGTGCCAGGCGGCGCCCTCGGGAACCACGTTCGGCGCCAGCGGGATGCCGACGAACCGCCGGCTGCGCCACCGGCCCAGCGCCTCGCGCGGCGCTCCCGCGGCGGTCAGACGCGCGCGGGCACCCGCGATCAGCGCTTCGACGTCGTCCACCCGCTCATTCTCGTCGGATCAGACGTCGACCGCGTGGGGTCCGTGGAGTTCGCGGTGCAGCCGCTCCATGCGCCCGTCGAGCTCGGACGCGGTGTCGGCGGCATCCTTCAGACTCTCCACGAGCCCCGCCGGCACCTGGCGCGCGTACTTGTAGTAGATCTTGTGCTCGAGGCTCGCCCAGAAGTCCATCGCGATCGTGCGGAACTGCACCTCGACGGGGATCGGCATCGGCCCTGTCGAGAGGAACACCGGCACCTCGACGATCGCGTGCAGCGACTTGTAGCCGTTCGGCTTGGGCTCCGCGATGTAGTCCTTCACGGTGCGCACCGTGATGTCGGGCTGCGAGGTGAGCAGATCGAAGAGACGATAGGCGTCGGCGGTGAAGCTGCAGGTCACGCGCACGCCCGCGACATCCGTGATGTTCGCCCGGATCGAGTCGAAGTCGGGGGCGATGCCCTTGCGCAGCACCTTCTCGACCAGACTGTCCGGGCTCTTGACGCGACTCGAGACGTGCTCGATCGGGTTGTAGTCGTGCATGTGCAGGAACTCGTCCCGCAGGATCTGGATCTTGGTCTCGATCTCCTGCATGCCGAAGCGGTACTCCAGCAGGAAACGCTGCAGCTCGTCGCGCGCATCGCGCAACTGCGACGGGGAGACGGTGATGGACTGGTCGTCGAGCGGCACACTCACCCGGCCGACGCTACGACCGTCTCATCGGGGGACGCTGTGAGCGCCCGCGGAAAAGCATGACCGTCAGGGGCGCGTCCGGGGACTCCGCGGCACCAGCTCGCCGTCGATCACATCGATCGCCGGCACCTGATCGAACGCCGGGTGGGCGTCGATGGGCACCTCGGATGCCGCATCGATCCCCTCGTCCCTCGGCTCGGGTTCGCCTCGTGTCATCGCACGCATCACCTCCTGAGGACAGCAGGTTCCACTGTCCCGCGCGAGCGAGGATCCGCCCAGGTCTTGACAAGGCGGCGACGGATCCGAACGACTCAGTCCGCCGGGGGTCCGGCGGGAGGCTCTTCCGCCGGCTCCGGCGTGATCGTCAGGCCGTTCGGGCCGGATGCCGCGGCCATCAGATCCTCGACCCAGGCGCGGTTGATGCGCGGCTGGCGGCTGCCGAAGAAGTGGAACTGCAGCGGCACGGAGGGGTGCACCCAGAAGCTGCGGCGACCGCTGCCGTCGCCCATCTCGACGTCGAACATGAACGGCTCGGCACGACGCAGCTTGTTCATCACGACGATGCGCAGATGCGCGAGCGTGCGGTCCTCGATCTCCACCGAGTTGCCGATCGTGTCGTAGATGAATCTCCCCATGTGAGGAGCCTAAACGCGGGTGATCCTCCGCGCCGTCACCGTGTTCACGCCACGCCGTCGCGGGGCGGCGAGATGCGGCATCCGCTCGTCTTGGTGACATCTCAGCGCCCGCATGGTGTGCTGGGTGCGTGAGCACCCCCCAGGCCGACGGCGCCGAGCGACCCGCGCTGCTCTACGTCGAGGACGACCCCGAGATCGCGGAGATCACGGTCGAGGTGCTCTCGGAGGTCTACCGGGTCGACCACGTCGCCGACGGTGAGAGCGCCCTGCAGCGTGCGCTGTCGCGGCGGTACGAGGCGATGGTCGTCGACCGCCGTCTGCCGGGGATGGACGGCATCGCCCTCGTGCAGGCGGTGCGCACGGCCCACATCGCGACGCCCATCCTGCTGCTGACGGCGCTCGGGTCGGTGCACGACCGCGTCGAGGGACTCGACGTCGGCGCCAACGACTACCTCGTAAAGCCGTTCGACTACGACGAGCTGCTCGCCCGACTGCGAGCGCTGCGGCGCGGGTTCCGCACCGACGGCGTGCGCCGCGACGTCGGCGAGTGGCAGTTCGCGCCGGCAGCGCTCGCGCTCTTCTCACCCGAAGGACGCCGCGTCGCGCTCACGGCGACCGAGACCGCCCTGCTGCGCCTGCTCGCCGAGAGCCCCGACCATGTCTTCTCCCGTGCCGAGATCTCCGACGCGGTCTTCGCCTCGGGCGACTCGGAGAGCTCGGTCGACACCTACGTGCACTACATCCGTCGCAAGGCGACACCCGAGATCATCGAGACCGTGCGCGCGCGGGGATACCGGATCGGAGATCCCGGGTGAGCCCCCACACCGACTCCGAGCGCCTGCGGCGTGCCGCGCGGCGCATCGGGCTGACCGTCGGCATCGCCTCCGCCCTCGTGCTGCTCGGCGGTGCGGGCATCCTCGTGTGGCTCCTTCTGGCGACCGGACGGCCCGAAACGCGCGGCGACGTGGTCAGCCCCGACCCCGGCGTGACCGGCTCACCCTCGCTTCCCGACGGAATCCGCGCGTACGACCACATCGTGGTCGACGTCGACCGCACTGTGCCGATCGTCATCGCGCTGTCGCTCGTGGGCGTCGCCGTGCTCGGGCTCATCGCCTGGTACGCGGCGCGGCGCGCCACCCGTCCGCTCGCCGAGGCGATGCGGCTGCAGCGCCACTTCGTCTCGGATGCGAGCCACGAGCTGCGCACCCCCCTCACCGCGCTCACGAGCCGTATCCAGCTGGTCGAGCGACGTCACCGCCGCGGGGAGGAGATCGACTCCACCCTCTCGGACCTGCGGCGCAATGCCGCCGCGATGGACGACGTGCTCACCGACCTGCTCGTCGCCGCGGAGGCCGACGCGCGCGATCCGTCGGCGCGGGCGGAGGTGGGCGAGGTCATCGCCGCGACACTCGACTCGCTGCGGCCGCTCGCCGACGATCGCGAGGTCACGCTCGCGATCGACGTGGCCGAGGCGGCATCCGTCGCCCTCCCGGCGACCAGCCTCACGCGCATGTGCGTCGCCCTCGTCGACAACGCCATCCAGCACACTCCGGGACGATCGACCGTCACGGTCTCCTCACGCATCGTGCGGGATCGGGTGCACATCCGGGTGACCGACGAGGGGTCAGGTATCCGGCCCGAAGACCGCGAGCGCATCTTCGAGCGCTTCGCGCGACTGGGCGAGACCGGTCGCCGGCGTGGCTTCGGCCTCGGGCTCTCCCTCGTGCGCGACGTCGCCGTGCGCCACGGCGGGTCTGTGGTCGTCGAGCAGACGGATGCCGCCGGCACCACGTTCCTCATCGACCTGCCGCTCGCGCGCTGACGCGTCCGGCGACCCGCCGGGCGTACGCTTACGCGCTCACGCGAAACGGATCGCCTGCCGCGGCGGCGACCTCCACCCCCGACACCCAGCGCCGGGTGCGCCCTCCGGCGCCGATCACCATGCCGCTGCGTCCCGGGCACTCGCGGATCCAGCCGAGGTCGTCGATGCCGGCGACCACGCCGACCGTCGCCCAGACGTCGGCGACGGCGAGACTGTCGGCGACCACCGTCGAGCTGGTCGCGCCGAGCGCCGCGCGACCCGTGCGCGGATCGAGGATGTGCGCCCCCCGCTCGGCCGTGCCCGACGTCGCGACGGCACCGTCGCGCAGTTCGACGACGGCGGCCAGCTGTCCGGGCCGCGCCGGGTCGGCGATGCCGACCCGCCAGTCTCGATCGAGACCCGCGGCCGTCGCGACCTGCATGTCACCGCCGGCGTTGATGGCCCAGGCGGCGACATCGGCGTTCTCTAACAGTGCTCCGAGATGCCCCCGGGCGACGCTCTCCACCGCCCAGCCCTTGACATACCCCGTCGGGTCGAACGCTCCGCCGAAGCGGGCGCTGAACAGTCCGCGGGTGACTGCCTCCGCCTCCTCGCACGCGCGGGCGACCTCCGCCACCCGTGGGTCGGCCGCCGCGAGGGTCAGCTCGCCGCGGCGGAGGCGGGAGACATCCGAGTCGGACCGATAGGTCGAGAACACGCGGTCGATGTCGCGCAGCTCGGCGAACGCGTCGGCCGTCGCATCGTCGACGCCCGCGACCGTGGGGGCGTGCGTGAGCACGTGCACGCTGATCACCATGCCCATGACATCGGCCACGCGCACGGTGCGGTGCAGCTCGGCGCTCATCACTTCGCCTGGTCGATCGCGCTCTGCAGCGACTGCAGGTAGCCCTCGCTCGTGTAGGTCGCGCCCGAGACCATGTCGATGTTCGCGCTCTGCGCAGACAGGGTCTCGCTGATCAGCTGCGGGAGCGAGTAGTTCGCGATCTCGACGTCACGGCCGTTGTTGTTCGGGTACTGCGGCACGGCGACGTTGGTGATCTTCCCGCCCGACACCGTGATGGCGACCTGCACGTCGCCGAAGCGCGTCGAGGCGGCCGACCCGGTGAAGGTGCCGTTCTTGAGGCCGGTCGAGGTCGACGTCCCGCTCGAGGAGGACGACGAGCTGCTACCGGTCGACGCGGACGCCGTCGCGCTCGCCGACGGCGTCGCAGCAGCGGCTGATCCGCTCGTGGTGCTCGAGCTCGTGCCGCTTCCCGTCGAGCCGCCGATGCTCCCCGAGAACCCGGTCGTCGAGGATGCGACGGTCGTTCCCGCCCCGAGGGACGTGCGGTAGCTGAACAGCAGCACGACGCCGCTGACGGTCACGAGGATCGCCCAGACGATCTTCTTCATGGTGTGCGCTCCGTAGATGGTGAGGGACGAGAGGATGCCGCGGCATCCGCTCAGATCGAGAAGTTCTCGCTGTGGATCTGAGAGGGGAGGATGCCCGTGTCGAGCAGGTCGTCGCGGATGCTGTCCATCCAGTGGCCCGGCCCGCACAGGAAGATGTCGTACTCCTCGATGTCGGGGGCGATGTAGCGCAGCAGGTCCTCTCCCGCCCACGACGCGTGGGTCGCCGGGATCCAGGTGGAGTCGCCGTGCGAGCGGTGCCCGTCCAGCGTGTAGTGGCGCAGGCCGCGCTTCGCGACGAGGCGCGCGATCTGCGGCCGGCGCAGCCCGTGCGCGGGGTCGTGGTCGCGGGTGACGAGGATGGCCTCGCCGGGCGCGTAGCGCTCCGACTCGAGGAGCGCGACCAGCGGCGCGACTCCGGCACCGGCACCGAGCATGAGCATCTTCGAGCGGCGCCGCGCGTCGCCGGTCATCGCCCCGTACGGCCCCTCGAACATGACCTTCGTGCCCTTGCGCAGCCGCGTCATGCGGGAGGTGCCGTCGCCGACGATGCGGGCCGTCACGGTGAGCTCGTCGCCGCGCGGTGCGGTCGAGAGCGAGAAGGGGTGGGAGCGGGTCCAGCCGGGGCCGTCCAGGAAGCGCCAGTTGAAGAACTGGCCCGCCTGCGCGCCGAGCTTGTGGATGTCGCGGCCGCGCATGCGCACGGTGACGCCGTTGGAGCCGTCAGCCTCGACGGCGACGACCCGCAGGTCGTGCCGCATCGAGCGGCTCAACGGGACGAGGAGGCGGAAGATCAGCACCGCGGCGGCGGCGATCGCCCACAGGGTCCACCAGTAGGCACTCACCAGCGGCTGCCCGATGAAGTCCGACCCGGTCCAGAGCATGTGCGGGATGGCCAGCCCCACGCCGAGGTAGGCGTACAGGTGGATGAGGTGCCAGGACTCGTAGCGCAGCTTCTTGCGCGCCTTCCGGATGGAGGTGACCACGACGAGGATGAGCAGCCCGGTGCCCGCTGTCGCGAGCATCATTCCGGGGTAGTTCCACACGAAGTCCCACAGCTGCACGAGGGGATTCACGTGCGCGTTGACGGCGTAGCCGATGCACAGCAGTGCGATGTGGGCCAGCATCAGCCAGAACGACCAGAAGCCGGTCAGGCGGTGCGCCCGCACGAGGCCGTCGCGGCCCCAGCCGCGCTCGAAGATCGGCACGCGCGCCATCAGGAGCACCTGATAGAGGAGCAGGTTGGCCGAGATGAGTCCGGTGAGTCGGCCGAGCGTGGAGTACGTCTCCGCATCGAGGCCGATGACCGCCTGGATGCCGCCACCGTGGATCCACAGCGCGAGGATGACGAGGCTCGTCCCCCACACGATGGCGGTGGCGGCGAGGTTCCAGACGAGTCGCGGCGACCGTCGCGAGCCGAGCAGCGCGTCGGTGGCGGCGTCCTGCCTGCGGACGGACCGTTCGGTGGCGTAGGTGGTCATGGCTCGATGGTGACCGCGCGGGCGCAAGAATTCGCCAAGAATGCGGGTTCCTCGGGCAACGCATAGGAAGCGCAGAGCCGGAGCAGATCGACGACGCCGTGCGGGCCGCTCCCGCACCGCGCGGGGCATCCGAGAGGCGCGGGATCGGCGCGCGGGGATTATGGTGGGCGCATGGGCACGATCTACTACGGCGGTTCTGAGACGCCGATCCACATCGAGGACCGCGCCCTCGCACACCTCAAGGTGGTCATCGCGACGAAGCTGCGTCGCGGCGAGAGCTTCACGCTGTCGTGGCGGCACCCCGAGGGCGAGCCGGTCGGTCGCAGCACCATCTGGCTGCACCCGTCGATCCCGCTGCGGTTCACGTTCCTCGACCCCGAGCCCGCTCTCCTGAGCCGGGAGTGGATCGAGGAGCTGGCGAGTTCGGCGAACTCCTCGGGCGGCATCATGCTCGTCGACGAGCACCTGCACGCCGGCGACGTGGCGTCGCGCTGATCACGCTGAACGGCTGACGACCGGCCGACGTCGGAAGTAGCCGGCGGCGGCGCGCTCAGATCAGCGCGAGCGCCGTCAGCACGACGGCGATGAGCGGGAACGTGCCCTGGATCGCGGCAGAGCGGGCGAGCTTCGGGCTCGAGAGCACGAGCACGAGGGCCGCGGCGAGCATCGACCCGGTGCCCACGAGCACGAGGGTCGCGCCGATCGTGAGCGACCCGGTCGCGACGAGCACGATGCCGATCGCGGTCGCGAGGGCGAGGAACAGGTTGTAGAAGCCCTGGTTGAACGCGAGCGACCTGGTGAGCTCGGCCTCCTCGGCGCTGCGCAGGCCGAAGATGCGGCGCGTGGCCGGCTCGGTCCAGCGCAGCGATTCGAGCACGAAGATGTAGACGTGCACGAGCGCGGCGAGCGCGGCGAACACGAGGGCGGCGATGATCATGAGCGCATCCTCTCAGGCCGGGTGCACATGCGCCCACACGCCGGGCGCGGGAAGTTCGGCGTAGCGCACGTCGACGGCGTCGGTGGTCACCTCGGCGACGCACACGAGCAGCGACTGGGTCGGGATGCCCAGGTAGCGGTTGTCCCGCACGATCGCCGCGTCGCTCGAAGCCCCGTCGCCCGTCGACGCCGCGAGCACGTCGAACCAGTCCTCCCACCAGGCGCGGTCGCCGGTCGCCGAGAGGGGTGCGGCAGCGAACGCGGGAAGCCAGGCGGCGATGCGTCCGGTGGCGGGGTCGTCGACGTCGTCGTGGGCGACCATGTGGGTGCCCGGCCCGAGCACGGTCTCGTGCACAGCGGTGCCGTCCCACCGGGTGACGACGGATGCCGCGGCCCCCACGGTGAGCAGGTTGAACCCGCGCGTCCGGGGGGCGGCGGGCACGGCCTCGCCCTCGACGGCGGCGAGCGGCAGGGCTCCGCGGGAGACCACGGCGCTCTCGGGAAGATCGTGCCCCTCCGCCCGGTTGAGCAGCACGGCCAGCAGTCCGCGGTCAGGCGCGGCAGCGAGCCACGCGCCCCCCGCGCGGACGTCGCGCACGCCGATCACCCCCGGATGCGCCTCGGGCCACCAGTCGCCGAGCGGGTTCCACTCGCGCTTGGGATCCTCGTCGCGCACGGCGAGCACGCGGGTCGGATGCCGCGGGTCGTCGGGCACTCGAACGATCACGGTGCACATGGGGTCCTCCTGCAGCGGGCTGCCGTGCCCGCGGGTCGTGCGAGAATCGGGGCGTGTTCGTCGTCGTAGGGGTCACCGGCGGGATCGCCGCGTACAAGTCGGCGACGCTGGTGCGCACGCTGGTGAAGAACGGCCACGAGGTGCACGTCATTCCTACCGCGGATGGGCTGCGCTTCGTCGGCGCTCCGACCTGGGAGGCGCTCAGCCGTCACCCCGTGACGACGTCGGTGCACGACGACGTCGCGACGGTGCGCCATGTGGCGCTCGGGCAGTCCGCCGACCTGGTCGTGATCGCTCCGGCCACCGCCAACACCCTGGCCCGCATGGCGGCGGGTATCGCCGACGATCTGCTCGGCACGACGCTGCTCGCCACCACGGCGCCCGTGGTGGTCGCCCCCGCGATGCACACCGAGATGTGGCGGCATCCGTCGACCGTCGCGAACGTCGCGACGCTGCGCTCCCGCGGTGTCGTGATCGCCGGTCCGGCCGAGGGCGAGCTGACCGGGGGCGACTCCGGACCCGGACGCATGCTCGAGCCCGATGAGATCCTTCGGATCGCGCTCGCCGCCGTGCGCCCCCGTGACCTCGAGGGTCTGCGGGTCACCGTGACCGCGGGCGGAACCCGCGAGCCGATCGACCCGGTGCGCTTCATCGGCAACCGTTCCAGCGGGAAGCAGGGTGTCGCCGTCGCGCTCGCGGCGGCGGCGCGCGGCGCGCAGGTCCACCTGATCCTCGCGCACGTCGACGAGGGCGTGGGGGCCGCGGCATCCGTGCCCGGCATCGCCGTGTCGCACGCCGGCACCGCGGCAGAGCTGCTGACCGCGACGACGGATGCCGCGGCGACAGCCGACGTCGTCGTCATGGCGGCGGCCGTCGCCGACTACCGGGTGCCGCAGATCGCGGACGGCAAGGTCACGAAGGAGGCCGCCGGCGAGACGCTGACGCTCGAGCTGGTGCAGAACCCCGACATCCTGGCGGGACTGGCCCGTGACCGGCGGGCCGGGCAGACCGTCGTCGGATTCGCCGCCGAGACCGCCACCGGCGACGCGCTCGTCGAGCGCGCCCGCCGCAAGCGCGAGCGCAAGGGCGTCGACCTGCTCGCCGTCAACGAGGTCGGCTGGGAGGCCGGGTTCGAGGCATCCGAGAACAGTCTCTTCTTCGTCGACGCCGCGGGCGACATCGTCGGACGCACGAGCGGCTCGAAGCGCGAGACGGCCGACGCCCTGTGGGACGCGATCGTCGCGGTGCGCGCCGCGCACTGAGTCAGGGGAGGATGCCGCGCCTCACCCGATCTCGCCGGCGGCCACCGACTCGGCGAGCGCGTGCGCGTGCGCGAGCTGGTGCGCCCCGAAGAAGTCGGCCTCGGTGAGCCGGCGTTCGTCGTCGGCGTCGCGTCCGTCGTGTGCGAGGGTCGCGGCGACGATCAGCGCGTGCATCCACCCGCCGGCGACGAGCGCGAGCAGCCACAGGTAGTCGACGCTCACGGCGTGGGCGTCGCGGGGGCTGGCGCCGAAGCCGACCACGGCAGCGGTCGCACGGTCGGCGGCGGCGACGGCGCGCTCGAGGCGCTCGGCCGTGCGGCGCGCGACCGGCTCGTCGGAGCCCGCCAGCGTCGCGACCGCGGCGCGCGCGAGGTCGAACATGCGGCGCGCGGTCTCGCCCTGGTTGCGCACCGTCTTGCGCCCGACGAGGTCGTTGGACTGGATCGCGGTGGTGCCCTCGTAGATCGGGATGATGCGGGCGTCGCGGTAGTGCTGGGCCGCGCCGGTCTCCTCGATGAAGCCCATGCCGCCATGCACCTGGATGCCGTCGGAGGCGATGCGCACGGCCTCCTCGCTCGCCCACCCCTTGAGGATGGGCACGAAGTACTCGGCGAGCTGACGGTTGTCGGCGTCGTCCGCGCGGTCGAACAGGTCGCCGACGTAGACGGCGAGCGCTCGCATCGCGCTGATGCTGCTCGACATCGACAGCAGCAGTCGACGCACGTCGGGGTGCTCGGCGATGGCGGTGCCGTCGGGGCGACCGGGCACGGGCCCCTGCAGACGGGCTGTGGCGTAGGCGGAGGCCTGCTGGTAGGCGCGCTCTGCAAGGCCGATGCCCTGGTGCCCCATGCCGAGGCGGGCGGAGTTCATCATGACGAACATGCCGGCGAGTCCGCCGCCGATCTCGCCGACCAGGTAGCCGGTCGCGCCGTCGTAGGCGAGCACGCAGGTCGGGCTGCCGTGGATGCCGAGCTTGTGCTCGACCGACACGGTCGTCACGGCATTGCGTGCGCCGAGCGACCCGTCGGGCTCGACGAGGAACTTCGGGGCGACGAACAGGGAGAGGCCCTTGGCGCCCGCGGGAGCGTCAGGGGTGCGGGCGAGCACGAGGTGCACGATGTTCTCGGCGACGTCGTGGTCTCCCCAGGTGATGAAGATCTTCTGGCCGGTGATCGACCAGCTGCCGTCGCCGTTCGGGGTTGCGGTCGTGCGGATCGCGCCGAGGTCGGTGCCGGCCTGCGGTTCGGTGAGGTTCATGGTGCCGGTCCAGCTCCCCTCGACGAGCCGGGACAGGTAGGTCTCGCGCACCTCGTCGCCCGCATAGGCGTCGAGCGCGTGGATCTGACCGTGGGTGAGCATCCAGCACAGGGCGAGCGCCGGGTTGGCGGCGTTCCAGATCTCCCCGAGCGCGGCCTGCACGACGGCGGGGAGGCCCTCGCCGCCGGCCGACTCGGGCGCCTCGGCGGCGACCCACCCGGCCTCCACCAGCGCGGCGTAGGCCTCCTTGAAACCGGGGGCGGTGCGGGCGTCGCCGTCGACGACGACGGTGCCTTCGGCGTCGCCGATGGCGTTGAGGGGGGCGATGACCTCGGCGGCGAAGTCGCCGGCGGCCTCGAGCACGTCGACGGCGTCGTCGGCGCTGAGGGCGCCACCCGTCGCGCGGGCGACGACGTCGCCGCCGAACACCTCGCGATAGAGGAATCCGTACTCGGCGACGGGCGGGGTGTACGGCGAGGACTGGGCGGCCATGGGGTTCCCCTCGTTGGGCGGGCGGCGCGCGCGACGCGGAGTCGCGAGTGACATCGAGAACCATAGTACGTGAGACTGAGTTTCACGAGTAGGGTGTGACCCGACCACCTCGATGCAGAGGAGCAGCATGACCGAGCACACCCGCACCCTCACGTGGACGGACCCGATCGCCGTGCGCGACGGCGTCGCCGCAATGAGCGGACTCGACGCGATGCTGGCCCTGCGTGACGGACACCTGCCCCCGCCGCCGATCGCGCAGACGATGAACTTCCGCCTGACCGAGGTCGAGCCCGGACGCGTGGTGTTCGTGTGCGAGCCGGGCGGCGAGCACTACAACCCGATCGGCACCGTGCACGGCGGGCTCGCGTGCACGCTGCTCGACACCGTGTGCGGCTGCGCCGGCCACACCACCCTCGACGCAGGCCAGGGCTACACGTCGATCGACATCACCGTGTCGTACCTGCGCCCGATCACCCTGGCGACAGGTCCACTGCTCGCGACGGGACGGGTCGTGAAGCCCGGCCGACGCGTCATCTTCACCGAGGGCGCGATCACCGACGCCGCCGGCACCGTGCTCGCCACCGCCACCAGCTCGCTGCTGGTGCTGTGAGGCAGAGCGGATGCCGCGGCATCCGCTCGTTCAGGACGTGAGCGGCTCGAGCAGCTCGACGTGCGCGATGTCGAACGCGGGAGCGCTGACGTCCTCACCCGAGACCGCACCATAGGTGTAGCTGCCGGCGACCGTCACCCACAGCTTCAGATGGTCGCCTTCGAGGACACCCTCGAGCGTCGGGCACGTGATGCCGTCACCGCCGCCGCCGATGACGTCGTGCGGGTAGTCCCAGCTCGACGTCGACTGCGCTGCGCCGACGCCGAGAAGCGCGAGGCACGGCCCGGTCGCCTCGTCGAACTGGCTGACGAACCCGTAGACCACGACCTTCTCGCCGACGTGACCGTCGGGGTCTGCGACGATGTCGGCGAGGACGGCCGCGTCGACGTCGTCGAATCCGGTCGGCACCGCGCCCGCGCCGGGTACGACGGATGCCTCGTCCCGCGGGGTGGCTGAGGGGAGAGTCTGCGGGCTCGCCGAGGCCGACCTCTCGACGATCGTCGGCAGCAGGGACAGCCCGACGATCAGGGCGATCGTCGTTGCGATCGAGGCCAGCACGCCGAGAGCGCCGAGGATGATGCCCGTGACCGGGAAGCCCTTCCGGGCGCCCTTCACGAGCGCCACGATTCCCAGCACGACCGCAGTCCCGCCGATCAGGATGCCGAGCCCGGGAGCCAGCCCGAGGACGAACGCCGCGATGCCGACCACGAGCGCCGCGATCGCGAGGCCGCCGGCGCGGGGGCCGGACGACGCCCGGGGCGGCGCGGGATAGGCCGGCGGAGGCGGCAGCGAGGGTCCTGCCGGGGACGTCGCGTCCGGCGCTTCGATGGAAGGAGCGACGCCGCTCTCACCGGCGTCGGACGCGGGCGAGGTGACCGGAGCGGGCGGGTCCGCAGCCGGTGCTCCCGTCGGAGGCGCCTCCTCGCCGTCGTTCGGAGGAGTGGGGCTCTCGGGCGGCGGCACGGAGGTCATGCCGCGAGTATGACAGAACCTGAGAGCTCACTATGCCGTACCTCTGCGTCGGCTGGATGCTCGAACCTTCCGGCGCAATGCTCGATTCCCCCTGTCGCGCGCCTCGACCGATCCCTAGACTGGCGGCCACAACTCCCGCCTCGCGTCGAAGGGCGTTCCGCACATGTCGGATCCGGCAGGCCCCACCGCACCGCTCCCGCCGACTCCGCCTGCGCCGCCACAACGATCGCGCCGAGGACTGATCGCGATCATCGCCGTGCTGGCCGCGCTGCTCATCGCCACCGCATCGGTGCTCGTCACCGTGCTACTCATGGGCGGTGCGCAGGTCGCGGGCGCCGCCGCGACATCCGTGTCGACGCCGACTCCGACACCGTCGGCGCCTTCGTCGCCGCCCGCCTCGGC
This sequence comes from Microbacterium sp. 71-23, assembly GCF_001897265.1. Lineage (NCBI taxonomy): Bacteria > Bacillati > Actinomycetota > Actinomycetes > Micrococcales > Microbacteriaceae > Microbacterium > Microbacterium sp. 71-23. The sequence goes on from NZ_MKSL01000018.1 coordinate 84,999, forward strand.
CACCCCGACACCGGCGCACACATCGAGCACTTCAGGATCGTCCGGAGGAGGCGGAACGGGCACCACGACGACCGCGCCGTCGACGGGGTCGATCAGTCACGCGGCCGTAGGCGTCGAGAGCGGCGGCGGAGACTGCTCGAGCACGCCCAACCTCCCGCTCACGGCAGCGTGGAAAGCGACCGGCACGACGCTCTGGTTCGGCGTGAACACCACCGATGCGAGCGCCGCACCCTTCCAGGAGTGGTCGCTGGCGACGCAGACGCAGGGCACCGCGACGGGCTTCGTCTACGACTGCTCACGGTCCTCCGAGCCGTTCACGTTCACGCTGTTGCACACCGACGGCACCAAGACGAACTCGACCGTGACCCTGCGCCTGTGCCCCGGATCCGTCACGCCGAAGCAGACCTGCTCGTAATCCCGCGCGCGGCGATCTGCGGCGCGATACTCTCGCGACAGCGACGAAACCCGCGTGACGACACCGAACGCGGCGTCGCACCCGCTCGACGAAAGGATGCCGCGTGCTCATCGCCCTCTGGATCGTCAACGTGGTGCTCGCGCTCGCCTTCCTCGCGACCGGCGGTCTGAAGATCATCCGCACGCCGGATCAGCTGAGAACGGTCGGACTCGCATGGGTCGAGTCGTTCACCCGTGGCCAGGTGGTGCTCATCGGCGTCGCCGAAGTGGTCGGCGCGGTCGGATTGATCGCACCGCTGGCCACCGGCATCCTGCCCTTCATCGCGGCCGTCGCCGCCGCAGCGCTCGCTGTTCTCATGGTCGGCGCGACCGTCGTGCATGTGCGCCGGGGCGAGAATCCGGCGCCCGCCGCCGTGGCGCTGGTGCTGTCGCTGGTCAGTGCGGCGCTCGGGGTGCTCGCCCTCGGCTGAGCGCGCCCCCGCGGATCACCGCCAGCACCAGCCAGATCGCCCCGAGCGCCAGTTGCGCGCCCCCGATCAGCACACCGCCGGTCGTGAGACTCCAGGTTCCGAGCGCCACCCACATGAGCGCGAACACGAGCGATGCGATCCAGCCGATGCGGATCCGGCGGCGCCCGGACGAGTCATCCGTCATCATCGTTCCCCCTCACGACGTTGCCGTGAGCATAGCGAGAGCGCGCGAGCGGCGCGCTCAGTCCGAGATCAGCGTGCCGCCGTTCCTCGCACTGACCCGCGTCTCGCGGGGAGCCCGGCCGGCACGGCGGGCTCCCCGCACCACCGCGTCCCCCGCACGGGCGACAGACGGATGCCGCATCCTCCCGCTACCGTGAGCGCACGGAGACGGGGGTCGACGTGGCCAGAGCTGCGCGCGAATGGTGGGCGATGTGGACACTGCAGGAGCAGGATCTGTGGGCGGCCGCGGGTGACGGCATACTCGTTGCGTTGCTCATGCTCGCGATCGGCCTGAGCATCGCCCCCTCCGCCGTCTGGCAGGAGCCGGTGCAGATCGGAGCTCCTGCCGTCTGCATCGCAATAGCGACGTATGCGCGCGCCGCCCGCAGCGGCGCGCGCAGCGCTGGCGTGAGGCCTATCGCACCGCCCCGACCGGGCCGACTGACCGTCAGGTCGGCGCCCCGGTCTGATCCGCCGCATCGGCAACGATCAGGCCCGCAGCACGACCTTCTCCCGCACGTCTCCCGACTCGAGCAGCGCGTGCGCGCGGGCCGCGTCGGTGAGCGCGAACTCGCGGTGCGGCTTCAGGCGAAGCGTTCCAGCGGCGAGCAGCGGCACCGTGATCGCGAGCGCATCGGGTGCCCGATCGGGCGACGGGTGCGACAGGCGTGCGCTGCTGCGGGCGACCTCCGCCGACCCGACGAGGGTGACCACGCGCGAGGGGTCGCCGGTGGCGGCGACGGCCTCGACCAGTCCGCCGCGGCCGGCCGCGTCGATGACCGCGTCGATGCGGCGGACACCCGTGACGGCGATCCGCTCGAAGACCCCATCGCCGTAGACGACCGGCTCCCCGCCGTAGGCGGCGACGGTGTCGGCGTCCCTCTCCGACGCCGCACCGATCACGCGCACTCCGCGCGCGCTCGCGAGCTGCACGATGAGCGCCCCGACCGATCCGGCCGCACCGAGCACCACGAGAGTCTCCCCCGCCTCAGCCCCGACCTCGCGCAGTGTGCCGACGGCGGCCTCCGCGGACGCGGGCAGGGCCGCGGCATCCGCCCACGACAGCGAAGCGGGCTTCGGGAACCACACCGGCGCGGCGACGAGCTCGCCATACCCGCCTTGCTGCGGCAGGTGCGCGACCACCTCATCGCCGACGGCGACATCGGCGACGCCCGCTCCGACCGACTCGACGACTCCTGCCGCTTCGAACCCCAGCACCGACCCGGGGCCCTGCGGGAAGACGGCGGCGAGACGACCGCGACGGATCTGCAGGTCGGTCGGGCCGATGCCTGCCGCCCTCACGCGCAGCAGCACCTCGCCGGGCGCGGGCACGGGCGCTGCCATCTGGCGCCACTGCAGCACCTCCGGCTCCCCGAAGGCGGTCATCACCATCGCATGCGACATTGCTCGCCCCTCTCAGATCTGGCTCGCGCCGCCGTCGACGTACAGTTCCGCGCCGGTCATGTAGGCGCTGCGTGCACTCGCCAAGAACAGTACGGCCTGCGCGATCTCCTCCGGGCGGCCGAGGCGCTGCATCGGCACCCCGGCGGCGAGTCCAGAGAGCAGGGCGTCGGACTGCGCCGGATCGGTCGCGAGTCCGGCGAGTCCGGGGGTCTCGATCGGGCCCGGAGCGACGCTGTTGACCCGGATGCCGCGGCCGACGAGCTCTGCGGCCCAGCTGCGTGCGAGCGAGCGCACGGCCGCCTTGGAGGCGGCGTAGATGCTGAACGACGGGCTGCCCTTCACATCGATGTTCGATCCGGTCAGCACGATCGACGCTCCCGCGTTCAGCAGCGGCAGCACCTTCTGCACGGTGAAGACGACGCCGCCGACGTTCGCCCCGAACGTCTGGGTGACGTGCTCCCACGTGATGTCCTCGAGGGCCGCGAACTCGCCGCCGCCCGCGTTGGCGAACACCACGTCGAGGCCGGCGCCCCGCGCGGCGATCGCCTCGGCGACGCGGTCGAGGTCATCGAGCGAGGCGACGTCGGCCGCGACCGTCGTCACCGCATCTCCGAACTCCGCGGCCACGGCGGCAAGGCCAGCCTCCCGACGGCCGGTCACGACCACGTGCGCTCCCTCCGCCACGAACGCACGCACGGCCGCGAGACCGATGCCCGCCGTCCCTCCGGTGACCAGTGCGGTCTTTCCCGCGAGCTCTTCCATGTCCCTCTCCTTCTTTATGTACCGATCGGTACTAAAGGCAAGATAGGCGCGCGGGGATCGCATGTCAAATTTTTGTACCGCACGGTATGATTCAGGCATGGCTGAGACGAGAGAACGCGGACGACCGCGCGCCTTCGACCCCGATGCTGCACTCGACGCCGCCGCACGGGTGTTCTGGGTGCACGGGTACGACGGGGCATCCCTGACCGATCTCACCGCCGCCATGGGTATCAACCGGCCGAGCCTGTACGGGGCGTTCGGCAGCAAGGAAGAGCTCTTCCAACGGGTCATCGCCCGCTATGCGCAGACCGACATGACCTACGCCGAGCGCGCGCTCGACCAGCCGACCGGCCCCGCCGTCGCGCGTGCCCTACTTCTCGACAACATCGATGCCGTGACGCGCTCCGATCGGCCCGCGGGATGCCTCACCATCCAGGGCGGACTCGCCAGCGCCGATGGCAACGAGACCGTGCCCGCCTTCCTCGGGCGGAGCCGCCTGGCGGGCGAGCGACGACTGGCCGAGCGCCTCGCTCGCGCGGTCGCTGAAGGCGACTTCGTCGCAGGGACGGATGCCGCGGCTCTCGCCCGCTACCTCATGGTCGTCACGGAGGGGCATGCCGTGCACGCCACCGCGGGCGTCTCGAGACGGCAGCTGCGCGCGTCGGCCGACCTGGCACTGCTCGCGGTCGACGCACTCGCGACGCCCGCGAGCGCCGTGTGAGCCTCCGGCCCGATAACACGGATAGGGCCGGCAAGAACGCGGTGACTGATCTGGTGAAAGTGGCGGTGACGAGATCGGTACTGAGCACCATTAGCGCTGGACATCGTCCGCCTATGATATATGGGAGTACATGCATCAATGGCGGCCATAACGATCGACTCGTGTTTATACGTTTTGGCGAGCATTGAGATCAATTCCGGAAATAGCCTTGTAAGTCTTCCTACGCTCGTCGCTAGGGTATGCACATGACTCAGCACATCCCACGCTTGCCGTGGTCCGACTTGGCCAGCACCGCGCCCTCGCTGCCGGGGGGAGCGGATGCCCAGCTGTCCACGCTGCGCGAGGTGATGCGCGCATTCGCGGGCGAGGCTCCGTCAGGTCCGGTGGGCGACCCGGAGTCTGCCGAGCGCATTCAGAAGCAGATCGCACCACTCGAGCTCACTGCGCGAGGCGATCACGGCATCCAACTGACCGATCTCGGCCGGCAATGGCTCCAAGACCCGAACCGCGACGACCTGTTCCGCATCATGCACGCTCGCGTCGCCTACTTCGGAGAGATGTTGGCTCGAATCAATGAGGCGCCCGCACGAGTCGAGGACCTTCATGCTCACGCGACGACGGAATTTCTCATGTCGTGGACCTCTCTCGATCAGATTCGGCGACGGCTTGCATGGCTGCACTCGATGGGTCTCGTCGAAGACGGGCCGGATCGATTCCATCGCATCACCGCCGACGGGCACTCTGCCCTTGCGGGAATCGAGCTTCAGACACCCGAGGGGCTTCGCGCGGTGTTGTCCGAGGCCCACGCTGACGTGACCCTTCCACCCGCGCCGCCAGCACTCGCCACTGCGCTCGAAAGAGCGCGTTCGGAGAAGCGATCGCTGTCCTGGTCTTATCTCACGAAAGATCCAGTTGGCGCTCTCACCGCGCTTGCGCGGCTCGCGTCCGCGGGCACGACCAAGGAAGAGGCCGTGAGTGTCGTGTCGGCCGAATACGAGATCAGCGCGAGCTCCGCCAAGAGCTTCGTCGACGCGGCCGGGGCGCTCGGCATCTACGAGTTCGTCGGAAAGTATGAAATCCGTACGACCCCGTTGGGCCGAGAGTGGATTGAGAGCGCCTCGCCTCTCAACCTGGTTCGCCTGCTCCACGTTCGTTTTCTCGGGATCGGGGAGCTCCTGGTGCAGCTCGACGACCAGCCGCGCTCGGTTGGAGAGATTCATTCACGACAGTTCGCAGCCTCATCGGATGCGCCACGCCAAGGCCGCACAGCCGGGATCCTGCGCTACCTGAGCGGCGCAGGCGCTGTCGCTGCTATCGGCTACGCCCGATATGTCCTTACCGGCCTCGGTCGAGCGCTGATTCGAGAACTCCCGATCGCGGAAGTCACGATGGTCACCACCGGAGATGAGGACACGAGTGTTCCGGTGGCGCTGGACGCTCCCCGAGTAGAGCAGCTCATCGCCGAGCTGGAAACGGCGTCTCGTGACTCCGCGAACCCCGACCGATTCGAGAAGGCCTGTGCAGAAGCGTTCGTGGCACTCGGCGTGGAGTCGAAACACCTCGGCGGGCCCGGTCGTACGGACGTCATCGTGACTGTGAAATCTGGCTTGACGCTTGTCGCGCGCGCCATCGTCGATGCGAAGTCGGCCTCAGGGCAGCTCAACGAGGGATCCGTGAATTTCGCCGCGTTGAAAGAGCATGCGGCAAAACACGGAGCGACACTCATGGCAGTGATCGCCCCGCGTTTCGATGGAAGCGGAAGGCTTTCAGACTGGGCTAAGCCGAACGGAGTGGTCCTCTTATCTGTTGCCGACCTGGCCGGGCTGCTGCGAGCACACGAGACACATCCGTTCTCCGCTCGCGACGTCGCAGAACTTCTGACGGTCGATGGACGCGACGATGTCGAAGCTCGACATTCCCAAGCCATGGAGCAGCTCTCGCTGATAACCGGCGTCCTACGCGAACTCGCGGCCGAAGCGAGCCAAGACAACCCGGAACCGATCGCTGCCCGCGACATCAGACGGGTCATGAGTCGCGCCGGCAGTGTCACAACGGACGACGAGGTGTCCCACGTGCTCAGGTTTCTCGCGTTGCCCGAAGTCGCGGCAGTGCAGAACGAGCCGGGCGGAAGGTACACGCTGCCCTCATCTCCCAGCATCGCCGCGAAGCGACTCCGGGCGATCGCGCGCGCAATCGAAGCGTCGTCGTTTGGCGCATAGGGGAACGACCGGCACGCTCCGCGAAATGCTGCCGTGGCGAGGTGTTGCGAGCGTCGTCCATCACGAACCCGAGTACGCTCGCAGCGGCCTCGTGGCCGCAGTCGGCCCCGCCTGGTCGACGTCGGTCGCGGAGGCGCAGCCAGCAGCTGACAGATCCCGAGCCTGGGCGCGCTGGGAATCCCGGCTGCCTGGTGGCGCGCCCATGACACGCATGGATGGATGCGCGTATGGGATTCATGAATGACTACGTCCGGCTCGGGCGGACAGCTACGCACGCCACCGCACGACGCAACATGAGCGTGGGACACGACCAGGTGACGGATACGAGTAGTGGCTTGCCGTCATCAGTGCGCGTTGCTCGTCGCCCTCACCCACTGGTCGCGCTGTGGATTGTCCTTTGGCCCACGTCGGGGTTGCATCGAGATGTCTCCTCGTACCATCGCCGGTCGGCGACTCCAACTGGAATCCTTCCGTGCGCAGTCCACTCAGCGGCACCACATGATCCCTCGCTCCGGCCACCCATATCGACGTCGCCGTTTCCTCCTGCGTTGCCGTTCACTTTAATTACAGCGTTGTGAGTTCCACTATTTCTCTGTTTACTTGAACGAAGCACCGTCGTAGTCAAGCCAAGTTGAAGGTCACTGCATGCAACGAGAGCGGTTCTCCACAAGCCCCGTAGGCGCGCTGGTTCCGATCTCCGGCACCGACGGACGTGGCGAGCGATACGAGCATGTCGCGTTCGCTGCCTACCCGTTGACGACGTCACCAGACCTCGTCACGCCAACCTGGAACAGAGTCTCGCGCGCCAACCGCGCGCTGGGCCGACTGCAACAAGGATCTCTACTCGTCATCAATCCCGGCCTTCTTCGGCAGCCTACGCTTCGCCGTGAAGCACAGAGCACCTCGGCCCTCGAAGGTACCTACGCACCGCTCGAAGACGTCCTTGCGGCAGACGTGATTCAAGGGAGTGAGAGGTCCGCTGCCCTCAAGGAGGTGCTCAATTATGTGGCAGCCGCCGAGAACGGGTTCAGCTGGGTGCACCAGCGCCGCCCCATCACAGCAGGACTCCTCTGTGACATCCACCAGACGCTGGTGCGTGGCACGAATGCAGATACGGCGGAGTCCGGACGGATACGTCGCATTCAGGTGGTGATCGGTAGCCGCAGCGGACGTGTCACTGACGCGCGCTTCATCCCGATGCCCGGGGGACCACAGTTGGAGGCGGGAGTGCGGGACCTCATGGCGTGGATGCAGTCACCACCCGAGGACGTCGATCCGATCGTCGCCACAGCTATGGCCCACTACCAGTTCGAGACGCTGCACCCGTTCAACGATGGGAATGGTCGTATCGGCCGCCTTCTCATCGTGCTGCAACTTGTCGGGCTGGGGGTGCTGTCCGAAGGGCTACTCAGCGTTTCGCCGTGGTTCGAGGCTAGGCGCGATGAGTATCAGGACTTGCTGGCCAGCGTGAGCGCCACAGGCTCATGGGACAGCTGGATCTCGTTCTTCGCGGAAGGACTGGAAGCGTCTGCCAACGATTCCGCTGAGCGCATACGCCGACTCCTTGAGCTGCAGACAAGCTACCACGAGCGCCTCCGAGCCGCGGGTGCGCGCGGAGCCGTCCGGGACATCTCCGACGTCCTGATCGGGCAACCGTACGTCAACATTCCGAACTTGCGAGACGCTACAGGCCTGACATATCAGGCCGTGAGCAATGCCGTCAAAAAGCTGGTCGAAATCGGGATCCTCGAACAACGTCATGTTCCCGGGGTTATGGCCTTCCGGGCTCCCGAGGTCGTCGAGATCATCTCCGCGCCCAGCGCAGCGTGACCATGGTCGTGCGGCGGCCGGTGCGATGGATCGGACTAACGAGCTGAAACCGCCGTAGTCCCGGACACATAGAAACCCCCGCGATCCCAGTTTTTTCAATGAATCTGCGGGGGTTTCGGATGGCGGTGACGGTGGGATTTGAACCCTTATGCGATCTGGTTTCAGCGCCTCACATTGGCCATCGTGGCCAGTCTTTTCGCGGGTCGCGACCTTTCAACGACACACGTCGCCAGCCGTGGACTGTCTGCGGTCTTTCCCACGGTTTTACCCGCGACTATGCGCAAGCCCGGCGTCATGGCACGCGCGATTCATCGTTGAGGAGTCCGTCGATCACGTCTCGCAACTCGGGTACACGGGCCGTCGCGGCAACCCATACAACGTAATCGTTCACCCCTGCCTAGCCGTGGACGACCGCGTTGCGAGGCAGCGAGCTGACCCTCCTCGCGCTCGACGGAGAATGCCCCATCACGCAAGAAGGCGTCGACGTCGTCACGGAGGTCAGACCAGAGATCCGCGACCTTCCCGCACGCGCCGTTCTTGCTTGCCAAGCCGAGTTGCTCGCGGATGACCGCTCGGAGGACTGCGTCGATACCTGGCTCGTCCCGTCGGTGAGCCGCGCAAGGCGGCCGAGCACTTCCGCAGCGTCGGCCTGCACGGGCCGTTCTGAGTGCTGCCCGACTGAGCGGCGCGCCGCCCCCGATACCTACCGGCCCGCCGCGATCGCCACATCGGGCCGCGTATCGGTGATGAAGTACAGCAGCGCGCGACACAGCGGCGGGAAGGACGCGAGGCCTCCGGCATCCGCGCGCGCCAGGCCGATCGCCTCGAGCAGCAGGTCGCCGCGGATCTGCAACCCGGATCCGCGTCGGTCCTGCAGGCCGCGGGCGATCGACAGCAAGAATTCGTACGCCGCCTGCCCGCCCTGCAGCCCGACGTTGTCGAGCACGTGCTTCAGCACCTCGGCCGCGGCACGGCTGGCGTCGTCGTCGGCGTGATAGTCCAGCTCGCCGGGTTCCGCGGCGCGGAGGATCGCCGACTGCAGTTGCGGGTCGTTGAGCCGGTCGAAGATCGCCGGGTTGATCGCGAACCCGTGACGCCGAACGCCGTGCGCATGCGCGGTCAGGCTCGGATTGGATCGCCGCGATTCGTAGAGCAGGTGCGCGACCGTCGCGTACACCTCCGCCTGAGAGGGAGCGGCACCGTCCTTCAGAGTCCTCTCGTGCGTCGACCACTCGAACGGCCAGAGCGCGAACTTCGGGTTGATGCGCTGGACGCCGCGACGGTTCGCCTCGTCGAAATCGGGCGCAGCAAACAGCTGGTCCTCACCCAGCGCGCGAAGGGCAGCCGTCCGCGCGCGCACGGCCCGGCGTTCCTGGCGGTAACCGTAGCGGCCGAGCCACGAGTCGATCTGCTCGAGCGCGGCGAATTCGGCTCTCCACGAGTTGCGGGAGCCCGGACCTCGCGGGTCGCGCGGGAGCGTCCAGCCGATCTGGAACGCGCTCGACGAATCGTTGCTGCGCAGGCCGAGGGAATTCTTGAAGATCTCCATGGCATTGTCGGACTCGGGGTGCGCCGCCCCGACGAGGTAGGCAGTGCTGACCGTGTCGGGAAGGGTTCGGAGGTCGCGGTTGACGCTCAGCAGGGCACGACCCGAACCGATGATGCCCACGACGACGAGCACAAGGCTCCCGTCGGGAAGGTTCTCCAACGCCTCGTGCATCGACAGCGACCCCGGTGAACCGGTCGCGCGCCACACCACCGGGCCTACCTTCACTGCTGCCTTACCCCACTCGTGTCGCGCGACGAAGTCGGCGAGCGCTTGGGATTCGTCGTCCGACAGCGTCACGATGGCAGAGACCGTCTGAGCCGCCCCCTTCATTCGGTCCGGACGTTCTGTGAGTCGTCGGTTTCCATTTGAT
>NZ_MKSL01000019.1:0-3236 GCF_001897265.1 Microbacterium sp. 71-23
CACCGCGGTGTCCGGGGCGAACTGCGCCCTCGTGGTGGGTCTCGCATTCGCGGCCGCCTCGGCGTGCCGTGCGCGACGCGGCATACGCGTAACGTGCGGACTGGTCTCGCTCGCCGGCTTCGTCGCTCTCGTCACCCCTGAGCCCAGTGTGGTCCGCGCCGCGGCGATGGCTGCCATCGCGATGCTCGGCGTCCTCCTCGGCCGACGGGGCGTGGGGATCTCGCTGCTGTGCGTGGCGATCTGCGCGGTCCTGATCGCCGACCCGTGGCTCGCGTCGTCGCTCGGCTTCGCGCTCTCCGTCGCCGCGACGGGGGCGCTGCTCATCCTGGCACGACCCTTGGCGGAGGGACTCGCCCGCTGGATGCCGCGCGCCATCGCGCTCGGGCTGTCCGTGCCTCTCGCGGCCCAGCTCGCGTGCGGCCCCCTCCTCGTCCTCATCACTCCCACGGTGTCGGTGTACGGCGTCGCGGCGAACCTGCTCGCCGCGCCGGCGGCGCCGATCGCCACGGTCGTCGGCCTCGCCGCCTGTCTCGCCGCGCCGTTGCCGGTGCTGCAGTCCGGGCTCGCCGCCGTGACGTGGCTCCCTGCCCAGTGGATCGCCGTCACCGCGGAGATCGCGCGCGCGCTGCCTGCCAACGCGATCGCGTGGCCGGAGGGGTTCGGCGGCATGGTGCTTCTCGGTCTCGTCGGCGCGGCGACCACCGTCGTCGTGGCCGGCTTCGGCCAGGGACGATGGCCCCGGCGACTCAGGACCGTCTCGGGTGCGGGCCTCGCGGTGGTCATCGGGATCTCTGCGGGCACGACGGCTGTCGAATCGGTCGCCGGACCCCTCACCGTTCCGCACGCGTGGTCGATCGCGGCCTGCGACGTCGGTCAGGGCGACGCCCTCCTCGTGCGCAGCGAGGGCGAGGTCGCCCTGATCGACACCGGCCCGGATCCGGCGCCCCTGCGGCGGTGCCTGACGCGACTCGGCGTCGCGCACCTCGACCTGCTCGTGCTGACGCACTTCGATCTCGACCATGCCGGCGGTGTGGGGGCGGTGGAGGGCATCGTCGAGGTCGTGCTGCACGGCCCGACCGCAGACGGCGCGCAAGAGGGCCTGGTCGCCGCCCTCTCCCGCGGGGGCGCAGACGCGCGTCTCGCGCATGCGGGGATGACGGGCTCCCTCGGTGCTGCGACGTGGACGGTGCTGTGGCCGCCGGAGCGGAGCAGGGCATTCCCCTCCGGGAATCAGGCCAGCGTGACCCTCGATGTGCGAGGGGGCGGAGTCCCCCCGGCCATCTTCCTCGGCGACCTGGATGCCACAGCCCAGCGCGCCCTGCTGCACTCGGGTGCGCCGCGCCCTCCATACCGGGTCGTCAAGGTCGCGCACCACGGCAGCGCGGACCAGGCGCCGGAGCTGTACACGGCCCTGGGAGCCGCGGTCGCCGTCATCTCGGTCGGCCTCCAGAACGACTACGGGCACCCCCGCACGGAGACCATCGACTTCCTCGAACGGGACGGCGCCGTGATCGCCAGGACCGACCATGAGGGGCTCATCCTCGTCACCGCGACAGGGGCCGGCGTCGAGGTGTGGCGGGAGCGATCGCCGCCGCCGCACTCGTGAGCCGGGAGATCGCGCGGGCAGCCCCGCGCGCCGCAGCTCCGCGCGTCGAACTCCTTCGTGGTCGTGCGGACGGTGCTGTCGTACCGCCTGGCTAGGCTGGACGCATGCCCGCCCGACGCCCGCCCGCACGCTCCTCGTCAGCGTCGCGCATCGCCATCCCGCAGCTGGACTGGCGCGCACCCGAGCCGGCGCCCGTCGTCCTGGTGTCCGGTCCGGAGGAGGTCTGCGCGGAGCGCGCGATCGCCGCGCTCCGCGACTATCTGCGTGCGGAGGACGCCAGTCTCGAGGTCTCCGACATCCGCGCGGACGACTACGTCTCGGGTACCCTGCTCGGCGTCACCTCACCGTCGCTGTTCGGGGAGCCGCGACTCGTTCGCGTATCGGGGGTCGAGAAGGCGACCGATGCGTTCCTCACCGAGGCTCTCGGCTATCTGGAGCACCCTCAGGACGGTGCCACGGTGATCCTGCGCCACAGCGGGGCATCCGTGCGCGGCAAGAAGCTCCTGGACGCGGTCCGGGCTGGTCAGGGGAGCGGTGTGGAGGTGCCCTGTCCCGCGGTCAAGCGGGACGGCGACCGGTTCGACTTCGCATCCGGCGAGTTCCGCACGGCGGGCAAGCGCATCGCGCCCGCCGCGCTGCGCGCCCTCGTCTCGGCGTTCGCCGACGACCTCACCGAGCTGGCCGCCGCCTGTCAGCAGCTCATCGCCGACGTGCCAGGGGACATCACCGATCAGATCGTCGAGCGCTACTACGGAGGCAGGGTCGAGACGTCGGCGTTCACCGTCGCCGACACCGCGATCGCCGGCCGCTACGGCGAGGCGTTGATCGCGCTCCGACACGCGCTCGCCTCGGGCGCGGATCCGGTTCCCCTCGTCGCGGCGGTCGCGTCCAAACTCCGGACCATGGCACGCGTGGCGGGCAGTCGAGAGTCGACGCCCTCCCTCGCGGCCCGGCTCGGGATGAAGGACTGGCAGGTGGACCGCGCCCGCCGCGACCTGTCGGGCTGGAACGAGACGACCCTCGGCATGGCGATCCAGGCGACCGCCCGTGCAGACGCCGACGTCAAGGGAGGCTCGCGCGACGCGGTGTTCGCCCTCGAGCGGATGGTGACGGTCATCGCGACCCGCGCGCCGTTCGGCCGATCCCCTCACTGACCGCGGCGATCCGGGACGCGCGGGGCTCCCGAACCCGTGACGTGCCCGGACCACGGCGCCGCTGCCGGCCCGCTGCCCGACGCCGCCGCCGGACACCCGCCGCTACCGGAGAACGACGAAGCCCGCCCCGCCGAGGCGGAGCGGGCTTCGTACGGTCCAGCTGCTCAGAGCGCGGCGACCTGCTTGGCGATCGCGGACTTGCGGTTGGACGCCTGGTTCTCGTGGATGACACCCTTGCTCACAGCCTTGTCGAGCTTCTTGGATGCGGTGGCGAGAGCCTTCTGAGCCGCGGCCTTGTCGCCGGAGGCGATCGCCTCGCGCGTGCGACGCACCTCGGTCTTCAGCTCGCTCTTGACGGCCTTGTTGCGCTCGCGCGCCTTCTCATTGGTCTTGTTGCGCTTGATCTGCGACTTGATGTTCGCCACGGAGAGGCTCTTTCGTTTCGGAGTGATGAGGACAATGCCGATCGGTGGTAG
>NZ_MKSL01000020.1:0-1941 GCF_001897265.1 Microbacterium sp. 71-23
TCAAGCAGCCGCAGTACTCGCCGTACCCGGTGGAGGAGCAGGTCGTCTCGATCTGGGCCGGCACCAACGGCAAGCTCGACACGATCGAGGTCGCAGACATCCTGCGCTTCGAGCGCGAGCTGCTCGACCACCTCCGCCGCTCGACCACGATCCTCGACACCCTGCGTGAGACGAACGTGCTCAGCGACGAGCTCGTCACGGAGCTCGAGAGCGCGGTTGACGCGTTCACGCTCGAGTTCCAGGCGGGCACGGGAGCGGGTATCGGCTCGGTCGGTCGCGAGGAGTTCGACGCCGCGGACGCCGATGACGTGAACCAGGAGAAGATCGTCAAGGGTCGCCGCGGCTGAGCCTCGGGAAGAGCAACTATGGGCGCACAACTCCGGGTCTACAAGCAGAAGATCTCCTCTGCTCAGACGACCAAGAAGATCACGAAGGCGATGGAACTCATCGCGGCTTCGCGCATCCAGAAGGCGATGGCGCGCGTGCGCGCGTCCTCGCCCTTCTCGCGGGCCGTGACGAGCGCCGTCTCCGCCGTGGCCACCCACTCCAACATCGATCACCCGCTGACCCGGGAGCGCGAGGTCGTCCGCCGCTCGGCGGTGGTCATCTTCTCGTCCGACCGCGGTCTCGCGGGCGCGTTCAACTCACAGATCCTCCGTGAGGGACTCGAGCTCGCGCAGCTGCTGCGCGACGAGGGCCGCGAGCCGGTGTTCTATCTCGTGGGACGCAAGGCGGTGGGGTACTTCCAGTTCCGACGCATCACGAGCGCGGCCGAGTGGACGGGTGACACCGACACCCCGCAGTTCTCGACGGCCGAGGAGATCGCGGCGGCGCTGCTCGACGCGTTCGCGCTCGGTGGCGACAACGGCGGCGTCGACGAGATCCACCTCGTGTACAACCGCTTCGTCAGCATGATGACCCAGTCGCCCGAGACGGTCCGCCTGCTTCCGCTGGCGGTCGTCGAGGCGGAGGATTCGGCCTCGCACGCGGTGTACCCGCTGTACGAGTTCGAACCCGACGCCGAGACTGTGCTCGACGCGCTGCTGCCGGTCTACATCCAGAGCCGCGTGTTCAACGCGCTCCTGCAGTCGTCGGCCGCGAAGCACGCGGCCACTCAGAAGGCGATGAAGGCGGCGAGCGACAACGCCGACAAGCTCATCACCGACTACACCCGCCTGCGCAACAACGCGCGTCAGGCCGAGATCACTCAGCAGATCGCAGAGATCGTCGGCGGCGCCGACGCTCTCTCGTCGGGCAAGTAGAGACAGGAAGACAGGACAATGACTCCCTCCGCCACCGCCGAGAAGGCCCCCACCGAGGTCGTCGGGCGCGTCGCACGCGTGACCGGCCCTGTGGTCGACATCGAGTTCCCGCACGACTCGATCCCCGACATCTACAACGCGCTCACCACCTCGATCACGATCGACGGCGAGAGCACCCCGCTGACCCTCGAGGTCGCCCAGCACCTGGGTGACGACCTCATCCGCGCGATCGCGTTGAAGCCGACCGACGGCCTCGTACGCGGCCAGGAGGTGCGCGACACCGGCGGCCCCATCTCGGTGCCGGTCGGCGACATCACCAAGGGCAAGGTCTTCAACGTCACGGGCGACATCCTCAACGGCGCTCCGGGGGAGACCGTCGAGATCACCGAGCGCTGGGGCATCCACCGCAAGGCGCCGAGCTTCGACCAGCTCGAGTCCAAGACCGAGATGTTCGAGACGGGTATCAAGAGCATCGACCTGCTCACTCCCTACGTGCAGGGCGGCAAGATCGGCCTGTTCGGTGGTGCGGGCGTCGGCAAGACGGTCCTCATCCAGGAGATGATCCAGCGCGTCGCGCAGGACCACGGCGGTGTGTCCGTGTTCGCCGGTGTCGGCGAGCGCACCCGTGAGGGCAACGACCTCATCGGCGAGATGGAGGAGGCGGGCGTCTTCGACAAGA
>NZ_MKSL01000021.1:0-1977 GCF_001897265.1 Microbacterium sp. 71-23
CCCGGATCGAACGCACCGAACACGAACGCCCGCCACGACTCCGACATCGACTTCGCCGCCGACTCATAGAACGCGAAGTCACCGCCGCGGCCGAGGTTCCACACCATCAACACCGCCGACGCCGCCGTCAGTGCGACTATCGATCCCCAGATTGGCCACGGTTCCCGCAGAACACGTCTTAAGAGCACGTCTATCCCTTTCGAGACGGTGTTGACGACCATCGGTGGTGCTGCTGCAATCGTGCGGCAGGGTTTCTATGACCCTGCTGCGACTTCTTCCCGTCCGCGAGCGGAACGATTCCCGGTCATGGTCGGCACTGCCACAGCGTGAACGAACGGTCGGGGCGCGTCGTCGCGGACGCGGACGACGCGGCGGACGCGGCATCCGCTTCTGCTGTCAGCCCGTTCAGCACCGGAGACAGACTCTCGGCGACCGACGACCGGGTGTCGGCGAGAAGCCCGAGGGCTCCCGCCGAGACGGACGCATCGGTGCCCCACGTGCGCACCACGGTGCAGCGCTGCTGCGCGACGAACTGGGCGACCGGGTCCTTCGCGCCGGCACCGGCCTTCACGACGAACCAGCGCACCGAGCCGTTGTCGACGAGATCCTTCAACTGCGCGGTCGTGAAGACCGGCACCGCGCCGGAGTATCCGCCGTCGGTGAGCACCGCCTGCCCCGTGGTGTCGATGACGTCCGCCGAGATCGCCCAGGAGTCCGTCACGATCGGAGCCCCCGTGCCGGCGGCGGGAGCGGGTGCACCACTCGCATCGGCAGCGATCACCCGCAGCAGGTCGTCGACCGGCGTGGAAGCCGTGGGGGCACCACCCCAGAGGTTCGGCGTCGAGACGTGGAACGACTCGGTCGCACCGGGGTCGACAACCGATGAGTCGGATGCCGCCGCCACCGGGAACCCGTAGACATCAACCGTCCGCGCGGGGCGCGGTGAGGCAACCCCGGCCACCGCGGCGGGGGGTCGCCAACCGAGGTACGCGTCGATTCCCGAGCCGTCACGACCGGCATCCAGGGCCTGCACGCTCCACAGCGCCGGACCTGCCAGCAGCGCCAGACCGGCGACCGTGGCGACAGCGGTGGAGGCTGCGCGCGGCGACAACACCGCCCCCGACCGCACCTCGCGGGTGAGGACGACCGCGGCGCCACAGATGCTCACCGCCCCCATCGGCACGGCGAGCACCGCCGGCATCGCTCCCCACGACGCCAGCGCGACCGCCCAGACCGTCTGGCCGGCGAGCAATGCGGGAAGCACGAGACGGTCCCTGCGGCGACCTGAGCGCTGCAGCGTCCACGCGCGGGAGAACGCGATCGCGGCAAAGAGGGCCAACTGCACCCCGAGCGCGGCGAGGTACGCCGTGTGCGGCATGACGCTCGCCGTCAGCACTGCCGCCGCGACGGCAAGCCAGAGCGTGACCGCAACCGTCGTGGCGAAAGCTGCCCTTTCGGCCGCGGACCGATGGTCACGACGCGGCCACCACCGGGCGAAGGCGAGCACGATGCCTGCCGCCGCCGCCGGGTAGAGCCACCCGATCTGAGTGAGGTTCTCGGGGGCGAACAGCTTGGGATGGAGGGCGAAGCCACCGGTGCTCCGGAGCATCGAGGAGATCGCGGCCGTCGCACCCCCCGACTGCTCTCCCGGCCCGACCGCCCCGGGCACAAGTCCCGGGAACACCCGGTCGATGCCGTTGTAGCCGAACACCATCGCAAACAGGTTGTCGTTCGTCGAGCCGTCGACGAACGGACGGACACCCGACGGCACCACCTGCACGATCGCCATCCACCCCACCGACGCCGCAACCGCGACCGCAGCGAAGGTGCCCGCGCGCGCGAGGCGGCGGACACGGGACATCCCCCCGAGCACGAGCAGCGCGATCACGAAGCCCGGCAGCACGAACCACGCCTGCATCATCTTGGCTTGGAACCCCACGCCGACGGCGATGCCCGACCACGCCAACGCCCACCACG
>NZ_MKSL01000022.1:0-3266 GCF_001897265.1 Microbacterium sp. 71-23
CTCCGCCACCCGCTCGTAGCGCTCGGGATGATCCTCGTAGGCGGCGGGGACGTCGGGCAGCTCCTGAGAGAACTCCAGGAGGAGCTGCAGCCTGTCGGCTTCGGGAAGCTCGAGGAACTCGTCGCGGATCTCCGCCAGCGAGTCGGGGAGCGAGGGCTCGGTCATCGATCCCATTGTCCCACCCGAGACGGCGGCGGGACCCCGACGCTCATCGGGCGGGCGCGTCGCCCGGCTCCGCGCCGGTCGCGATCGGAACCCGCACCGCGCTGCCCCACTCGGTCCACGACCCGTCGTAGTTGCGCACGTGCGGGAACCCCAGCAGGTGCTGCAGCACGAACCACGTGTGGCTCGACCGCTCGCCGATGCGGCAGTACGCGATGACGGCGTCGCCGTCCGAGAGCCCCGCCTCCCCGCGGTAGATCGCGTCGAGTTCCTCGCGCGAGCGGAAGGTCCCGTCGGCGGCGACGGCGCGCGCCCACGGCACGTTGCGCGCCGTCGGAATGTGGCCGGCGCGCAGCGCGCCCTCCTCGGGATAGGCGGGGGCGGAGGTGCGCTCGCCGGTGTACTCCTCGGGCGAGCGCACGTCGATGAGGGGCGCGCCGAAGTGCGCGAGGACGTCATCGCGGTACGCGCGCAGCACGGAGTCGTCGCGCTCCACCACGGGGTACGCGGTCGCGGTGCGCGAGGTCTTCTCCGTCGTGATCGGACGGCCCTCGGCGATCCAGAGGTCACGCCCGCCGTCGAGCAGCCGCACGTCCTCGTGCCCGAAGAGCGAGAAGACCCACAGCGCGTACGCCGCCCACCAGTTGTTCTTGTCGCCGTAGATGACGACGGTGTCGTCGCGCGAGATGCCCTTGGCGCTCAGCAGCGCGGCGAAGCCCTCGCCGTCGACATAGTCACGGACGACCGGGTCGTTGAGCTCGGTGTGCCAGTCGACCTTCACCGCGCCCGGGATGTGGCCGGTCTCGTACAGGAGGACGTCCTCGTCCGACTCGACCACGACGAGGCCCGGCGAGCCCAGGCGCTCCTGAAGCCAGTCGCCGGTGACCAGCCGGCCGGGCTCCGCGTACTCGGAGAACTTGGGGGACGACGTGTCGGTCTCGACGGACACCGGATGCTCCTCGGATCGGGGGTGGCGGGCGACGGCGATAGGGTGAACTCCGTCGAATTCGACACTAGTTGCCCCATCGGGCACCGCTCCCTTTCTTACGAACTCCGACATGATCGGACCCGAATGAGTTCGCCCTCCGGCATCGTCCACCTCGTCGACAGGACGCCTCAGGTGACCGGCGACGAGATGGTCGCGGCCCTCGTCCCGCCGCCGCAGTTCGACCACGCGACGTTCGAGACCTATCGTCCCGATCCCGCGTACCCGTCGCAGGCCGAGGCGAAGGACCTCCTCGTGGCCTTCTCGGGCGGGGGCGCACCGCCGGCGAGGGGCGGCTTCTTCCGTCGCGCGAAGAAGGAGCCCGAGGTGAAGCCCGGCGTCTACCTGGACGGCGGATTCGGGGTGGGCAAGACCCACCTCCTCGCGGCGACGTACCACGCCATGCCGGTGCGCCGGAAGTACTTCGGGTCGTTCATCGAGTACACGGCGCTCGTGGGGGCTCTCGGCTACCAGAACACCGTCGAGCTCTTCCGCGGCGCCGACCTCCTGTGCATCGACGAGTTCGAGCTCGACGACCCGGGAGACACGATGGTCATGACGCGACTGCTCGGCGAGCTCGTCGCGGGCGGGACCCGGCTGGCGGCCACCTCCAACACCCCGCCGAACGCCCTGGGTGAGGGGCGCTTCGCGGCGCAGGACTTCCTCCGGGAGATCCACGCGATGTCGGCGAGCTTCCAGACCGTCCGCATCGACGGCACCGACTACCGGCAGCGCGCGATCGACGGGCAGGCCAAGGTGCTCGACGACGCGGCGTACGAGCGGGCGATCGCGGATGGCGCGGCTCACGGCGTCGTCTCCGACGACGTGTTCGCGCAGCTCGTCGCGCACTTGTCGCACGTGCATCCGTCCCGTTACATCCGCCTCGTCGCCGGCGTGACCGCCATCGGGCTCCGCGATGTCGAGCAGCTGCAGGACCAGTCGGCCGCGCTGCGGTTCGTCGCGTTCGTCGACCGCGCCTATGACGCCCAGGTGCCGATCCGGTCCACGGGGCGACCGCTCAGCGACGTCTTCGGCGAAGAGATGCTGGCCGGCGGGTACCGCAAGAAGTACCTCCGCGCCATCTCCCGCCTCATCGCACTCACCTCAGCGTGACACGCCGAGTCTGACGCGGGGAAACACGATGTTTACATCCCGCCCGGCTCCGTAACCGCGACGAAACGTGGAAACCCGCCCGCGGAAACCTCTTCTCAGCAAACTCTCAACGAAGACCCGACCGCCGTTGCGGGCGTCGGATACCCGAGAGAAACACCTGAGAGGTAATCCCTATGCATGTGATTGCAGCAGCGGAGCCCGCGGCCACGCAGGCCAACGTCAATGCACTGTGGCTGCTCGTGGCAGCAGCCCTCGTCCTGCTCATGACCCCCGGCGTCGCGTTCTTCTACGGCGGCATGGTCAAGGCGAAGAGCGTCGTCTCCATGATGATGATGAGCTTCGGCGCCATCGCGCTGGTCGCCGTGCTCTGGGTTCTGTACGGCTACGGCATGTCGTTCGGCACGCCGCTCATCCAGAACTGGCTCGGCAACCCCTTCGATGGGCTGATCGGCCTCGGCAAGCTGCTCGGCATCGGCAAGGACGGCGCGATGTCGCCGGACCTGGGCGCCCTCGCCTTCGTCGGCTTCCAGGCGACGTTCGCCATCATCACCGTCGCGCTGATCTCGGGCGCCATCGCGGATCGCGCCAAGTTCGGCGCATGGATGGTCTTCGCCGGCATCTGGGTCACGGTCGTCTACTTCCCGGTCGCGTACTGGGTGTTCAACCTCGGTGACGGCTGGGCGCCCCACCTGCTCGGCGTCAACGACTTCGCGGGCGGCACGGCCGTGCACATCAACGCGGGTGCGGCAGGCCTCGCCCTGGCACTGGTCCTCGGCAAGCGCGTGGGTTTCCAGAAGGGGATCACCAAGCCGCACAACGTGCCGCTGACCCTCCTCGGCGCTGCGCTCCTGTGGTTCGGCTGGTTCGGCTTCAACGCAGGATCCGAGGCCGCGGTCGACGGTGTCGCCGCGATCGCGTGGATCAACACCCTCGCCGCGCCTGCTGCCGCGACCATCGGCTGGCTGATCGTCGAGAAGATCAAGGACGGCAAGCCCACCTCGATCGG
>NZ_MKSL01000023.1:0-3374 GCF_001897265.1 Microbacterium sp. 71-23
TGCCGTCGGCCTCGCGCAGCAGCGTCAATCCGAGCCCGTAGGGGTCGAGGAGCGGGTAGCTCTCGCGCTGCCAGCCGTCGTCGCCGATCGACTGCCGGAAGTACCCGGCCCGGTAGAAGAGGCCGACACCCGTGAGCGGCACCCCGAGGTCGCTCGAGCTCTTGAGGTGGTCACCCGCGAGGATGCCGAGACCGCCGGAGTACTGCGGGAGCGAGCCGTCCACGCCGAACTCGGGGGAGAAGTACGCGATGTGGGCCGGCTTGGCGCCCTCCAGTCGCTGGAACCAGCGGTCGCCGGTCAGGTAGTCGGTGAGTCGCCGGTCCTCCTCGTCCACGCGTACGACGAAGGCCTCGTCGGCGGCGAGCTCATCGAGTCGCTGCTGTCCGACCGCGCCGAGCATCTGGACCGGGTTGCCGCCGACCGCGGCCCACAGATCGGGGTCCATGGAGGCGAACAGGTCGCGCGGCGTCCGCGACCACGACCATCGCCAGTTCGAGGCGAGTCGGTCGAGCGCGGCGAGTGATGGGGCGAGGACGGGGCGGACGGTGAACGTTCGGATGGCCTTCACGCGTGCGAGTCTAGGGCACCTCTGCAAACGCTTGCAGATGCAGGGTGGGACTGCGGAGCGAGCACTCGGGCTAGGCTGACGACATGGCCATTGCACGACTTTCCGGTGGACCGCTCGACGGGCAGATCATCCCGCTCGACGAGGCCGCCGACGATTCGATCATCGTCCCCTACGGCGAAGGGCAGCTGGTCTACCGCCGCGGCAGCGCGGACATCCACACGGGGGACGCCGACGGGCCGACCGAGGCGCAGTTCGTCTACGTCGAGGCCACGGAGGACATCAACCCCGACCCGGACGGCCGGGACGACTGAGCCGTTGAGCGGCACCGACGCCGCGGTCGGGCCGCAGCCGTCCGCGGCCGCGAGCCGGACGGAGCCGAGCCGGAGTCTTGAGGTCGAGCGCACGTACGACGTCGAGGACGATACCGCGCTTCCGGATTGGACGGCGCTCCCCGGCGTCGCCGCGGTGGGGGATGCGGAGGTGCGGCAGCTCGACGCCCGGTACCTGGACACCGAGGACCTCGCCCTCGCGCGGGCCCGCGTCGCCTTGCGCCGGCGAGAGGGCGGCCCGGACGCCGGATGGCACGTCAAGATCTCGGCGGCGGACGGTCGACACGAATGGCACTGGCCGCTGGACGCCGCCCCCGCCCCGGGGGACGACGGCATCGTGGCGGTCCCGGAGGATGTCGCCGGTGCGGTCGCGCGCTGGGCCGCCGGTCCGTTCCTGCCGCTCGCGAGGATCCGGAACCGCCGCACGGCATATGCGCTCCGCGACGCGGACGGCGCCCTGGTGGCCGAAGTGGTGGACGATCGGGTGACGGCCGTCGCCGAGCGGCGCGGGACGCAGACGTCCTGGCGAGAGTGGGAAGTGGAGCTCGGTCCGGCGGCACCCGCGGACACGGCGGCGTTCTTCGCCGCTGTGGATGACGCCGTCCGCAGCGTGGGCGGAGAGCCCGCGGCATCCGACTCCAAGCTCGGCCGCGCGATCTCGGGGTGACGCCCGCCCACATGCGACGACGCCGCCCCCGGCTTCGATCGGGGCGGCGTCGCGCGACTGGGCAGCAGTCTAGAGGTTGATCATGTGTCCCACGAGGCCGTGGAACGCCTCCTGCACCGCCTCCGAGAGCGTCGGGTGGGTGTGCACGTTGCGGGCCGCCTCGAGCGCGGTGAGGTCCCACTTCTGGGCGAGGGTCAGCTCGGGCAGGAGCTCGGAGACGTCCGGGCCGATGAGGTGCCCGCCGAGGAGCTCCAGGTGCTCGCCGTCGGCGATGAGCTTGACGAAGCCGACGGGCTCGCCCAATCCGTTCGCCTTGCCGTTCGCCGAGAACGGGAACTTCGCCACCTTGACGTCGTAGCCGGCGTCGCGCGCCTGCTGCTCGGTCAGGCCGAACGAGGCCACCTGCGGCGAGCAGAACGTGGCACGGGGCATCATGCGGTAGTCGCCGAGCGGCATGGTCTCGGCCTTTCCGATCGTCTCGGCGGCCACCACGCCCTGCGCCTCCGCGACGTGCGCGAGCTGCAGCTTGGCGGTCACGTCGCCGATGGCGAAGATGTGCGGCACGTTGGTGCGCATGTAGTCGTCGATGGCGATCGCGCCGCGCTCGGTCAGCTTCACGCCCGTGTTCTCCAGGCCGAAGCCCTCCACATTGGGAGCGAAGCCGACCGACATCAGCACCTTGTCGGCCTCGATGGACCCGGCGTTGCCGTCCTTGTCCGTGTACGTCACGGTGACGGAGTCGCCCTTGTCGGTGATGGACTCCACCTTGGTCGAGGTGAGGATGTCGACGCCGTAGCCCTTGTACTGGCGCTGGATCTCCTTGGAGACGTCGGCGTCCTCGTTCGGGAGCGCGCGGTCCAGGAACTCGATGATCGTGACCTTCACGCCGTAGTTGGTGAGCACGTAGCCGAACTCCATGCCGATCGCGCCCGCGCCGACGATGACGATCGACGAGGGGAGCTCACGGGTGAGGATCTGCTCCTCGTAGGTGACGACGTTGCCGCCGATCTGCACGCCGGGAAGCGTCCGCACCGTCGACCCGGTAGAGACGATCGCGTTGTCGAAGGTCACCTGCTCGACCGAGCCGTCCGTCTTCTTCACGTCGATCGTGTGCGCGTCGACGAAGGTGCCGCGACCCTCGTACTCGGTGACCTTGTTCTTCTTCATCAGGAAGTGGATGCCCTTGACGTGGGTCGCCGCCACGGTGCGGCTGCGATCCCAGGCCACCCCGAAGTCGAAGTGGACGTCGCCGGAGATACCGAACAGATCGGCCTTCGCGTGGAACGTGTGCGCCAGGTCTGCGTTGCGCAGCAGCGCCTTCGAGGGGATGCACCCCACATTCAGGCAGACGCCGCCCCAGTACTTCTCTTCGATGATGGCGACCGACAGACCGAGCTGCGCGCTGCGCACGGCCGCGACGTACCCGCCGGGGCCCGCGCCGAGGATGACGACGTCGTAGTGAGGCATGCCTCAAGCCTATCGGTCGGCGTCGCCCTCGGACTCGGCCGGCGGGTCGGTCGCGGGAGGCGGCGTGCGCCGTCCGCGGGACACCACGAGGTAGGCCGTCCCGGCGATCGCCGCCACCGTGAGCGCGCCGAGGATGATCCACGGCGCGGGGGACGAGCCGGTCCCCCCGCTGGACGCGGTCGGGCTCGCAGACGGTCGTGGCGCGACGGGCGCGACTGTCGCGGAGGCACTCGTTGCCGGGGTCGAGGAGGCAGCCGGCGCGAGGGTGAACGTGAACGACTTCGACACCGGATGCCCGTCCCGGGACACCACCCGCCACAGCACCGTGACCGTGCCGGCCGCC
>NZ_MKSL01000024.1:0-11929 GCF_001897265.1 Microbacterium sp. 71-23
TTGACGACGCCCTGCGCGGTACCCAGCGCGATCGCCGGGTCCGCCGTGAGCGGAACGATGCCGACGACGTGCTCATCCTTCGCGAGACCGAGGTACTGATCCGCGCGCGTCCCCGCGGCGAGTTGAACGGAATTGCCCGGCACCGACGGCAGGTCGACCGGACTGAACCGGATGAGGCGACCCGCGCTCGTCACCGCACCGATCTCGGCTCTGGTCGTCGTGTCGACGCCGCCGCGGATCGCATCGTGCTTCGAGCGACGCGCGGGCGGGACGACGCCGCTGCCGTCCTCGCCGATGTCGGCGCGCACCATACGGCCGGTCGCGGAGAGGAAGACCCGGCAGGGCGTGTCGGCGATCTGGAGGTCCGGGGCGGCCGCCGCGCGCGACGGGCGGGCCGCGATCGGACCACCGTTCAGAAGGAGCGTCCGGCGCGGGGTGCCGTACGCCTCGGCCGCCGCGTCGAGCTCCCTCGCCACCTGCGCACGCAACAGGACGTCGCTGCCGAGGAGCTCCACCAGCTGGGCGATCTCCTTCTGCAGCTGGTCCTGCTCGGCCTCGAGCTCGATGCGCGAGAACTTCGTCAGGCGGCGCAGTCGCAGCTCGAGGATGTACTCGGCCTGGACCTCGGACAGATCGAAGACGTCTCGCAGGCGGGTCCGCGCCTGGTCGCTGTCGTCGGACGTGCGGATCACCTGGATGACCTCGTCGATGTCGAGGATCGCGATCAACAGCCCCTCGACCAGGTGTAGGCGGTCGCGGCGCCGGGCGAGACGGTACTCGCTGCGACGGGTGACGACGCGGATGCGATGGTCGAGGTACACGCGCAGCAGCTCGCGCAGACCGAGCGTCTGCGGCTGCCCATCGACGAGGGCGACGTTGTTGATGCTGAACGAGTCCTCGAGCGGGGTGAGCCGGTACAGGTGCTCCAGAACGGCACTCGGGTCGAAGCCCGTCTTCACGCCGATGACGAGGCGGAGCCCGTTCCGGCGGTCGGTGAGATCGGTGACGTCCGAGATGCCGGTGAGCTTCTTGGCGTTGACGGCGTCCTTGATCTTCTCGATGACCCGCTCCGGGCCGACCATGTAGGGCAGCTCGGTGACGATGAGGCCTGTGCGCCGCGGTCCGATCGACTCGATGGACACCTTGGCCCGCGTGCGGAAGGACCCCCGCCCGTTCGTGTAGGCGTCCTTGATCCCGTCCACCCCGGTGATGATCCCGCCCGAAGGCAGATCCGGACCGGGGACGAACTCCATGAGCTCTTCCACGGTGGCCTCGGGATTGTCGAGCAGATGGACGGCCGCGCCCACGACCTCGATCAGATTGTGCGGCGCCATGTTGGTCGCCATGCCGACAGCGATGCCGGCGGCGCCGTTCACCAGCAGGTTCGGGAAGGCGGCGGGCAGGACCGAGGGCTGCTGGAACTGGCCGTCGTAGTTCGGGATGAAGTCGACGACGTCCTCGTCGAGGCTCTCGGTGAGGGCCAAGGCGGGGGGAGCGAGCCGAGCCTCGGTGTAGCGAGGGGCGGCGGGACCGTCGTCCAGAGAGCCGAAGTTGCCGTGTCCGTCGACGAGCGGCACCCGCAGCGTGAACGGCTGCGCGAGACGGACCAGCGCGTCGTAGATGGGTGCGTCGCCATGGGGGTGGAGCTTGCCCATCACCTCGCCCACGACACGGGCGCTCTTGACGTGACCGCGATCCGGCCGCAGACCCATGTCGGCCATCTGGAACAGGATGCGCCGCTGCACGGGCTTGAGACCGTCCCGCGCGTCGGGAAGGGCTCGCGAGTAGATGACCGAGTAGGCGTACTCGAGGTAGGACCCCTGCATCTCCGCCGAGAGGTCGACGTCTTCGATGCGCTCGTCGACGGGTCCGGCGGCCGGCGGCTGGGGAGGGTGTGCGGGCATGCGTGATCCGGGTCTCGGGTGAACGGAGGGGTCGTCCGGTCGTGTGCGAGACTGACCCCGATGACCTTCAGCCTACCGGCGGACCCTCCCCACGCCCGGAGCCTCACCGATGTCATGCCGCAGTTGATCGCAGCGCTCGAGGGACGCTCCGAATGGTTCGCTCCCGCGGCCAGCGCCATCGTCTTCGTCATCGATGGGCTGGGAGCGCACAACCTGGCCGCTCGTGCCGGACACGCGCGCTTCCTGACGGCTGCCGGGGGGAAGAAGAGCGTCGCCCGAACCGTCTTCCCCTCCACGACAGCCGCCGCGCTGACCTCGCTTCTGACCGGCACCGCGCCGGGTGAGCACGGCATCGTCGGCTATCGCGTCCGCGTGCCGGAGACGGGCGATGCCGTGAACCAGCTCAAGGGCTGGGAGAGCGACGGGTTGGATCCTCGGTCCTGGCAGCGACGGCAGCCGCTCCTGGAACGCGAGGCGGCGCGCGGTCGTCCGTGCTTCGTCGTGT
Organism: Microbacterium sp. 71-23; assembly: GCF_001897265.1. Taxonomy (NCBI): domain Bacteria; kingdom Bacillati; phylum Actinomycetota; class Actinomycetes; order Micrococcales; family Microbacteriaceae; genus Microbacterium; species Microbacterium sp. 71-23. The sequence goes on from NZ_MKSL01000024.1 coordinate 2,410, forward strand.
CCCGGCGAGCCTATGCCGGCTCGGGGTTCACCGAAGCAACACTTCGGGGCGCCGAACTGGTCACGGCGGAGACGGTGGGGGAGAGGGCGACCCTCGCCGCGGACCTGGCCGCGGCCCACCCGGGCGCGCTCGTCTATCTGTACGCGCCCGAGCTCGACACCGTCGGCCACCGGCTGGGGTGGGAGTCGGACGAGTGGGCCCACGCGCTCGAGGGTGTCGACGCGGCATCCCGGGCGCTCTCGGATCGTCTGGACCCGTCAACGGGCGTCGTGGTGACGGCCGACCACGGGATGATCGACGTTCCCCGCCACCGTCAGCTCCTCCTCACCGACGGCGATGGGCTCGTCGACGGGGTGGAGATCATCGGGGGCGAGCCTCGCATGCTCCACCTCTACACGACGCCGGGGGCCGCCGAGGACGTCGCGCGCGCATGGAGGGAGAGCGAGTCCGACCGAGCGTGGATACTCACGCGCCGCGAAGCCGTCGGGGCCGGACTCTTCGGTCTGGTCGAGGACGAGGTCCTCCCGCGGATCGGCGACGTCCTCGTGGCCGCCCGCGCCGGCGTCGTCTACTACGACGATCGGCTCGACGACAAGGCGGCCCAGCGCATGGTCGGGCAGCACGGCTCCCTGACGAACGAGGAGCGCGTGGTCCCGCTGATCCGCCTCGGCGCGTTCGCGTGACGCCGATCAGCTGTCTTCGGTGCGAGCCCCGAACACGATCTCGTCCCATGACGGCATGGAAGGGCGCCCCTTCCGGCGGCTGTCCCCGCCCACGGACGCGCGAGCTTCGTCCCCGCGCGGTTCCGGCTCGGGCTGCAACGGCTCCACCGACTCGTCGTAGCCCGGCTCGAGCGCGTCGAACAGCGCCACGGGCGCCTGTTGCCGGTGCATCTCCTCCTCGCCGGTCGGCAAGGGCTCGCGCTGCCCGCGGCGCCGCCGCAGCGCCTCGAGCAGATCGGCGGTCTCGGACGTGGTGGAGGAGGCCGCCGGCGCACGCTTGATCGCGGCATCCTGCACCGCGACGGTCGGAGCCGGTGCCGGAGCCGAGATCGTCTCCGCCTCGTGATCGCCGAGGTGACGGAGACCGAAGGCACCGGAGTCGAAGCGACTGTCATCCTTCGGGAGAGGCGTGTCGAGCGCCCGGAGTCGGGGAATGAGCCCCTCCGGGAGCGAGCCCTGCCGGGAGAGCTGCGTCGCGTCGGCGTTCAAGGGTGCGAGGGTGCTCCTGCGGGGATCGAAGGTCCACCGGGCGTCCCGCGTCACATCGCCCGCGGTGAACTCGAGCTTGACGACCCAGCCGGCAGGTTCCTTCCAGCTGGTCCAGCGCTCGTCGGTGGCTCCCGCTTCGGCGAGCTTCGCGCGCACGGCCGCCCCGAACGTCGCGGACTGATCGTGCTCGAAATCCGCCGCCACGAGCACGGGCACCGCCAGTGCCTGCCCGACCATGTGCTGACGCTCGGCGAGCACGGGACCCTCATACCTCACGACGTCTTCGACACGGATGCCGAGGACCTCGGCGACCTCCTCCGTGGAGAGGCCGGCGCGGATCTGCGCCTGGATGTCTCGCGGACGCGGCCGCGCGCCGCGGCGATCCCCTGCGTCGGCGTCGCGATGCGATCTGCGCATCTCGGCACGCAGGACTTCGTCGACGGCGAGCGTGAAGCGCTCACCGGATTCGGTAGCGAGGACGAGCGCATCCTCCTCGGATCCGATGACTCTGAGCTGTTCCATGGGAACCACGCCTCCGATCTGCGGGTGTGGGGACATGCTCGCACGCGGCCGGGCGATCACCGGGAATATCCGGGGCGCGCCGCCGGTTTCAACGCTGCGCGCGGATGGCAGGGCAGAACGGCTGAACCCCGCATTTGCCAAAAGCCATCCGGTCGTGCAAACTATCGCCGCCCGCACGGGCTACGGCATCACGCAATGGAAGTTGAGACGTTCACGCATGGCCACCGATTACGACGCCCCCCGCAAGACCGAGGACGACAGCGAGTCGATCGAGGCTCTCAAGGAGCGCGTTCCGGACAAGCTCTCGGGGTCGGTCGACGTCGAAGACGCGGACAACCCCTCGGGATTCGAGCTCCCGGGCGCGGATCTGTCCGATCTCGACCTCGACGTCGTCGTCCTGCCCCCCCAGGAAGACGAGTTCACCTGTGTCAGTTGCTTCCTCGTGAAGCACCGTTCGCAGCTCGATCACGAGGACAAGGTCGGTCCGATCTGCACGGAGTGCGCCGCGTAGACGCGCACACCACCGATCAACGGCTCCGCCGCCCGCGTATCAGCGGGCTCGCGGAGCCGTCGTCTGTGCGCGGCGGATCGCGGCGGCCAGTCGATCCGGCGTGCGCGTGGACAGCACCCAATGCGGAGTCGGATCGTCGGGATCGCGCACGGACATGCGCACGACGCCGTCCATGCCGCCGCGGATGAGGTGCCAGTCGCGGGGGTCGAGGTCCTGACCGCGCGCCCGACGGGCGTCCTCCCCGGTGAACTCCTCCGGATCGCCCAATAGGCGTACGTCGATGTGCGCGCGGCCCGCACGAAGGATGCCGCCGCTCACCTCGATCGAGGGCGCGCCCGAGATCATGAACGTCACGACGGCGATCGCGACGACGATGCCGGCGACGAGCGCCAGCGTCTTGTCCAGGGGAACGAACATGAGCGCGGCCATCGGTGCGACCACGGCGGCGCTCACGATCGCCCACAGGGACGGACTGAGCCGTTCGCGATAGGCGGGGGAGACCCGTGGGTCGTTCTGTGTCTTCTGCATTACCCTCGTGGAGTGACCGAAACCGTGGACGTCCCCATTATCGCCCCTGACGTTCCGGCCTACGCCCATCCCGGGGACGCGGGCGCGGATCTCGTCTCGGCGGAGGCCGTTCGTCTCGAGCCGGGAGAGCGCGCCCTCGTCGGCACCGGCGTGCGGATCGCGCTCCCCGAGGGGCACGTCGCGTTCGTCGTCCCCCGCAGCGGCCTCGCCGCGAAGCACGGCATCACCGTCGTCAACGCGCCGGGCACTGTCGACGCCGGATATCGGGGCGAGATCAAGGTCGCCCTGCTCAACACCGACGCGCGCGAGGCGTACGACGTGGCGGTGGGCGATCGGATCGCCCAGCTCATCGTGATGCCTGTCCCGCGAGCTCGATTCGTGCCCGTCGACACACTTCCCGACAGCGTCCGCGGTGATGGCGGCTTCGGCTCGACGGGCTACCAGCACGACGGAAGGACCCCCCGATGACCGATGCGACCGCGGCCGAGGAAGGCCCGCGCAAGTCCGCGCCCGATGACCGGGCGACGGCCGGTCCGTTCGACGACAGCGAGGCGAACCCCGTCCGGCCGTACATCGACCTGGGCGGGATCAAGGTGCTGCCGCGAGAAGGCTTGAACCTCCGCCTCGAAGTCGAGGAGCAGACCAAGCGCATCGTGGCCGTCGGGCTCGATTTCGCCGATTCGACGCTGCAGGTCCAGCCCTTCGCGGCACCTCGGACAGCCGGGCTGTGGGATGAGACGCGCGAGCAGATCCGCGGGCAGATCCGGCAGCAGGGCGGCCGTGTGGAGGAACGCGAAGGTCCCCTGGGGCCCGAGCTGCTCGCCGAGGTGCCCGTGGCAAACCCGGACGGGACGAGCGGAAAGCGTCTCGCCCGGTTCGTGGGCGTCGACGGGCCGCGCTGGTTCCTCCGCGGCGTCATCGGCGGAGCCGCCACGAGCGACGTGGACGCAGCGGACAAGGTCGAAGCGCTGTTCCGCTCGATCGTCGTCGTCCGCGGCGGCACGCCGATGCCCCCGCGCGACCTCATTCCCCTCAAGATGCCCTCGACGCCGGGATCGGCGTGAACCCCGAGCGGGAACGGACGCCCGCACCCGACGCTGGACCGCCCGAGGACGGCCCCCGCGCGTCCGATGTGCTCGGAGCGGCGCTGGGCAAGGCGGCGCAGCGCGCCGGCCTCGACCCGTCGAAGTCGGATCACACCGGCCACGTCGTGTGGCACGCGATGGGGGGATGGCGGGGCATCGCCGAGTCCGTGCTCCCCAGCCTCGCGTTCCTGATCACGTTCACGGCGACGAAGAACCTCGTCCTGGCACTGGTCGTCTCGGTCGGGCTTGCGGTGGTGTTCACCGCGATCCGGCTCATCGCACGCCAACCCGCCGGTGCCGCCGTCGGCGGACTGGTCGCGGCCGGCATCGCCGCTGCCCTCGCGCTGTGGACGGGGAGGGCGGAGGACAACTTCCTGTGGGGCTTCCTCACCAACGGCGGCTACGGACTCGTTCTCCTGGTGTCCGCCCTCGTCGGCTGGCCTCTGATCGGTCTTGCGGCCGGGTGGCTGATGAACGAGGGGACCGGCTGGCGGTCCGACCGTCGCAAGCGCCGCGTGTACTTCTGGCTGACGATCGCGTGGGCCGCGCTGTTCGCGGCACGTCTGGCCGTGCAGCTGCCGCTGTATTTCGCGGCCGCCGCAGCGGGCGCCGGAACGGACGCCAACGTCGCACTCACCGGGGCGCTCGGTGCCGCCAAGCTGATCATGGGGCTGCCGCTGTTCGCCCCGATGGTCGCGGTGACCTGGCTCGCCGTGAGAGCCCTGTATCCCAAGGACCGCGGCACGTCGGCGTCGGCGGGGGAGTGATACATTTATCTCGATATCGAGATAAATTCTCTCCGCCGAGCGGTTAGGTGAACCTCACTAGCCGGTGACGCATCCGCGGGGAATGATGGAGGCTCAGGGCCGCCGCCGCGACCCGCCGCCGACGAAGGAGACGCCACGTGTCCACGGTTGACAGCTTCGGTGCGAAGAGCACCCTGACGGTCGGCAGCACCGACTACGAGATCTTCCGCGTCGACGCGGTCGACGGGTATCGCTCCCTGCCGTACAGCCTCAAGGTGCTGCTCGAGAACCTCCTGCGCACCGAGGACGGCGCGAACGTCACGAAGGAGCAGATCGAGGCGCTCGGTTCGTGGGATGCCGCCGCCGAGCCCGACACCGAGATCCAGTTCACGCCCGCGCGCGTCGTCATGCAGGACTTCACCGGCGTCCCGTGCATCGTCGACCTCGCCACCATGCGCGAGGCCGTGGCCGACCTCGGCGGCGACCCCACCAGGATCAACCCGCTGTCGCCGGCCGAGCTCGTCATCGACCACTCCGTCATCGCCGACCTCTTCGGCACGGAGAACGCGCTCGAGCGCAACGTCGAGATCGAGTACGAGCGCAACGGCGAGCGCTACCAGTTCCTGCGCTGGGGCCAGACGGCGTTCGAGGACTTCAAGGTCGTTCCGCCGGGAACCGGCATCGTGCACCAGGTCAACATCGAGCACCTGGCGAAGGTGACGTACACGCGCGAGGTGGGCGGCGTGCTGCGCGCCTACCCGGACACGTGCGTCGGGACCGACTCCCACACGACGATGGTCAACGGCCTCGGCGTCCTGGGCTGGGGCGTCGGCGGCATCGAGGCCGAGGCCGCGATGCTCGGCCAGCCGGTGTCGATGCTGATCCCCAAGGTCGTCGGTTTCAAGCTCACCGGGGCGATCCCGACCGGCGTCACGGCGACCGACGTCGTGCTGACCATCACCGATATGCTCCGCAAGCACGGCGTCGTGGGCAAGTTCGTCGAGTTCTACGGCGAGGGCGTCGCCTCGGTTCCGCTCGCCAATCGCGCGACCATCGGCAACATGAGCCCCGAGTTCGGCTCGACGGCCGCGATCTTCCCGGTCGACGACGTCACCCTCGACTACCTTCGCCTCACCGGCCGCAGCGACGAGCAGGTGGCGCTCGTGGAGGCGTATTCCAAGGCCCAGTCACTGTGGCACGACGCATCCCACGAGCCCACGTACAGCGAGTACATGGAGCTCGATCTCGCCACCGTCGTCCCGAGCATCGCCGGCCCCAAGCGCCCGCAGGACCGCATCGAGCTGTCGCACTCCAAGGAGCAGTTCGAGAAGGACCTCACCAACTACGCCGAGGTCGACCACGATCTCGTCGACCTCGAGGGCTCCGAGTCGTTCCCGGCATCCGACCCGCCCGGCAACTCGCCCGAGGACGCGCACAGCCTGCACGAGCACCACCACCGCAGCCACGCGCCGGCCACGGCCTCGAAGCCGACGCCGGTGACCCTTCCGGACGGTGAGAAGTTCCTGCTCGACCACGGCGCGGTGACCATCGCCGCGATCACGTCGTGCACCAACACCTCCAACCCGTCGGTCATGCTCGCCGCCGGGCTGCTGGCGCGGAACGCCGTCAAGAAGGGGCTGAAGGCCAAGCCGTGGGTCAAGACCACGCTCGCACCCGGATCGAAGGTCGTCACCGACTACTACGAGAAGGCGGGTCTCACGAAGGACCTCGAGGACCTCGGGTTCTTCACGGTCGGCTACGGCTGCACCACGTGCATCGGCAACTCGGGGCCGCTCATCGAGGAGGTCTCCACGGCGATCAACCAGAACGACCTGGCGGTGACCGCTGTGCTGTCGGGCAACCGCAACTTCGAAGGTCGCATCAACCCTGACGTGAAGATGAACTACCTCGCGAGCCCCCCGCTCGTGATCGCGTATTCGCTCGCCGGATCGATGAACTTCGACTTCGAGGTGGACGCCCTGGGAACGGATCAGGACGGCAACGACGTCTTCCTCCGCGACATCTGGCCGGATGCCGCGGAAGTCCAGGCGACGATCGACTCGTCCATCGACACGGACATGTTCGTCCACCAGTACGAGAGCGTCTTCGCGGGTGACGAGCGGTGGCGCACGCTCCCCACGCCGACGGGCGACGTGTTCGAGTGGGACGCCGAATCGACCTACGTCCGCAAGCCCCCGTATTTCGACGGCATGACGATGGAGCTCACCCCGGTGAGCGACATCGCCGGCGCGCGCGTCCTGGCGACGCTCGGCGACTCGGTGACCACGGACCACATCAGCCCGGCCGGCAACATCAAGGCGGACAGCCCCGCGGGCCACTACCTGTCCGACCACGGCGTCGAGCGCAAGGACTTCAACTCCTACGGCTCGCGCCGCGGTAACCACGAGGTGATGATCCGCGGCACGTTCGCCAACATCCGGCTGCGCAACCAGTTGGTGCGGGCGGTGAACGACGGCGCGGAGGTCGAGGGCGGCTTCACCCGCGACTTCACGGTCGAGGGCGGACCGCAGTCCTTCATCTACGATGCGAGCCAGAACTACCAGGCACAGGGCACGCCGCTCGTCATCTTCGGCGGCAAGGAATACGGCTCCGGGTCGTCGCGCGATTGGGCGGCGAAGGGGACCAGCCTGCTAGGTGTGAAGGCCGTGATCACGGAGAGCTTCGAGCGCATCCATCGGTCGAACCTGATCGGAATGGGTGTCGTCCCCCTGCAGTTCCCCGCCGGCGAGAGTTGGTCGTCTCTGGGCCTGGACGGCACCGAGGTCGTCTCGATCGCGGGCCTGGAGCAGCTCAACGAGGGCGTCACGCCCAAGACGGTGCACGTGACGGCCGCGCCGAGCGAGTTCTCCGCCCCGGGCAAGCCGACGGTGGAGTTCGACGCGGTCGTCCGCATCGACACCCCCGGTGAGGCGGACTACTACCGTAACGGCGGGATCCTGCAGTACGTGCTGCGTTCGCTCGTCTGAACCACGACGTGGGGCCCGGCATCACGCGATGCCGGGCCCCACGTCGTCCTCGCGCGGTGCACCGCCGACTCAGCGGGATGCGGTGCCCGTGTAGCGGGCGGCGGGGCGGATGATCTTCGGATCCCGGCTCTGCTCCAACGCGTGCGCGGACCACCCCACGACGCGGGCGGCTGCGAACGTCGCACCGAACAGCTCCCGCGGGACGCCGCACGCCTCCATCACGACGGCCGCATAGAACTCGACGTTCGTGTGCAGCTCGCGTCCGGGCTTGAGCTCGGCGAGGGCAGCGAGGACGGAGCGCTCCACCGCGATGGCGAGGTCCACGCGCGGGCCGGCGAGACCGTCCCGCCGCAGCTCGACGGCGATGCGCCGGAGTAGGCGGGCACGCGGGTCCTCGGTCCGGTACACCGCGTGGCCGAACCCCATGATGCGTCGACCCGAGTCGATCGCGGCGCGCACCCACGAGTCCGCCGCCGCCGGCTCACCGATCTCCTCCAGGGCCTCGAGCGCGCGGATGGGTGCGCCGCCGTGGAGGGGGCCACCGAGGGCCGCGAGGCCGCCCACCGCGCACGAGAACAGGTCGGCGCCCGTCGAGGCGATGACGCGTGTCGTGAACGTCGATGCGTTGAAGCCATGCTCGATCGCGGCCGTCATGTACGCGCTCAGCGCGGCGACGTGGCGCTCATGAGGACGTCGTCCCGTGAGCATCCGAAGGTAGTCCTCGACGTGGCCGAGCGTGGGGTCGGGCGCGATCGGAGTCTCTCGCCGCGCCGCCCGGAACAGCGCGGCGACGGCCGTCGGGACGGACGCGCCGAGTCGCACGGCATCGTCGATCGCCGCGTCGTCGTCGCGGTCGTAGAGCGGCCGGATGCCGTCCGCCGCCCCGATGAGGGGCAGGATCGCCTGCAGGCCGGCGAGCGGGTCCGCGGAGCGCGTGCGCACCGCGATCTCGCCCACCGCGGCGTCGAGCGCGCTCGGAAGGGCCCGCGCGCGCGCGGCGCGCGCGGCGAACGCCTCATCCGTGGTCGCGCCTGTGAGGACGAGCTGCCACGCCGTCTCGAAGGAGCCGCCGTCCGCGAGGTCCAGGGCGGGCACTCCTCGATAGTGGTAGAAGCCCTCGTGACCACGGACGTCCCCGATCGCGGTCTCGGCGACGACGACATTCGCGAGACCTCGCGGGACGTCGATGAGAGTGGAATCGGAGCGATCGACAGTGCGCATGACTGAGTCCTTCCTCGTGCGTGAGTCCACGGTGCGCGCGGCGAGCTGTATCGTCAATGTTGATCCGATCAATGTGAGGGAGTCAGATGCACGACGACCCAGCGCCCACCCTCAGCGCCGCGCAGGCCGCGGCGCGTCTCGGCATCCGCACCGAATCCGTCTACGCATATGTCTCTCGCGGACTCCTGGATCGCCGTCGCACCGCGCACGGCTCGCGCTTCGACGCGATGGAGGTCGAGCGCTTCGCACGCACACGCCGCCGAACGACGCCGCCGCCGGTGGGGCCGGCGCCACCCGCCGGGTCGGACGGGCGACCGCTCGGCGTCATCGACACGGACATCAGCCTGATCGAGGACGGGAGCCTGTGGTTCCGCGGTCGCGAGTCCGGTGAGCTGGCCGGAACGCACACGTACGACGCCGTCGTCGACTGGCTGCTGACCCGCGACGAGGATCGTCTCGATCATCCCCGCCCCTTGCTCTCCTCTCCCGGATCGGCCGCTCTCGCGGCGGCCACCGTGGCCGCGCTGCCGCACGATGCACCTGCCTCGAGCCGACTCCTCGTCGCCGTGGCCACCCTCGCCGCGCTCGACCCCCTCCGGTTCGATCTGGGCGACGCCGTCGCGTCGACCGCGCGGCGTCTGATCGCCGGCCTCGTGGACGCACTCCCGCTCGTCGGCGAGGACCCGCCCTCCGGCGAGCCCATCGCACG
>NZ_MKSL01000025.1:0-142915 GCF_001897265.1 Microbacterium sp. 71-23
TGCACGTCGCATCCAGCAGTTCCTCTCGCAGAACACCTACATGGCGAAGAAGTTCACCGGTGTCGAGGGCTCGACCGTCCCGATCAAGGAGACCATCGAGTCGTTCGACGCGATCGTGAAGGGCGAGTTCGACCACGTCGCCGAGCAGGCGTTCTTCAACGTCGGCGGCATCTCCGACGTCGAGGCCAAGTGGGCGCAGATCCAGAAGGAGAACGGCTGATCATGCCGCTCAACGTCACCCTGGTGTCGGCCGAGGCGGAGCTGTGGACCGGCGAGGCCAGCCTCGTCGTCGCCAAGACCGTGGAGGGCGAGATCGGTTTCATGGCCGGACACGAGCCGGTGCTCGCGATCCTCGCCAGCGGCCAGGTGCGCATCACCGGCGCCGACGGCGCGAAGGTCGTCGCGGATGCCTCGGACGGGTTCATCTCCGTCGAGGAGGACGTGGTGACGATCTTCGCCGGTCACGCGACGCTGGTCGCCTGACGTCGATCCCTCGTTCGACGCGCCGTCCGTGATCCACGGGCGGCGCGTCGCCGTCTGACCCGGAGGGTCTGCATGCTGGTGCTGCTTCCGCCGTCCGAGACCAAGCGTCCCGGAGGACGCGGCACGTTCGCCCTCGAGCGGCTGTCGTTCCCCGAGCTCGACCTTCCGCGCAGGGAGGCGATCGCCGCGCTCGCTGCACTGTCTCTGGACCCTGAACGTGCAGCGTCCGTGCTGGGGCTGAGTGCCCGTCAGCGAGACCTCGTCGCCGTCAACGCGGCGATGCCGCACGCGCCGACGCTGCCGGCCATCGATCGGTACACGGGGGTTCTCTTCGATGCGCTCGACGCCCACAGCCTCGACGCCTCGGCGCGGCGGTGGCTCGGCGGTCACGTCGCCATCCAGACGGCGCCGTTCGGGCTGGTCGGTGCGACGGACCGCATCCCCGACTACCGCTTGTCCGCGGGTGTCTCGTTGCCGGGCATCCCCGCTCAGCCACGGCACTGGGGCGCGCCGACGACCGCCGCGCTGGTCGCGGCATCCCGATCATTCGTGCTCGACCTGCGCTCCGAGGCCTACGCCGCCCTCGGGCCGGTGCCGAGCGGGGTGCCGAGCACCTACGTGCGGGTCGTCGCCGATTCGGGCGACGGCGAGGTGAGGGCCCTCAACCACTTCAACAAGCGCACCAAGGGTCTGCTGGTGCGTCTGCTCGCCACGGGTCGTCCGCCGGTGCGCTCGCTCGCGGGCTTGGCATCATGGTTGCGCGCGCACGACGTGCGGGTCGACACGACCGACGCCGCCGAGTGGCGGGTGCACGCGCTCCACTGAGCGCGCACACGACGGAGGGGTCGGGATGCCGCGGCATCCCGACCCCTCCGTCGTGACGATTACTTGATGAAGCGGAAGTTCACCGGGTAGCGGTAGCTGCCGCCGGCGTTCACGCGCACGCCGCCGATGATCGAGAAGATCGCGTTGATCACCCACAGGATGAACGGGAGGAACCCGAACAACGTGGCGATCGCCGCGGCGGGCGTGAAGATCAGCGCCGCGCTCAATACGGTCGAGATGATGAGGAGCGCCACGTAGCCGATCGTGAACGTGATCTGCCAGTTCAGGGCTTCCTTGGCCTCGACGTTGGTGCGGGGTCCGCGGTCCTTGAGGATCAGCCAGATGATCAGCGAGGGCAGGAAGCCGACGATGCCACCGATGTGGGCCCACATCGCGGCCGTCTTGTCGGACTCGGGGCTCAGAGGCTGTGCGGGAGCAGCGGAGTAGGCCGGCGGAGGCGTCGGCTGTTCGGGAGTGGGGGTGGAGTCGCTCATGGGATGGCCTTTCGGAAGGCTAAGGACGGGCGATGGACGTCATCGGCCCGGCCGCGGCTGGCGGCTTACCTGAAAAGGTACTGGGAAGGCTGTTCTCGGTGCAATCATCATCCACGCCGAGCCGTCACCCAGCGCCATCTCCGGGTCGCAATCCCGCCGTTTCCCTCAGGGGCCGGGAGCGTTCCCCGTGTCGGGCGCAGGGGTTAGCGTGGACCCGTGGCCACGTCTCCCGCTCAGCGCCGTGTCGGCGCCTCCGGTCTGCTCGTCTCCGCCGCCGGGCTCGGCTGCAATAACTTCGGCCGTGCCGGCAGCCGCACCGAGTCGATCGAGGGAACGCGTGCGGTGATCGATGCGGCGATCGACGCGGGCGTCACGCTGTTCGACACCGCCGACGTGTACGGCCGGGAGTTCGGGCTCAGCGAGACGCTGATGGGGGAGGCGCTCGACGGTCGCCGGGACGAGGTTCTCCTCGCGACGAAGTTCGGCCACGCGACGCTGGCACCCGCGCGCCTCGGCGCGTCTAAGGGGTCGCGCTCCTACATCCGCTGGGCGGTCGAGGGTTCGCTGCGGCGACTGCGCACTGACCACATCGACCTCTATCAGCTGCATACCCCCGATCCCGACACCCCCATCGAGGAGACGCTCGATGCCCTCCGCGATCTGGTGCGGGAGGGGAAGGTGCGCTACCTCGGGCACTCCAACTTCGCAGGGTGGCAGATGGTCGCCGCGGATGCCGCGGCATCCGATGTGCCCTTCATCTCGGCGCAGAACCACTACAGCCTGCTGGCTCGCGGCTCCGAGCGCGAGGCGCTGCCGGCTGTCGAGCACCTCGGCCTCGGGTTCTTCCCCTTCTTCCCCCTGTACAACGGACTGCTCACCGGCAAGTTCACGCGCGCCGGCGGGCCGGCCGACAGCCGCATCATGAACGTGCGCCCGCACTTGTGGCGCGACGCGCCCTGGGATGCGCTCGAGGGGTATCAGCGCTTCTGCGACGCGCGCGGCATCACCATGCTCGAGGCGACGTTCGGCTGGCTCCTCGCGCGCCCCGCGACCTCGAGCGTCATCGCCGGGGCGACGTCTGCCGAACAGATCGCGCAGAACGCGGCGGCATCCACCGCGTGGCACCCGACTGCCGCGGATCTCGCCGAGATCGACGCGCTGATTCCGCTGCCCGCCGACCCGGCCGCCTAGGAGGACACCATGCTCGGAACTCTGCTCGTGCGCTACCTGCGGCCGGCGTGGCCGCTCATCGTCGGCGTCGTCGTCTTCCAGCTCGCCCAGTCGGTGGCGTCGCTGCTGCTGCCGACCCTCAACGCCAACATCATCGACCAGGGCGTGGTCGCGGGCGACATCGGGTACATCTGGAACACGGGAGGCCTGATGCTCGGCATCAGCCTGGTGCAGATCGTGTGCGCGATCGTCGCCGTCTACTTCGGATCGCGCCTGGCCATGGGGATGGGCAAGGACCTGCGCCACGACATCTTCCACCGCGTGGTCGGCTTTTCGCAGCGCGAGGTCGGCACGTTCGGGCCGCCCTCCCTGATCACCCGCAGCACCAACGACGTGCAGCAGGTGCAGATGCTGGTGCAAGTGTCGGCGACCCTCATGATCTCGGCGCCCATGCTCGCCATCGGCGGCATCATCATGGCGATCACGCAGGACACCGGCCTGAGCTGGCTGATGGCCGTGTCGATCCCCGTGCTGCTGATCATCGTGGCGCTCATCGTCTCCCGCATGGTGCCGGCTTTCAGCCGGATGCAGAAGCGCATCGACCGGGTCAACCAGATCCTGCGCGAGCAGCTCAGCGGCATCCGGGTGGTGCGCGCCTTCGTACGCGAGGACACCGAGCGCGCCCGGTTCGGCGCCGCCAGCGGTGACCTGATGCGCACCGCGACGACCGCCGGAAACTACATGGCGCTCATGTTCCCCGCGGTGATGCTCGTGCTGAACGTCTCGAGCGTCGCCGTGATCTGGTTCGGCGCGTTCCAGGTGCAGAGCGGCGGTGTGCAGATCGGCACGCTGTTCGCGTTCCTCAGCTACCTGATGCAGATCCTCATGGGTGTGATGATGGCGACGTTCATGTTCGTGATGATCCCGCGCGCCGCGGTCTGCGCGACGCGCATCGGCGAGGTGCTCGACACCGAGCCGTCGGTCGCCGCTCCGGCCGTAGCCGCCGCTGCTCCTCCGCGCACCGGTCGGATCGAGTTCGTCGACGTCGACTTCACCTACCCCGGTGCCGATGCGCCCGTGCTGCACGATCTCACGTTCACGATCGAGCCGGGGACGACGACCGCCGTGATCGGATCCACAGGTGCCGGCAAGACGACCCTGGTCGGACTCATCGCGCGACTGTTCGACGCGACCGAGGGCTCGGTGCGGGTCGACGGGGTGGATGTGCGCCAGCTCGACCCCGACGACCTGTGGTCCCGACTCGGACTCGTGCCGCAGCGCGCGTTCCTGTTCTCGGGCACGGTCGCCTCGAACCTGCGCTACGGCGACGTCGCGGCATCCGATGACGACCTCTGGACCGCGCTCGAGATCGCCCAGGCCGGGGACTTCGTCCGCGCGATGCCCGAAGGTCTCGCCGCACCGATCGCACAGGGGGGAACGAACGTCTCCGGCGGGCAGCGGCAGCGCCTCGCGATCGCCCGCGCGCTCGTGAAAGCGCCACCCGTCTACGTGTTCGACGACTCGTTCTCGGCTCTGGATCTGAGAACGGATGCCGCGCTGCGCCGCGCGCTCGCTGTGCGCGTGCCCGGGGCGACGAAGGTGATCGTCGCGCAGCGAGTCTCGACGATCGTCGGGGCCGACCAGATCCTCGTGCTCGACCACGGCCGCATCGTCGGTCGGGGGACGCACGACGAACTCTTGGCATCCAACGACACATATCGCGAGATCGTCGATTCGCAGCTCGCGGCGGAGGAGGCAGCATGAGCGGGCCGGGAGCTGGTCGCGGGCCGATGCGGGGCGGCGGTCGCGGGCCGTTCGGAGGACAGGGGGCGCCGGCCGAGAAGGCCGACGACTTCGGCAGCAGCGCCTGGCGGCTGCTGGGCACGCTGCGACCGTGGCGCATCGCGCTCATCGGCGTCGTCGTCCTCGGTGCGGTGAGCGTGTTCCTGAGCGTGCTGGGTCCCAAGATCCTCGGCAACGCGACCGATCTCGTGTTCGCCGGCTTCCTCTCGATGCACATGCCGTCGGGAGTGACCCGTGACCAGGTCATCGAGTCGCTGCGCGCGCAGGGCCAGACCCAGCAGGCCGACCTGCTGTCCGGGGTCAACTTCACCCCCGGTGCCGGCATCGACGTGAACGCACTCGCCGGAGTCATCATCACGGTGCTTGTGATCTATGTGATCGCGAGTGTCCTCAGTTGGGCGCAGGCGTACATCCTCAACGTCGTGGTACAGCGCGCGATGAACCGCCTGCGCGGCCAGGTGGAGGAGAAGATCCACCGGCTCCCGCTCGCCTACTTCGACACTGTGCAGCGCGGCGAGCTCCTCTCCCGGGTGACGAACGACGTTGACAACATCGGACAGACCATGCAGCAGACGTTGTCGCAGGTCGTGGTCTCACTGCTCACGGTCGTGGGCGTCTTGGTCATGATGTTCGTCATCTCGCCCATCCTCGCCGTGATCGCGCTCGTGACGATTCCGCTGACCATCGTGGTCACCGCTCTGGTCGCGCGTCGATCGCAGAAGCTGTTCGTCGCCCAGTGGCGAGCGACAGGTGTGCTGAATGCCCGCGTCGAGGAGACGTTCTCGGGCCACTCCGTGGTGAAGGTGTTCGGCCATCAGAAGGAGGTCGAGCGGGACTTCCTGGCCGAGAACGACGAGGTCTACCGGGCCAGCTTCGGCGCCCAGTTCGTGTCCGGCATCATCATGCCGGCCATGATGTTCATCGGAAACCTGGTCTACGTCGCGATCGCGGTGGTCGGCGGCCTTCAGGTCGCAGCCGGCGCGCTCTCGATCGGCTCCGTGCAGGCGTTCATCCAGTACTCGCGCCAGTTCACCCAGCCTCTCAGCCAGCTCGGCTCGATGGCGAACCTGCTCCAATCGGGAGTCGCCAGTGCCGAGCGGGTGTTCGAGCTGCTCGACCAGCCCGAGGAGACGCCCGACCCTCGTGACCCGGAGACCGTCGATCCCACCGCGAGCGAGCTGCGGTTCGACGACGTCGCCTTCCGATACGTCGCCGACTCCCCGCTGATCCACGATCTGTCCCTCGTGGCGACGCCGGGGAGCACGGTCGCGATCGTCGGGCCCACAGGCGCGGGAAAGACGACGCTCGTCAACCTGCTGATGCGCTTCTACGACATCGACGACGGCGCGATCACGCTCGACGGGCTCGACACCCGGCGGATGACTCGCGCCGACCTTCGCGCGCGCACCGGCATGGTGCTGCAGGACACGTGGCTGTTCGCCGGGACGATCCGTGACAACATCGCGTACGGCGACCCCGAGGCATCCGAGGAACGACTCGTCGAGGCGGCGACCGCCGCCTACGTCGACCGGTTCGTGCATGCCCTGCCGGACGGCTACGACACCGTGCTCGACGACGACGCGGCGAACCTCAGCGCGGGGGAGCGGCAGCTCGTCACGATCGCGCGCGCGTTCCTCGCAGACCCGCGCATCCTGATCCTCGACGAGGCGACGAGCTCGGTCGACACCCGCACCGAGCTGCTGATCCAGCGGGCCATGTCGCGCCTGCGGGCCGACCGCACGTCGTTCGTGATCGCGCACCGGCTCTCGACGATCCGTGACGCCGATCTCATCCTGGTGATGGAGGACGGCGCCATCGTCGAGCAGGGATCGCACGACGAACTGCTTGCGCGCCGCGGCGCCTACTGGCGGCTCTATCGGGCACAGTTCGACGACCCGGCGAGCATCGATGTGGAGGAGCCGGTACGGTGACGGGCCTGCCCGTGGGGCGGCTCGGGTGGCTGCGGGCGGTTCCATTAGGATGTGAGGGCGCTGCGGGCAGGTGTGTCCCGGCGTCCACCCGACGAGAGGATGCCGTGTGCCCGAGCTGACGACGAGCGCGCACGACGTGCCGCTCCCGGCGGGCCCGATCCACCTGCGGTGGGCGGCGGCGACCGACACCGGCCGACGCCGCGAAGTGAACCAGGATGCGGTGCTCGCCCGCTACCCGTTGTTCGTCGTGGCCGACGGCATGGGCGGGCACATCGGCGGAGAGATCGCCAGCGCCTCCACCGTCACCCGCCTCGGCGACCTGGTCGACCATGGCAGCGTCACTCCCAAGGGCATCGAGAAGGCTCTCGGACGGGCCGTCAAGGACATCGCCTCGCATCCGGAGACGACCGACGAGGGCACGGGAACGACCGTGACCGGCGTCTATCTCGACACCGCCGTGCGCGACCCGCACTGGGTCACGCTGAACATCGGCGACTCGCGTGTCTACCTCCTCCGCGCCGGCACCCTCGTCCAGATCACGACAGACCACTCCGTCGTGCAGGAGCTCGTCGCGGCCGGGCGGCTGAGCCCCGAAGAGGCCGAGCAGCATCCGTACGGCAACGTGATCACCCGCGCGGTCGGGCCGACCGACAGTGTGCGACCCGACTACGTGCGCCTCGACATCGTCGACGGCGATCGCTTCGTCGTGTGCTCCGATGGGCTGACCAAGGAACTCACCGACTTCGGCATCCAGCACTTCCTCCGCGAGCACGCCGACCCGGCTGATGCCGTCTCGGCCATGCTCGAGGCCGCCCTCGAGAACGGCGGCCGCGACAACGTGACGATCATCGTCGTCGACGTGTCGGCGCCGGGCTACGGCCACGACGATGACGTCGACCGCGACGACGCCGACGACGACGCGCCCACCAACCCGGTTCCCGTCGTCGGGCCCTGACTCTCCTCCACACCGACGGTGACGGACGCGGCAATCCACCGCCGTCGTCCGACCGCGCCCGCGGGCCGCGTCCGACTGCTGGACTCGACGCATGTCCGGCACACCACCCACCCTCGCCCCTCTTCCGGTGGCTGTGCGCCTGCCGGCGACCCCTGACTCGCCCCGTCGGCCCGGGATCCCGATGTTCGCCGCCATCGTGCCTGTGGCCGGAGCGGTGGGAATGTGGCTGCTCACCGGATCGGTCGCGATGCTCTGGTTCGCCGCCCTCGGCCCCCTCATCGCCGGGGCGACCCTTCTCGACGGCGCCCGCACGCGGCGCCGCGAGCGGCGGGCGGCATCTCGCAGCTTCGAGGCCGAGCTCACGCGGGCCGCGGCGGAGATCGCTGGACGTCACGACGACGAGCGCCGCCGTCTTCGAGCGGTGCATCCCGATGTCGCCACGATCGCCGCGTCGCCCGACGAGATCTGGCGGATCGTCCCCGGCCGCGCCGCGCGGGTCACGGTCGGGCGCGGGTCGATCCCGAGCGCCGTTCCGGTCGACGGCGGCGCCGGCGACCCACGTGTCGAGGAGCTGCGACACGCGGCCGCGGTGCTCGACGACGCGACGGTGACGGTGCCGGTCGACGCGGGGATCGCGGTGGTCGGCCCGCGAGTCGCGGCATCCGCCGTCGTGCGCGCCCTTGCCGCCCAACTGGTCCTCACCCGTCCGCCGGGGGAGCTGCGCGTCGTCGTCCCGCGCCGAGACGCCCACCCGTGGGCGGATGCCCTGCCGCACCGCCGCGCGGCGGAAGGTGCCACCCTTGCGCTGCTGGAGCCCGGCGACATGCCGCCGGGCGAGGCCCGGCTGCTGATCGCGCGCGTGGACGACGGCGCCCCGCCGCCGCCGTGGTGCGCGGCGGTCATCACCCTCGACGGTGCCCTCCACGGGCGTGTCGACTACGCCGGATCGACGCTCCACATCGTGCCCGAGGCGCTCGGCGCCGACCAGGCCCGTGAGATCGGCAACCTGCTTCGTGAGCGCGGTCGCGCCATCCTCGGCGCAGGGGACGCGACCGAGACCGTGCCGCTCGCCGCACTCGTCGACCGCGGACGCCCGCCGCGGCCCGGCACACTCGAGGTGGCGTTCGCCGCCACGCGCGCCGGCGCGATGCCGGTGGACCTCGTGGCCGATGGTCCGCATGCGCTCGTGATCGGCGTGACCGGATCGGGCAAGAGCGAGCTGCTCATCTCGTGGGTGACGGCGCTCGCGCTGCACCACACGCCGGCCGAGGTCACGTTCCTGCTCGCCGACTTCAAGGGCGGCACGGCCTTCGACGCCCTCGCGGCGCTGCCGCACACGGCGGGTGTCATCACCGATCTCGACGGCGTCGGCGCCCGCCGGGCGATCGAGAGCCTGCGAGCCGAGATCCGCACCCGTGAGGCGGTGCTCGCACGCGCGGGCGTAAGGGATATCCGCGACGCCGACGGACTGCTGGCTCGGCTCGTGATCGTGGTCGACGAATTCGCCGCCCTTCTCGACGCCCATCCGGAGCTCGCAGCCGTGTTCACCGACATCGCCGCCCGTGGGCGCGCCCTCGGCATGCACCTGGTGCTGGGCACCCAGCGCGCGAGCGGCACGGTACGGGACGGGTTGCTCGCCAACGTACCGCTGCGGCTGGCCCTGCGTGTGACCGATCCGCATGACAGTCGATGGGTGATCGGCGACGATGGCGCCGCAGCCCTGCCGGGCGACCTTGCGTCACGGGGGCTCGCGTTCGTCCGGCGCCCGTCGGATGTCGCTCCCGTGCGCGTGCGCGTCGCGCTCACGGCACGCGAGGACATCGCCGCCGCGGCGGAGGCGGACACGTGCGAGGTGAGGCCGCCGTGGCTTCCGCCGCTTCCCGTGCGCGTGCCGCTGCGCTCTCTCGACCGCGCCGGACTCGCAACGCGCACGGTGCTCCTCGGGGTGCGCGACGAGCCCGAGCGGCAGCGCCGCACCACCGCCGTGCTCGCGCCGCACGATCGGGGGCTGCTCGTGGTCGGCGGCTCACGCTCCGGAAAGTCCGCGCTCCTCGCCGTCGTGGCGGCGCAGGTGCCGGCGGCCTCTCTGGTCGCACTCCCCGACGATCCTGAACGACTCTGGGACGCCCTCGTGCGACTCGACGAACAGGGGATGCCGCGTCGCGGTGTGCTCCTGCTCGATGACCTCGATGCCGTCGTCGCCCGGTTCCCCGCCGACTACGGTGCGGTCGTGCAGACGCGTCTCGAGCGCGTCGTGCGCTCGCTCGGTGATGGCGATGCCCGTGCGGTGGTGACGACTCAGCGGGTCTCGGGCGCTGCCGCCCGAATCGCGGAGCTTCTGCCCCACCGCGCCGTCCTCGCGCTTCCGGGCCGGTCCGATCACGTCGCGGCGGGAGCAGCGGCGTCCAGCTTCTCAACGACACGCCCGCCCGGCCGCGCCGTCTGGGGAGACCACGAGGTCCAGTTCGCGCTCGCCGCGGATGCCGACGATGCTCCGAGCGCTCCGGACGAGCGCGACGCCGAGAGTGCGGACGCACCGATCTGGCGACCGACGATGCCGCTCGCCGGTGTCGTCGTGCGCGGTGCGCGCGCGACACGCGGCCTTCACGAGGCGCTTCGCGGCCACGGACTCGCCGTGCACACCGTCGCCGAGGTCGTCGCCGAGCCCGGCCGCCTCGACGACGACACCACTGGTCGGGTCGTGATCGTCGGCGACGCCGACGACTGGCAGCGCGCGTGGGCGGTCCTCGGGCGCGTGCGGGGGCACGGGGAGCTCGTCATCGACGCCGGCCACGGCGGGGAGTATCGGTTGCTGTCGGGAGAACGCGACCTTCCGCCGTATTGGCGCTCGCCCCGCGGTCGCGGGTGGCGGATCGCGGACGGAGAGGTCACGCGCGTCACCGTTCCCGGTGTGCTCTGCTGACGCTCGGGCCCCGCGGGCGTCAGACGGTGGGTCGGATCGCTCCCACCGGAGCGCCGCCCCCGCGCACGACGAGATCGAGCGAACGGATCGCCGCGGCCGCGGCATCCGCCGTCAAGGCCCCCGCGCGCTCGAGCAGACGGACGGCGACGGCGCTCGCCGCGCGCGGCGAGCCGTCGAGCACCTTCAGTGCCGCGGTCGTGCCGTCGGGTGCGGCCATGATCATGACACCCTCGGCACCGCGCTTCGCGAAGACCCCGAGCGACGTGATGAGGGTCGTGTCGGCCGTACCCGGCCCCGCGATGGTCCACGGGTTCTCCCGCACCGCGCGCACCAGCTGCGCACCCAGACGGTGCATCGCGAACGGAGATCGCTCCGACGCCGTCGCGAGACGATGGATGCCACGGGCGAGCCCGATGAGGCTCACCGCGTGCACGGGCGCTCCGCACCCGTCGATCGCAGTGACCGCGGGCCGCTCGCCTGACAGGCGCTCGACCGTTTCGCGCACATGCACCTGAAAGGGATGGTCGATCTCCAGGTAGCCGTCGACGTCCCAACCGCTCGCGCGGCATGCGGCGAGCATCGCCGCGTGCTTGCCCGAGCACTCCATGCGCACCCGCGTCTTCGGGGAATGATCACGCACCAGCGCATCCCGGGTCTCGACATCGTTCGGCCAGGCCGCCGGGCATTGCAGCGCGTCCTCCGTGAGCTCCACCGACTGCAGGATGCCGCGCACGACATCAGCGTGCCGGTCGGTGCCCGTGTGGCTCGCCGTCGCCAGGCCCCGCTGTACATCGTCGAGCTCTGCCCCGGCGGTGAGCGCTGCCACCGCCTGCAGCGGCTTCAGCGACGATCGAGGAAGGATGGGCGCCGCAGGGTCGCCGAGCCGCAGCACCTCGGCGCCGTCGGCGGCGAGCACGACGGCGCTTCCCGCATGGCGGGACTCCACGAAGCCGTTGCGCTCGACGACGGCGAGCTCGGCGGCATCGGCGATGCGGAAGGTCTCGGGCATCCCCCCAGCCTATCGTCGGGCCTCTCCGCCCCCACCGCCTCGTGTGCGTCCGGCCGGTGCGAGACTGGGCGCATGATCGGCGAGCACACCTATCGCGTCCGTGCCACCTGGGATGGCAACCGGGGAGCGGGAACCACCGGCTACCGCGACTACGATCGCGCGGTCACGTTGGCGATCGACGGCAAGCCGGACCTCGCTGCGTCCTCCGACAAGCCCTTCCGCGGAGATCCGACACGATGGAACCCCGAAGATCTTCTCCTCGCGGCGCTGTCGGAGTGTCACCTGCTGTCCTACCTTCACGCCTGCGTCACCGTCGGCGTCGTCGTCACCTCGTACGAGGACGACGCTCACGGGGTGATGCGGGAGGACGGACGGGGCGGTGGAGCCTTCGTCGACGTGGTGCTGCGCCCCCGGGTGACCGTCGCGGACGCGTCGATGGTGGCCGCCGCGGAAGCCGCGCACGCGCAGGCGAACGAATGGTGCTTCATCGCCAACTCCGTCGCCTTCCCGGTGCGGCACGAGGCATCCGTCACCGTCGGCTGAGCGTCACGGGTGGTCCGCCCTCGTCGGCGCCAGTTCAGCGGCGCTCGTGGGGGAGCGCCTGCTTGATGCGCTCGATCGCGGTCGGAGCCGGCGGCTCGTTGTAGATTCCCGCGAGTTCCTGCTCGGACAGGGCGTGGATCGCGGCCATGATCGCGTCCGTCGCCTGTCGTCGGGCGCGGCCCGACGACGCCGGGCCCAGGTGGCGCAGCTCGAGGGGTTCACCGAAACGCACGACCATGCGCGGACGAAGCTTGGGCACCTTCGCGCCCACGGGCATGGCGAGGTTCGTGTTCTGAAGGCCGACGGGCACGACCTTCGCACCCGTCTGGAGCGCGAGGAACGCGACCCCGGTCCGCCCCTTGTACAACCGACCGTCGAGCGACCGCGTTCCCTCGGGGTAGAGCGCGACGGCCTTCCCCTCCTCGAGCATCTGCCGGTGCTGCTCGAGGGCGTCGAGTGCCGCCTGACCGGCGCCACGCTGAACCGGGCTCGCACCGAAGGACGTGAAGAACAGACGAGACAGCGCTCCCTTCAGCCCGGTGCCGGTGAAGTAGCTCGATTTGGCCAGGAAGTACACGGGACGCGTGGAGGTCACCGGGATGATCACCGAGTCGATGAACGACAGATGGTTGCTCGCGAAGATGACCGGGCCGGAGGTGGGGATGTTCTGGCGCCCCTCGACACGAGGGCGGTACACGAAGCGGGCGATGGGGGCGAGCACCGAACGCCCGAAGGCATATGTCGCCTTGGCGCGGTCGCGGCCATAGGTGGGTGCGACGTCGTCCGGAGGGCTCTGCTCGTCGTCGTCGTGAGGCACCAGACGAGGGTACCGCGCGACATATGCGCGCACGGTATGCCGCGGCATCCGTCGTTCTCAGGCATCGCATCAGGCGAGTGCGGTTAGATGGAGTGTTCCCCGACCGAATGAATCGCGAGGTGTTGCGTGCGTATCCGCTCCCTGACCACCCTGGCCGCTGTCGCCGTCGTCGCGGCCGCCCTGACCGGGTGCTCGGCCAACTCCACCCCGTCCCCGACCGCGAGCGCCGACCTCTGCTCGGCCGCGGCACCCTCCGGCTCGGCCTCCGACTCGGTGAAGGTCGCCGGCGACGCCGGCAAGCCGGCCACCGCCACCTTCACGTCGCCGCTCGAGACCTCGAGCATCGAGCGCACGGTCGTCTCCGACGGCACCGGCGCCGAGGTCAAGGCCGGCGACTTCGTCTCGTACGCGTTCACCGCGTACTACAGCGACAACGGCCAGCAGGCCGGCTCGCTCGGCTACACCGCCGGTGAGCTGCTGCCCCAGCAGCTGTCGCCGGAGTCGACCCTCGGCCAGTTCATCGGCTGCGTCAAGGTCGGCGCGCGCCTCGTGATCACGAACCCCTCGACCGAGTCGGCGCCGGGTGCCGTCTACGTGCTCGACGTGCTCGGCGTCACCCCCACCGCCGCGTGGGGAACCGCCCAGACCCCGACCGCGGGCTTCCCCGCGGTGACGCTCTCCTCGACCGGCGAGCCCTCGATCACGATCCCGAGCGGTGCCACCGCGCCGACGACGACCGAGGTCGAGACGCTCAAGAAGGGCGACGGCACCACCGTCGCCGAGGGTGACCAGGTGCTGCTGCAGTACAAGGGCGTGAAGTGGTCCGACGGGTCGACCTTCGACGCGAGCTGGGGCAAGAACGGCCCCACGACGCTCGGCACGAGCGGTGTGATCACCGGCTTCTCGAAGGCGCTCGTGGGCCAGACCGTCGGCTCGCAGGTGCTCGTCGTCATCCCGCCGGCCGACGGCTACGGCGAGAAGAGCGAGAGCAACACGAGCGCGCTCGCGGGGGAGACCCTCGTGTTCGTGATCGACATCCTTGCGACCCAGCACACGTCGACCAACTGATCGCCCGCTCGTGAGCGACCTCGCCGCGCCGCGGCGCGTCATCGTGCTCGGGTCATCCGGGTCGATCGGCACGCAGGCGCTGGACGTGATCTCCGCCAACCCCGAACGCTTCGAGGTGGTGGGGCTCGCGACCGGCTCGGCGCGCGAGGTGCTCGCCGAGCAGGCCGCGCGGTTCGGCGTCGCCGACACGGCACTGGGGGCCGAGGCTGCCGAGCAGCTGGTTCGGGATGTCGCGTGCGACGTCGTCGTGAACGGGATCACCGGTTCGGTGGGGCTCGGGCCGACGCTCGCGGCGCTCGAGGCGGGACGTACCCTTGCGCTCGCCAACAAGGAGTCCCTCATCGTCGGCGGCGATCTGGTGAAGCGGGTCGCAACGCCCGGCCAGATCGTGCCGGTGGACTCGGAGCACTCGGCGATCGCGCAGGCGCTGCGATCAGGCAGTTCGGCTGAGGTGCGGCGCCTGGTGGTGACGGCGTCCGGCGGTCCATTCCGCGGTCGTACCCGTGGCCAGCTCGCCGCCGTGACCCCCGCCGAGGCCCTTGCGCATCCGACCTGGAACATGGGACGGGTCGTCACGACCAACTCCGCGACCCTCGTCAACAAGGGTCTCGAGGTCATCGAGGCGCACCTGCTGTTCGACATCGACTACGACCGCATCGATGTGGTCGTGCACCCGCAGTCGATCGTGCACTCCATGGTCGAGTTCGTCGACGGGTCGACGATCGCCCAGGCGTCGCCGCCCGACATGCGGCTGCCGATCTCGCTCGGCCTCGACTGGCCGCACCGGGTCGCCGGGGTGGGTGCGCCGATCGACTGGACTCGTGCCGCCGCGTGGACGTTCGAGCCGCTCGACGAGGAGGCCTTCCCGGCCGTCGCGCTCGCGAAGCGGGTGGGCCGGGCCGGATCGACCTATCCGGCGGTGTTCAACGCGGCGAACGAGCAGGCGGTCGACGCCTTCCACGAGGGACGGCTGTCGTTCCTCGGCATCGTCGACACGGTGCGAGCGATCGTCGACGAGCACGACGCTCCGACCGATCTCACGCGCGAGAGTCTCGCCGAGGCAGAGGCGTGGGCGCGCCGCGCAGCCGATGAGCGGATCGCCGCGGCATCCTGACCCCGTTGGCGGGCCGCGAGGCTCGCCGGGTTGCATCGCGGCAGCGGAGCGGTCGAGCGACGCGTTGCCGGCGTCAGTACGCCGGGCGCTCCGGGTCGGACGCGGGCGTCGTGTCCGTGGGGTAGGGCACCGGCCAGTGCGGCTCGGGCACGGGCCAGCCGGCGTCGCGCAGCGCACGGCGGGCGAGTTCGCGCGCCGAGTACGGCGTGCGCACTCCGCGGATGTCGCGGTAGTCCTGGTGCCCGGGTCCCGCCCACAGGATCGCATCGCCCTCGCCGACGAGCTTCACGGCCTCGATAATCGCCCGCTCGGGCGGCGAGTACTCGTGGATCTCGGCGTCGGGCCGTGCCCGGCGCGCGCCCTCGAGGAGGGTCGCGCGGATCGTGTCGGGGTTCTCGCGTCGCGGGTGGTGGTCGGTGATGACGAGGATGTCGCTCCCCTCCACCGCGGTACGGCCCATGTCGTGGCGCTTGGTCGCGTCGCGGTCGCCGTCCGCGCCGAACAGCATCAGGACGGTGCCGGGCGTGACATGCCGCACCGCCGCGAGCGTCTTCTCGAAGGCGTCGGGGGAGTGGCCGAAGTCGACGTAGACCGCCGGACCCCGGTCGCCGGAGACCCGCTCGGTGCGCCCGGGGAGGTACGCCTCGATGCGGCGCCCGTCGAGTGCGGCGACGATGCGCTCCCAGTCGTAGCCGGCCGCATGGATCATCGCGATCGCGAGTCCCGCGTTCGCGGCCATGTGCCGGCCGATCGTCGGAACGGTCGTGGTGAGCGTGCGTCCCTCGGGGCCGCGCAGGGTGAAGTCGGTGCCGTCCTGGCGCTCGGCGAGGATCTCGACGGTCCAGTCGGCGCTCGCCGCGAGGGCGGGGTCGGCGGCGATGGCCGGGGTGCCGATGGTGGTGAACGGCACGCCGCTGCGGGACGTCACCTCGGCGGCGTACGGCGAGTCGAGTGCGATCACGGCCTGGCGCGCGCGTTCGGGACGGAAGAGCTCGAGTTTGGCCTCGAGGTACTCGCGCATGTCGGCGTAGTCGTCGAGGTGGTCGTGGCTGAGGTTCGTGAACCCCGCGATATCGAACATGAGTCCGTCGACCCGGTGGCGGCTGAGGGCCTGGGCGCTCACCTCGACGGCGACCGCCTCGACCCCCTCCTCGCGCATGAGGGCGAGGAGGGCATGGAACTCGGATGCCTCGGGCGTGGTCAGTCGCGACACGATCACCCGTCCCGCGATGTGGCGTTCCGCGGTCGAGGAGAGTCCGGTCGTCACGCCCAGCTGACCGAGGATGCCTTCGAGCAGGTGGGAGGTGCTGGTCTTGCCGTTGGTGCCGGTGGTCGCGAACAGCAGCGGGAGGTCGTCGTCGGCGCCCGTGCCGTAGACCCACGCCGACAGTGCGCCGAGGCGCGCTCGGGGGCCGTCGACCACGACGATCGGCAGACCGGCGGATGCCGCGATCTCGGCGCCCTCGGCATCGGTGATGACGGCGACCGCGCCGCGGGCCGCGGCATCCGTCGCCACTTCGGCGCCGTGCCGGTTGACGCCCCGGATCGCGACGAACGCCTCGCCGGGGCGCAGGTCCGCCGTGGCGAGTGTGAGGCCGCCGATCGTGACATCGCCGTCGAGTCCACGCACCTCGCCGTCGACCACCTCGGCGAGAGCGCGCAGCGATCGTGCGGGCGGGTGCGTCGGGCGGAGGACGGGCGGCAGGTTCGACGGTGTGGACATCGGTCCCATTCAACCAGAGCGACCCGCGCGCACCCGGGCGCCGAGCGCGCAGAGCGGGCACAGCGCACCTTGTCGGCCCGCTCCAAGACAGCCGGGGCTACCGTGGGGGCGTGACCGTTCTCGCATTCGTCATCGGAATCGTCGTGCTCATCGTGGGGCTCGCCGTCTCGATCGCGCTGCACGAGATCGGCCACCTCGTGCCGGCGAAGCTCTTCAAGGTGCGCGTGGGGCAGTACATGATCGGCTTCGGTCCGACCCTGTTCTCGCGACGCAAGGGCGAGACCGAGTACGGCGTGAAGCTCATCCCGCTCGGCGGCTACATCTCGATGGCCGGCATGTACCCGCCCTCCGAGTCGGAGCGCGCGGCGGCATCGGCCGACCCGCAGGTCGCATCCGTGGGCGGTGGCGTCGCGACGGTGACCCAGACCGAGACGGACCAGGCGACGCCCGACGATCGGGCTCGGCTCCGACGCGGACGCTTCTGGGCGACCATGGTGCAGGATGCCCGCGCGGCCAACGACGAGACGATCGCCGATGCCGACGACCGGGTGTTCTACCGGCTGTCCATGTGGAAGCGCGTCGTCATCATGCTCGGCGGCCCGTTCATGAACTTCGTGCTCGCGATCGTCCTGTTCGCGATCGTGTTCAGCGGCATCGGCCTGCAGACCGCGACCGCGACGGTCGCCTCGCTCAGCGCCTGCACGCCCGTCTCGTACTCGTCGCAGACGTGCGCGACCGATACCACCCCCGCGAAGCAGGCCGGGCTGCAGGCAGGCGACCGCATCGTCTCGATCGACGGCACGGCGGTCAGCGACTTCGCCTCGGCCTCGGCGATCGTGCAGGCCTCGCCCGGTCAGGCGCTCTCGGTCGTCGTCGACCGCGGCGGTGCCGCCCAGACCCTCACGATCACGCCGGCGACCATCACGGCTCCCGTGACGGATGCCTCGGGCAACCCGGTGACCGGAGCGGACGGGGTCGCCGAGACCCGCGAGATCGGCTTCATCGGCTTCGCCCCGACGGTGGAGTTCGTGCGACAGCCGATCTGGGACGGGCCCGCGGCCGCGGTGCAGAACGTCGGCGCGGTCGTCGGCATCGTGGCGCAGTTCCCGGTGAAGGTCTACCAGGCGGCGGAGTCGGTGTTCACGGGTGCCCAGCGCGACCCGAACGGACCGCTGAGCCTCGTGGGCGCCGGGGTCATCGCGGGGGAGGTGGCGTCGTCACCGGCCCCGATCATCAACCGCGTCTCGGTGATGCTGGGCCTGCTCGCGTCCCTCAACATCGCGCTCGGCGTCTTCAACCTCGTGCCGCTCCTCCCGCTCGACGGAGGTCACGTCGTCATCGCCCTCTGGGACGGACTGCGGCGGGCGTGGGCGCGGCTGTTTCGCCGACCCGCGCCGAAGCCCGTCGATGCGACCCGGCTCGTGCCCGTCACCTTCGTCGTCGTGGTGTTCCTGGTGGCGACGAGCGCCGTGCTGCTGCTCGCCGACGTCTTCAACCCGGTGTCACTGTTCCACTGACACCGGTTGGGCCCTGCCCCGACTGACGCCGGTCAGGCGTCGACGGGCGTGAGAGCCTGGGCGACGAGTCGTTCGAGGGTGCGCAGCCCGTCGCGCGACAGGATCGACTCCAGGTGGCCCTGCACCGAGGCGTAGCCCGGGCCGCGCAGGGCGTAGACGTCGCCGGTCGAGGGGTCGGCCGCGACATCCGCCCCGGCCACCTCGGTGGTGCCCGGAGCGACCTTCGCGGTGAAGGTGTTGTAGAAGCCGATCGAGGCGCGCTCGCCGAAGACATCGACGGCGAGCTGCAGGCCCTGGTGTGGCCGGTCGAGCGCGGCGAGTCCGATGCCGAGTCGGTCGGCGAGGATCTGATGGCTGAGGCAGACCGCGAGCAGCGGGCGTCCGGTCTCAAGGCGATGCGCGACGACATGTCGCATCGCGGCGATGCGGGCCGAGCCCTCGTCGCGGGGGTCGCCGGGGCCGGGGCCGGAGACGACCAGGTCGGCGGCGTCGAGAACGTCAGCGGATGCCGCGGCCCACGGCACGATCGAGACGTCGAGGCCGAGGTGGCGCAGTTGGTGGGCGAGCATCGTCGTGAAGCGGTCCTCGGCGTCGACGACGACCGCGGTGCGACCGGCGAAGGGGCCGCCGTCGGCGCGTTCCTGCGGGTTGAGCCAGAACGGGGCGAGGCGGGCGTTGCGCGACGTCAGCAGCTCGGAGATCTCCGGGTCGTCGGCGAGAGGCTCGCGCTCGGCCGTCGGCTGGTCGGCGTCGGCGCTCCGGCGCTCGTCGCGGGCGACCGCGCCGATCGCCCCCAGTACACCGGCGGCCTTGCCGTGGGTCTCGCTCACCTCTCCGTACGGGTCGGAGTGGCGCACGAGGGTGGCCCCGACGGGCACGCGCAGGCGGCCGTGCTCGAGATAGGCGGTGCGGATGAGGATCGGTGCGTCGAGGTCGTGACCGCCGCCGACGGCGGGCGTGAACAGTGCGGCGACGCCGGAGTAGTAACCGCGCGGCGTGCGCTCGTACCGCGTGATGACCGTGCAGGCATTCTGCATCGGCGAGCCGGTGACCGTGGGAGCGAACATCGTCTCGCGCAGGATGTCGCGAGGGTCGAGGGTCGACGTGCCCCGCAGCATGTATTCGGTGTGCGTGAGCCGCGACATCTCCTTCAGGTGCGGTCCGGTGATGCGGCCGCCGTCGGAGCAGACCGCGCTCATCATCTTGAGCTCCTCGTCGACGACCATGAACAGCTCCTCGGTCTCCTTCGTGGAGGCGAGGAACTCGCTCAGGGTCTCGCGCGTCGCGCCGCCCGCCGGGTGGCGGAAGGTGCCCGAGATCGGGTTCATGGTGACGACGCCGTCCTGCGCGCTGACGTGCGCCTCGGGGCTCGCACCCACGGCGACGTGGCCGGGCGTGACGACAGCGAACGTCCAGTACGCGCCGCGCTCGTGGGCGAGCAGCGCCCGGAACCAGGTGAGCGCTGCCAGACGCGGGTCGGCACCGACCCCGGCGGTGAAGTCGCGGCGGATCACGAAGTTCGCGCCCTCGCCGCGGCCGATCTCGTCGGAGATCACCGTGCGCACGATCCCCGCGTACTCCTCGTCGGTCAGATCGAAGCCGGGGTTCTCGAGGGCGATCGGCTCGGACGGCAGCGTGGCCACGGCCTCGGCCCGCGGCATCCGCTCGTGACCTTCGACCACGAGGCATCGCAGCGGCGCCCCGTCGTCGTGGGAGGCGAATCCGCGCTCTCGCACCTGCCGGAACGGCACGAGCGCGAGCACCTCGCGAGGGGTCCCCGTCGCATCGACGAGGGGGATGTCGGCGAGGGCATCGACGTCGACGACCTCACCCGTGAGCACCTCGACCCAGGCGTCGTCGCGCGCGATGAGCGCGAAGGGCGCGTCGGAGGCGATCAGCTCGGCAAAGGATGCGGGCATGGGATGGTCCTTCGGAGTCGGGGCGGCCGCTTCACGAAGAAGACCGCCCCTCGGGGCGGTCGGAATCGCACGATCCACCGCCTCAGGCGGTGGGCCACCAGCAGGTGCGCGCGAACATGGGGCGAACCTACCACACGGCTCGGCCGCGCCCGGCGCCGCCGGGGCTCGGATGCCGCGGGTCGGGGCCGCGGCATCCCCGTCGGCGTAGGCTGGGGGCGTGCCAGCCGTCAACATCGGGATGCCCAAGGTCCCCGAAACGCTCGCCCCCCGCCGCAAGAGCCGCCAGATCAAGGTCGGCAAGGTGCTGGTCGGTGGCGACGCGCCCGTCAGCGTGCAGTCGATGACGACCACCAAGACGACCGACATCAACGCGACCCTGCAGCAGATCGCCGAGCTCACCGCCTCGGGCTGCGACATCGTGCGGGTCGCGGTGCCCAGCCAGGACGACGCCGACGTGCTGCACATCATCGCGAAGAAGAGTCAGATCCCGGTCATCGCCGACATCCACTTCCAGCCGAAGTACGTCTTCCAGGCGATCGACGCCGGCTGCGCCGCGGTACGAGTGAACCCCGGCAACATCCGCCAGTTCGACGACAAGGTCGGCGAGATCGCGAAGGCGGCGAAGGACGCCGGCGTCTCGCTGCGCATCGGCGTGAACGCCGGATCGCTCGACCGCCGACTGCTCGAGAAGTACGGCAAGGCCACTCCCGAGGCGCTCGTGGAGAGCGCCGTGTGGGAGGCGTCGCTGTTCGAAGAGCACGACTTCCACGACTTCAAGATCTCGGTCAAGCACAACGACCCGATCGTGATGGTCAAGGCCTACCGTCAGCTCGCCGAGCGGGGCGACTGGCCGCTGCACCTCGGTGTCACCGAGGCCGGACCCGCGTTCCAGGGCACCATCAAGAGCGCGACGGCGTTCGGCATCCTGCTCGGCGAGGGCATCGGCGACACCATCCGCGTCTCGCTGTCGGCGCCTCCCGTCGAAGAGGTGAAGGTCGGCCTGCAGATCCTGCAGTCGCTCAACCTCCGCGAGCGCCGCCTCGAGATCGTCTCGTGCCCGTCGTGCGGTCGCGCCCAGGTCGACGTCTACTCCCTCGCGGACAGCGTCACCGAGGGTCTGAAGGATGTCACGGTGCCGCTGCGCGTCGCCGTCATGGGCTGCGTCGTGAACGGCCCGGGCGAGGCCCGCGAAGCCGACCTCGGCGTCGCGAGCGGCAACGGCAAGGGCCAGATCTTCGTGAAGGGCGAGGTCATCAAGACCGTGCCCGAGGAGGAGATCGTCGCGACGCTCATCGCCGAGGCCACCCGCCTCGCCGACGAGATGGGCCCCGACGCCCCCCTCGGTACCGCCCAGGTCGTCACCGCCTGAGCGCACCGGTCCACCCGTCGCCCGGTGGCACCGTCCGCCTGGTCGGGGTACGCCTCCGCGCCGCGATACGGTGCACCGGTGAGTGAACCGACCGCCGCGGCATCCAGCCCCTCGCTCGACGCGCCGCTGTCGAGGCCGATCTCGGCCGGTATCACCGCGTCGCTGGTGGGGTTCTCGAGCTCGTTCGCCGTCGTGCTCACGGCGCTGCACGCGGCCGGCGCCACGTCCGATCAGGCGGCCAGCGGTCTGCTCGCCGCGTCCTTCGCCGTGGGGGCCGGCACGATCGTGCTCGCGCTTCGCTACCGCCGCCCCATCACCCTCGCGTGGTCGACGCCCGGGGCGGCCCTGATCGCCGCGACCGGCGCCGTCGAGGGCGGCTGGTCGGCAGAGATCGGCGCGTTCTACGTCGTGGCGGGGCTCATCCTGCTCACGGCGCTCATCCCCGCTCTCGGGCAGGCCATCGCGCGTATCCCCGCCTCGCTCGCGCAGGCGATGCTCGGCGGCGTGCTGCTGCCGCTCTGCCTCGCCCCGCTCAGCGGACTCGTCAAGAGCCCGTGGGCGGTCGCGCCGGTGATCGTGGTGTGGCTCATCGCGCTGCGGTTCCTGCCCCGCTGGGCGGTTCCGCTCGCTTTTCTCGCGGCGGCCATCGCGATCGGCATCGAGGTCGGCGCGGCCGGCACCGCGATCGACCCGGCGTCCTTCCTCCCGCGGGTCGCGTTCACGGCGCCGACGTTCACCACCGGCGCCATCGTGGGTCTCGCGCTCCCGCTGTTCCTGGTGACGATGGCGTCGCAGAACGTGCCGGGCACGGCGATCCTCCGCAGCTTCGGCTACGACCTGCCGTGGCGGCCGGCGATGACCGTCACCGGTCTCGGCAGCGCCCTCACCGCCTCCGCCGGCGGGCCGGCGATCAACCTCGCCGCGATCACCGCCGCGCTGGCGGCTAGCCCCGACGCCCATCCCGATCCGCGCAGGCGCTGGTACGCGAGCATCGCGACCGGCTCGACGTACTTCGTGCTGGCCGCGGCATCCTCGTTCTTCGCCGTGCTCGTCGTGCTGGCGCCCGCCGGTCTCATCGCCGCCGTCGCCGGTCTCGCGCTCTTCGGCGCGTTCGGCTCGGCGGTGCAACAGGCCGTCGCCGACCCGCACGACCGGGTTCCGGCCATCGTGACGTTCCTCACGGCGGCGTCCGGCATCGCGTTCTTCGGCATCAGCGCCGCCTTCTGGGCGCTGGTCGCGGGGCTCGTGGTGCGCGCCGCGCTGCGACTCGGGCGGCGCTGACGGGCGGCGCCCCCGGCATCAGGCGATCTCGCCGCCCACAAGCGGGCGCCCGTCGTCGGATGTGAGGCTCACATCGATCGCGATCTCGAGGGCGCGCACGATGTCGGCGAGGGCGAGCGCCGGCGCACCTGCGGGCGCGGTCTCGGTCGACCACGGCACGTGCACGAACCCGGCACGCACGTCCGCGCGGTCGGCCGTCGCATCCAGCACGGTGTACATCGCCGCGTTGCACACGAAGGTGCCGGCCGTGAGCGACACGGAGGACGGCACGGATGCCGCGGCCACCGCCGCCGCGATCCGCTTGACCGGAAGCGTGGCGAACCGTGCGTCTGGTGCGCCCCCGACGACGACGGCGTCGGTCGGCTGCACCCCCGCATTGTCGGGGATGCGGGCATCGGCGAGGTTGAGGGCGACCCGCTCCGGCGTCACCGCCGAGCGGCCGCCGGCGAGGCCGGTGGCGATCACGACGTCGGGGGAGTGCCGCTCGATCAGGACGCGCAGGCGGGCCGCGGCATCCGCGAACGTCACCGGCAGCACCTCGACGATCAGCGTCTCGGCGCGATCCCACCGCGCGGCGACCGCGCGCACGGCGTCACCCGAGGGGTTCGCGGAGTCGCCCGCGAACGGCTCGAACCCGGTCAGCAGCACGGTCGTCATCGCTCCAGGGTAGGCGGCGGGCGGCGGCATCCATCGTCCTAGACTGGGGGATCGTGGTGACCCGTCTCTCGACCTATTTCCTGCGCACGCTGCGCGAAGACCCGTCGGACGCCGAAGTCACGAGCCACAGGCTGCTCGTGCGCGCCGGCTACATCCGCCGCCAGGCGCCGGGCATCTTCGCCTGGCTCCCGCTGGGCCTGCGCGTGAAGGCGAAGGTCGAGCAGATCATCCGCGACGAGATGTCGGCCGCGGGCGCGTTCGAGGTGCACTTCCCCGCGCTGCTGCCGCGTGAGCCCTACGAGGCCACCGGTCGCTGGGAGGAGTACGGCGACGGCATCTTCCGCCTGAAGGACCGCAAGGACGCCGACTACCTGCTCGCCCCCACTCATGAAGAGGTCTTCACGCTGCTCGTGAAGGACCTCTACTCGTCGTACAAGGATCTGCCGCTGACGATCTACCAGATCCAGGACAAGTACCGCGATGAGGCGCGGCCCCGCGCCGGCCTCCTCCGGGGGCGTGAGTTCACGATGAAGGACGCGTACTCGTTCGACCACACGGACGCCGGGCTGGATGCCTCGTACCAGGCGCAGCGCGACGCGTACGAGCGCATCTTCCAGCGCCTCGGGCTCGAGTACGCGATCGTGCAGGCCGACGCGGGTGCCATGGGCGGCTCGCGCTCGGAGGAGTTCCTGCACCCGACCCCGGTCGGCGAGGACACCTTCGTGCGCTCGGAGGGCGGCTACGCCGCGAACGTGGAGGCGTTCACCACGACGGCGCCCGCGCCCGTCCCGTTCGACGGGCTGGGTGGGCCGGTGGTCTTCGACTCGCCGAACACGCCGACGATCGACACCCTCGTCGCGCACTCCAACGCCGTGCTCGATGGCACGTACACCGCGGCCGACACCTTGAAGAACGTCGTGCTCGCGCTGACCCATCTCGATGGCACGCGAGAGCTCGTCATCGTCGGGCTTCCCGGCGACCGTGAGGTCGACGACAAGCGTGCCGAGGTGGCGTTCGCACCCGCCGCGGTCGAGGCCGCGACGGCCGAGGACTTCGAGAAGAACCCGCTCCTGGTCAAGGGCTACATCGGACCGTGGTCGCCGACCGGTGCGGTGCTGGGCGAGGAGTCGGCCACCGGCATCCGCTATGTCCTCGATCCGCGGGTCGCCGACGGCTCCGCGTGGATCACGGGTGCCAACATCGACCAGAAGCACGTGCACTCCCTCGTCGCCGGCCGCGATTTCGTCGCCGACGGGTTCGTCGAGGTCGCCAACGTGCGCGACGGCGATCCGGCACCCGACGGCTCGGGCCCGGTCACGCTCGCCCGCGGCATGGAGATCGGGCACGTCTTCCAGCTCGGCCGCAAGTACGCGGAGGCGCTCGGCCTGAAGGTGCTCGACGAGAACGGAAAGCTCGTCACCGTCACGATGGGCTCGTACGGCATCGGCGTCACGCGCATCCTCGCGATCATCGCCGAGCTCAACAACGACGATCGGGGGCTCATCTGGCCCGCGTCGGTCGCGCCCTTCGACGTGCACGTTGTCGCGACGGGCAAGGATGACGCGGCCTTCGCCCTCGCGGAGGAGCTCACCGCGGCACTCGAGGCATCGGGTCTCGACGTGCTCTACGACGACCGCCCGAAGGTGTCGCCCGGTGTGAAGTTCGGCGATGCCGAGCTCATCGGCGTGCCGCAGCTCGTCGTCGTCGGCCGCGGTGCGGCGACCGGCGAGGTCGAGCTCTGGGACCGCCGCAGCGGCGACCGTCAGGTCGTGCCGCTCGCCGACGCGGTCGCCCGGCTCACAACCCGCTGAGCGAGATCTTCAGAGCTTCGCCCAGCGAGTGCGCACGAACATGACGAGGCCGTAGGCGACGAGGCCGCTGCCGATCGCCGTGACGATGGCAGCACCGAGCGGCAGACGCAGAAGCGCGACAAAGGCGCCATCCAGTCCGCCCGCAGCGGCCGGGTCGACGGTGAGCGCAGCTATCGCCATGATCGCGCCGACGCTGATGAGCGCCGCGCCCTTTGCCACATACCCGACGACCGCGAGAGCCAGCGCGGCCCCACCTACCGGGCCCCGCGGGAAGGCGATGCTCTCGCGAAAGCCGCGAGTGAGCCCGCGCCATCCGAAACCGATCCCCACACCGGTAATGGCGGCGCCGAGCGCGCCGAGCAACCACGGCCCGCCCGGAAGCGAGAGGAGCGTCGCTCCCGTCGACTTCGCGGACTGCTCTGAGTTGCTCGCTGATCCGAGAGCGACTCCCGCTGCGAGCGCTCCGACTGCCAGATAGGCGGCCGCCTTCGACCATGCGGACACGAGTGCGCTCCATCCATTCCGTCGACGGTCCCAGAGGCCGTCGACGATGTACCAGAGCGTCAGCGCCCAGAGCGTCGCCGCGCAGGCCCACAGGAGCAGAACCCCACCGGGCAGCCGAGCGATGCCCTGAAGCGCTCCGGTCTGATCGGCTTCCGCCGCATGCCCCTGTGCGAGGGCGATCGCGAGGATGCCGATGCCGAGATGCACGAGCCCGCTCGCCGCGAACCCGACTCGCGCGACGACGCGGAACGCGGTCGACGAGTGGGCGGCGGCGGTCGCGTCGGTGGAGGGCACGATGCCACAGTACGACCGCAGGTGGGGGAACGCAGCGGAGCGGATCGCCCCGGCTCGAGGCATCCCGATCGGGTAACGTAGGGGGGATGCGTCGCCCCCGCGCCGCATCCCAGAACTGAAGAGGGAGGCCCCGTGGACATCGATCTCGGACTGCTGCGCACCGTGGAGCGCGAGCGGGAGATTCCGTTCGAGGAGCTCGTCTCGATCATCGAGCAGGCGATCCTCACGGCGTACGCGAAGAACAGCACGCCCACCGGCGTCCTCCCCGACGGCGCTCGCGCCCAGATCGACCGCAAGACCGGTCACGTCGCGGTGTTCGTGCCGCTGCGCGACGACGAGGACGCGGTGATCGGCGAGGAGGAGGTCACGCCCGACGACTTCGGTCGCATCGCCGCCTTCGCCGCCAAGCAGGTCATCAGCCAGCGGCTGCGTGACATCGCCGACGACGCGGTGCTGGGGGAGTTCCGCGGCAAGGAGGGCGACATCGTCGCCGGCGTCATCCAGCAGGGCCCGAACCCCCGCATGGTGCACGTCGACCTCGGCACGGTCGAGGCGATCCTTCCGCCCGAGGAGCAGGTGCCCGGCGAGGACTACGCCCACGGCTCGCGCATCCGCGTCTACGTCACGAGCGTCTCGAAGGGCACCAAGGGGCCCGCGATCACCGTCTCCCGCACGCACCCCGGCCTGGTGCGCAAGCTGTTCGCCCTCGAGGTCCCCGAGATCGCGTCGGGCGTCGTCGAGATCGTCTCGCTCGCGCGCGAGGCGGGTCACCGCTCGAAGATCGCGGTTCGCGCGAACGACCCGGCGATCAACGCCAAGGGTGCGTGCATCGGCGAGCTCGGCCGCCGCGTGCGCGCCGTCACGGAGGAGCTGGGCGGCGAGAAGATCGACATCGTCGACTACGACGCCGACCTCGCATCCTTCGTCGCGAAGGCGCTCTCGCCCGCCAAGGTCACCTCGAGCTTCGTGCTCGACGCGGGGACCAAGGCCGTGCGCGCCCTCGTTCCCGACTACCAGCTGTCTCTCGCGATCGGCAAGGAGGGCCAGAACGCCCGACTCGCCGCGAAGCTCACCGGGGCGAAGATCGACATCCAGCCCGACAGCATCCTCGAGGAGAGCTGACGGGGTAGGATGGAACCCGTACGGACGTGCGTCGGTTGTCGCACACGTGCTCCGCGATCCGCTCTCCTGAGAGTGGTGGCCCGCGGCTCCGAGCTCGTCGTCGACGAGCGCAAGAGTCTTCCGGGGCGGGGTGCGTGGGTGCATCCGACACTCGAATGCACGGATGCCGCCACCCGGCGGCGTGCGTTCGTTCGCGCCCTGCGCGTGTCAGGCCCGCTTGATACGCAGACCATCACCCAACACCTGCAGCGAAACGGCTGAACGGCTATGGACACAAAGTGAACGGCTCGAAATGAGACCCGTCCGCATCTAACGGTCTGCCCTGTCCGGGGTAGATCCCAGACAGGAGAATTGTGGCAAAACCACGCGTACACGAGATCGCCTCCGAGCTCGGCGTCGACAGCAAGATCGCCCTCGCGAAGCTGAAGGAGCTCGGCGAGTTCGTGAAGAGCCCGTCGTCGACGATCGAGCCCCCGGTGGCGCGAAAGCTCCGTGAGGCCCTGCAGGCCGATGGCACCGCCTCGGCCGCCCCGGCTGCGAAGCCGGCCGCCTCACGCCCCACCCCGGCGGCGCCCGCGCGGCCGCAGGCGCCCAAGCCCGCGGCATCCGCGGCCCCGGCCGCCCCGGCACCGTCGACGTCCGCTGCGGCACCCGCTCCCGAGGTGGAGCGCGCCGCGCCCGCGGCCGAGCGCCCCGCCGCCTCGTCGCGGCCCACTCCCGGTGGTGCGGCTCCGGCGCGACCGCAGACCCCGTCGGCTCCGGCCGCGCGCCCGCAGGGCGGCCAGGGCGGACAGGCAGCCCCGGCACCGCGTCCGGGAGGCGGCTCGCCGCGCCCCGGCAACAACCCCTTTGCGAGCGCGCAGGGCATGGGCCAGCGGCCCGCAGGCCCCCGCCCGGGCAACAACCCGTTCGCGAGCGCGCAGGGAATGGGCCAGCGCCCGACGCCCGGCAACATCCCGCGTCCCCAGGCCCCGCGTCCCGGTGCCCCGCGCCCGGGCGCTCCGCGTCCGGGTGGCGCGGGTCGTCCCGGTGGCGCCGGTCGTCCGGGCGCTCCGTTCCAGCAGCGCACCGGTGGTGCCGGACGCCCCGGGTTCGGCGGCGGCGCGGCACGTCCCGGTGGCGCCCCGGCAGCCGGCGGCTTCGCCGGGCGTCCCGGTGGTGGTGGCGGTCGCGGCCGTGGCCCCGGCGGTGGCACCGCGGGTGCGTTCGGCAAGGGCGGCGGCAAGTCCAAGCAGCGCAAGTCGCGTCGGGCGAAGCGTCAAGAATTCGAGATGAGGGACGCTCCGGTCGTCGGCGGCGTCAACGTCTCGAAGGGCAACGGCGAGATCATCCGTCTGCGCCGCGGCGCGTCGATCGCCGACTTCGCCGACAAGCTCGAGGCGCTGCGCGGCTACACCGTGCAGCCCGGCACGCTCGTGACCATCCTGTTCAACCTGGGTGAGATGGCGACCGCGACCGAGTCGCTCGACGAGGCCACCTTCGAGGTGCTCGGCGCGGAGCTCGGCTACAAGATCCAGATGGTCTCGCCCGAGGACGAGGACAAGGAGCTCCTCGAGGGCTTCGGTCTCGACCTCGAGGCCGAGCTGGAGGCGGAGAGCGAGGACGACCTCGAGATCCGGCCTCCCGTGGTGACCGTCATGGGTCACGTCGACCACGGTAAGACCCGACTGCTCGACGCCATCCGCCAGACCAACGTGGTCGCGGGCGAGGCCGGCGGCATCACGCAGCACATCGGTGCATACCAGGTCTGGACCGAGCACGACGGCATCGAGCGCGCGATCACCTTCATCGACACCCCCGGTCACGAGGCGTTCACCGCCATGCGTGCCCGTGGTGCGCAGGTGACCGACATCGCGATCCTCGTGGTCGCCGCCGACGACGGCATCATGCCGCAGACGGTGGAGGCCCTGAACCACGCCCAGGCGGCGGGGGTGCCGATCGTGGTCGCTGTCAACAAGATCGACAAGCCCGAGGCGAACCCCGCGAAGGTGCGCCAGCAGCTCACCGAATACGGACTGGTCGCCGAGGAGTACGGTGGCGACGTCATGTTCGTCGACGTGTCGGCCCGCCAGAACATCGGCATCCAGGACCTGCTCGACGCGGTGCTGCTCACCGCCGACGCCGGTCTCGACCTCACCGCGAACCCCAACAAGGCAGCGCGCGGTGTGGCCATCGAGGCCAAGCTCGACAAGGGCCGCGGCTCGGTCGCGACCGTGCTCATCCAGTCGGGCACGCTGCGTGTCGGCGACGCGATCGTCGCGGGCACGGCCTATGGCCGCGTGCGCGCCATGATCGACGAGAACGGCGACGCGGTCGAGGAGGCCGCGCCGTCGCGTCCGGTGCAGGTGCAGGGTCTGAACTCCGTGCCGCGCGCCGGTGACACCTTCATCGTCACCGAGGAGGACCGCACCGCCCGCCAGATCGCTGAGAAGCGTGAGGCCGCGGAGCGCAACGCCGCCCTGGCGAAGGCTCGCAAGCGCATCTCGCTCGAGGACTTCACCCGTGCTCTCGAGGAGGGCAAGGTCGAGTCGCTCAACCTCATCATCAAGGGCGACGTGTCGGGTGCTGTCGAAGCGCTCGAGGAGTCGCTGCTCAAGATCGAGGTCGACGACTCGGTGCAGCTGCGCATCATCCACCGCGGTGTCGGTGCGATCACCGAGTCGGACGTGAACCTGGCGACGATCGACAACGCGATCGTCATCGGCTTCAACGTGCGTCCTGACACGAAGGCTCGCGAGCGTGCGGCCCGCGAGGGTGTGGACATCCGCTTCTACTCGGTCATCTACAACGCGATCGACGACGTCGAGCAGTCGCTCAAGGGCCTGCTCAAGCCGGAGTTCGAAGAGGTGC
This sequence comes from Microbacterium sp. 71-23, assembly GCF_001897265.1. Taxonomy (NCBI): domain Bacteria; kingdom Bacillati; phylum Actinomycetota; class Actinomycetes; order Micrococcales; family Microbacteriaceae; genus Microbacterium; species Microbacterium sp. 71-23. Next base: position 30,183 of record NZ_MKSL01000025.1, read on the forward strand.
AGTCGGGTGTGGCGGAGATCCGCGAGGTGTTCCGCTCGTCGAAGTTCGGCAACATCGCCGGTGTCATCGTTCGCAGCGGCACCATCACCCGCAACGCGAAGGCCCGCGTCATCCGCGAGGGCGTCGTGATCGCCGATGGTCTCGCGATCGAGTCGCTGCGCCGGTTCAAGGACGACGTCACCGAGGTCAAGACCGACTTCGAGTGCGGTATCGGCCTCGGCAAGTACAACGACATCCAGGTCGGCGATGAGATCGAGACGACCGAGATGGTGGAGAAGCCCCGCAGCTGATCCGATTCCCGGCTCCGATGACGGATGCCTCGTGGCCCTCGCGGGGACCACGAGGCATCCGTCTCGGGCACGGACCGTCGAAGAGGCCCGCGGGCGAGGAGGACGACATGGCGAATGAACGTCAGGCGAGGATCGCCGACCGCATCAAGGTGCTGCTCGCGGAGCGGCTCGACAAGGGGCTGCGCGACCCGCGGCTCGGCTTCGTGACGATCACGGATGTGCGGGTGACGGGCGACCTGCAGCACGCGTCGGTGTTCTACACCGTGCTCGGCGACGAGAAGGCCCGCGAGGACACGGCGGCCGCGCTGCGGTCCGCGACCGGCATGCTGCGCAGCGACGTGGGTCGTCAGCTGGGCATCCGGCTGACGCCGACGCTCGAGTTCATCCTCGACGCGCTGCCGGACTCGGCCGGGCACATCGAGGATCTTCTGCGCGAGGCGCGTGAGCGCGACGAGGCCGTGGCGGGCATCGCCGTCGGCGCTCACTACGCGGGCGAGTCCGACCCCTACGTGAAGCCGCGGGTCGAAGACGACGACGAGGACTGAGCGCGCTCAGCGCGTCTGACGTCGCAGTGACAGCGCGGCGAGCACGACGACACCGAGGGTGAACAGGGCGACGACGCCGAGTTCGCGCAGGGCCGGTCCGGTATCGGTCGAGGTCGCGAGGTCGTGCAGCGCCTGCACGGAGTGCGACATCGGCAGCCAATCGCTGATCGCCCGGAGCACGTCCGGCATGCTGTCGCGCGGCACGATGACGCCGCCCAGGATCACCTGCGGGAACACGATCGCGGGCATGAACTGCACGACCTGGAACTCGGTCGCCGCGAACGCGGATGCCAGCAGGCCGAGCGTCGTGCCGAGAAGGCCGTTGAGGATGGCGGCCACGATCAGCAGTCCGATCGGGCCGGCGATCGTGAGCCCGCACACCCACACCGCGAAGGCGACGGCGATGAGCGCCTGCATCGCGGCGAGCAGCCCGAAGGCGAGAGCGTAGCCGGCGATGACGTCGCCCTTGCCCAGCGGCAGGGTGAGCAGGCGCTCGAGGGTTCCGCTGCGTCGTTCGCGCAGCGTCGCGATGCTCGTCACCAGGAACATGACGATGAACGGGAACAGGGCGAGCAGCGCCGGTCCCACCTGATCGAACGTGTGGGCGTCGTCGAAGACCCACGCGAGCAGACCGAGCAGCAGCGAGGGGACGAACAGCAGCAGCACGATCGTGCGTGGGTCGTGGCGGATCTGGGTCAGCACCCGGCCCGCGGTCACGAGGGTGAGGAGCGGGTTCATGGGGTGTTCCGTTCGACGAGGGCCAGGAACGCCGCGTCGTGGTCGCTCGTTGCGGTTTCGGCGAGCAGTCCATCGGGCGTGGTGTCGGCGATGAGCCGCCCGTCGTGCAGGAGGAGGAGCCGGTCGCATCGCCGTGCCTCATCCATCACGTGGCTCGAGACGACGACCGTCGTGCCGTCGTCGGCGAGCGACCGGAACAGTGCCCACAGGTCGCGGCGCAGCAGCGGATCCAAGCCGACCGTGGGCTCGTCGAGCACGAGGATGGGCGGGCGGCCGACGAGGGCGATCGCGAGCGACACCCGATTTCGCTGACCTCCCGACAGACGCGAGACGAGCGCTCCGCGGAAGGCGTCGAGATCGACGGCCGAGATGGCGGCATCCGCGTCGGCACGGGAGCTGCCGCGCACCCGGGCGAAATAGCGCACATTCTGCTGCACCGTCAGGTCGTCGTAGATCGCCGAGCTCTGCGCCATATAGCCGATCCGGCCGCGCAGCGGTCGGCTCCCGGCGGGTTGTCCGAGCACGGTCGCGCTGCCTCGGGTGATGCGCTGCGCGCCCACGATCGAGCGGATGAGCGTCGTCTTTCCGCTGCCCGACGGCCCGAGCAGGCCGACGAGCTCGCCGGGTGCGAGTGCGACATCGATGCCATGAAGGATGCGCGTACGACCGCGCCGCACCGCCAGATCGTGTGTGACCACCGCCACCGTGCTGTCCACACCACGACATTCCCACGCGGGGTACGTGAGAGCAATGGGATGCCGCCGGAAGAATGCGGGCGGCAGCACCCTACGCCGGCAGTCGCAGCAGGCCGTCGGGCGTCGTCTCCGCGAGACCGTCGGCGAGCAGGGTGCCGATCGCGCGGTCGCGCTGCGCGGCATCCGGCCAGTCGGCGATGACGGCGTCGACGGGCACACCCTCGGGGGCGGCGTCGCGCAGCACCGCCATGACGGCGCCGCGGGCCTGACGGTCGCTTCCCTCATACCGGGCTTGGCGACGGCGGGTGTCGCCGGTGTCGGGGTAGCCCGCCGCGCGCCACGCGCACAGCTCCCGCACGGGGCAGAGGTCGCAGCGGGGCGTACGCGCGGTGCAGACGACAGCGCCCAGCTCCATGGCCGCCGCGTTCACTGTCGCCGCCGCCGCGCGATCCTCCGGAAGGATCGCCGCCATCCGGTCGAGGTCGCTTCTCGCCGGCGGCCCGGGCTGGGACCTTCCGTCGACGGCGCGCGCGAGCACGCGCCGCGTGTTCGTGTCGACGACCGGATGCCTGTCGCCGTAAGCGAACACCGCCACGGCGCGAGCCGTGTAGTCGCCGATGCCCGTGAGGGCGAGCAGGGCGTCGACGTCGCGCGGCACGACGCCGTCGTGCCGGTCGCGGATCTCGACGGCCGCCCGGTGCAGCCACAGCGCTCGCCGCGGATAACCGAGGTTCGCCCACCGCTGCACCGCCTCCGCGGGCGATGCCGCCGCGAGCGCGGTCGGTGTCGGCCACGTCACGAGCCAGGCCTCGAGCAGCGGGATGACCCGGTTCACGGGTGTCTGCTGCAGCATGAACTCGCTCACCAGGACGCCCCACGCCCCGAACCCCTGCGCCCGCCACGGCAGGTCGCGCGCGTTGCCGCGGTACCAGTCGACGAGGGCGGCGGCGAGGGGGGTCACCGACCCAGCGTAGAAGGTGCGCGGGCGGGGGATGCGGCATCCGTCGCCGTAGGCTGGGGACATGCGCCTGGCCTCCACCCCCGTCGTCGAACTGCAGCGTCAGCTGCGTGACGAGGTGCGGCAGCACTACCCGGCGGGCCGCATTGTGCTGGGGGTCGACGGCATCGACGGGGCAGGCAAGACGACGTTCGCCGACGGCTTCGCCGAGGTGTTCGCCGAAGCGGATGTCGCGGTCTTCCGTGCGTCCCTCGACGACTTCCTCCGCCCGCGGGCCGAGCGCTACGCGCACGGCCGTGACTCGGCTGTCGGCTTCTACCGCGACACCTACGACATCCCGACCTTCCGCCGGGTGCTGCTCGACCCGTTCCGTGACGGCGCGCGCACGTCGGGTGCGACCGGGTTCCAGCTCGCCGCGTTCGATCACCGCCGCGACGCACCCCTGGAGGCGCGGTGGACGACCGGTCCCGCGGACGCGGTGCTCATCGTCGACGGCATGTTCCTGCAGAGCCCCGAGACGCAGGGCATCTGGAACTGGACGGTGTGGCTGGAGGCGCCGTTCGCGGTCGCCTACGCCCGGGTGTCCGAGCGCGACGGCACCGATCCCGACCCCGACGCCCCTGCGAACGCCCGCTACCGCGGCGGGCAGGAGCTCTACCTGCGCGAGGCGCGGCCGTCGGCGGCGGCCTCGGCGATCGTCGACAACACCGACCCCGCCCGCCCGCTGCGCGCCTACCGGGACTTCTGCTGATGGCCGCCGACGTCGCCTCGCCGTCGGGCATCCTCCTCGTCGACAAGCCGCAGGGCATCACGAGCCACGACGTCGTCTCCCGTGCCCGTCGCGCGCTCGCGACCCGGAAGATCGGTCACGCGGGCACGCTCGACCCCATGGCGACAGGCCTGCTCGTGCTCGGCGTCGGCAGCGCGACCCGACTGCTCACCTACCTCGTCGGGCTCGACAAGACCTATGAGGCGACCATCCGGCTCGGCGAGTCGACCGACAGCGACGATGCCGACGGCGTGCGCACGGCGGTCGCCGATCCGGCGGCGATCGCTGCCGTGACGGATGCCGCGGTGCAGGCCGGGATCGCCCGGCTCACCGGGGAGATCGACCAGGTGCCGAGCACCGTGTCGGCGATCAAGGTCGCCGGTCGTCGCGCCTACGACCTGGCGCGGGCCGGGGAGGAAGTCGTGCTCGCCTCTCGGCGGGTCACGATCTCCCGGTTCGAGGTCATCGCCCTGTGCCGCACGGAGGGCGTCATCGACCTCGACGTCGTGGTGGACTGCTCGAGCGGCACATACATCCGTGCCCTCGCGCGCGACCTCGGCGCCGCCCTCGCGGTGGGCGGGCATCTGACGGCGCTGCGGCGTACCCGCATCGGCTCGTTCGACGTCGCGGATGCGGCATCCGCCGATGACATCGCCCCCGCGCGCCTCGTGCCCGCCGCCGACGTCGCGGCGGCCGTGCTGGGGGCGCTGCCGGTGACGGCCGACGAAGCCCGCGATCTGCGCCACGGAAAGCGGCTCGAGGGGGCGGCCGACCGGCTCGGCGGGGCCGTGCGCGCCGCCATCGCCCCCGACGGGGTGCTCGTCGGCATCGTCGAACGTCGGGGCGCCGACATCAAGAGCGCGATGAACATGCCCGAGGAGGCATCCGCATGATCCTGTGGTTCTCGCTCGTGCAGGTGGCCGTGGCATCCGTTGCCGGTCTGCTGTGTATCGTGCTCGGACTCGTGGGTCGACGGCCGTCCGACCTGTCGGTCGGGTCACTCGCGCTCGTCGAGCTGCTCCTGCTCGCACAGGTCGTGACCGCGCTCATCGCCCCGGCCGTCGGCAACACGCCGAGCGGAAGCGTGCTGGAGTTCTGGGTGTACGCGATCTCGGCGGCTCTCCTGCCGCCTGCCGCCGTCTTCTGGGCACTGTTGGAGCGCAGCCGGTGGAGCACGGTCGTCATGGGCGTCGGAGCGCTCGCCGTCGCGGTGATGGTGTGGCGCATGGAGGTCATCTGGACGCTGCAGGGGTCCTGATGCGAGACGCCGGGCACGTGTCCGGGCCCGAATAGGATGGAGCCGCCATGCCGATCATCTCGTCCGAGCCCGCGTCCGCCCGCACCTCCCGTACCCGTATGACGGGGATCGGTCGCGTGCTGGTCATCGTCTACGGCATCTTGGCGCTCGGGGCGACGGGACGCTCGGTGGTGCAGATCATCCAGGACTTCCAGGCCGCTCCGGTCGCCTATGCGCTCTCTGCCGTCGCCGCGGTCGTCTACATCCTCGCGACGCTCGCCCTCGTGTTCTCGGGATCGCGAGGCTGGTATCGCGTCGCGTGGATCGCGATCAGCTTCGAGCTCGCCGGCGTGCTCATCGTCGGCACGCTGAGCATCGTCGACCCGGCGCTGTTCCAGCATCCGACCGTCTGGTCGATCTACGGCATCGGCTACGTGTTCGTTCCGCTGGTGCTGCCGTTCTTCGGTCTCTGGTGGCTGCGCCGCCACCGTCCCGACGCGGAGAGCGCCTGATGCTCGTGTTCCGTTCGCCCGCCGAGGTGCCGGACGGATTCGGTCCGTCGGTCGTCGCGGTGGGCAAGTTCGACGGCGTGCACGCGGGGCACCGGGCGGTGCTCGATCGTGCCCGAGCGGATGCCGCGGGCACCGCGAAGGTCGTGGCCGTCACCTTCGACCGCAACCCGCTGGCCGTGCTGCGGCCCGACGCCTGCCCGCCGAGCCTCACCGGCGTGCCCCAGAAGCTTGAGCTGCTCGCCGAGACCGGCATCGACGCCGTCCTCGTGCTCACGTTCGACCGTGACCTCGCCGATCTCGAGCCGGAGCGATTCGTCGACGCCGTGCTCGGTCCGCTCGGGATGCGCACGATCCTGGTCGGCGGCGACTTCCGCTTCGGGCGCGGCGGCGTCGGCACCCCGCAACTGCTCGCCGAATTGGGCGCCGCGCGGGGGTTCACCGTTGACGTCATCGACGATGTGCGCGCCCGCGCGGGGGAGCGCCGGGTGTCCTCGACGTGGGTGCGTGAGGCGCTCGCCGACGGCGACATCGCCACGGCGACACGGCTGCTCGGGCGCGCCCCCTCGGTCTGGGGCGAGGTCGTACACGGACTCAAACGAGGTCGCGAGCTCGGCTTCCCTACGGCGAACCTCGGCGGCCGCACGGCGGGGGTGGCACCGGCGGACGGCGTGTATGCGGGGTGGCTTCTCGTGCGAGAGCCCGGCGGTGACCACCGTTATCCGGCGGCGATCAGTGTCGGCACGAACCCGACGTTCGATGACGTCGACCAGCGCCAGGTCGAGGCGTATGTCCTCGACGAGCATGACCTCGACCTCTACGGCGCATCCGTGGAGGTGCAGTTCACGGCCCGCATCCGCGGGATGGTCGCATTCGACGGCATCGATGCGCTCATCGAGCGCATGACGGCGGATGTCGCGGAGGTGCGCGCCATCCTCGCCTGAGCCGCGGTCAGGTGCGCTGCGGATCGCGGATCGCGATCGCGGACACCACCGCGCCGCCGGTGAAGAGTGCGGCCGCGAGGATCGCGGTGGCGTGGAATCCCGCGACATCGAGGGATCCGCCGGTCACGACGCCGAGCAGCGCCACCGTCACGAGCCCGGCGATCCTCGCGTCGGCGTTGTTCACCGCCGAGCCGACGCCGGCGTGATCGGCGCCCGCGGCGCCCAGCACCGCCGAGGTGAGCGGAGCGACGGTGAGGGAGAGCCCGACTCCGAACAGCACCACCGCCGGCAGCACCTGCGTCAGGTAGTCGACCGGTGTGCCGACGGTGAGCAGCAGTATCATCGCCGCCGCGCACACGAGCGGCCCCGCTGCCATGAACCGGCGCGGGCCGAATCGGGAGGCGGCCGCGCCGGCGAACCGGCTCGTGGCGATCATGATCACCGTCGCCGGCAGGGTCGCGAGGCCGGCCAGGGTCGCACTGAAGCCGCCGGTCTCCTGCAGGAAGAGCCCCAGCGCGATGCCGTTGAGCGACAGGGCGCCGTAGATCGCGAGCGTGGCCAGATTCCCCGCCCAGAAATTCCGTCGTCGGAACATGCCGAGGGGCAGGAGTGGGTCGGGGGTCGATCGCTCGCGGACGAAGAATCCCGCGAGGGCGATCACCCCGATCGTGAGAGCGCCGGCGACCAGTGGATGCGCCCACCCGAGTCTGGGCTGCTCGATGAAGGCGAGCACGACGCCGCCCAGCCCCAGGGCGCACAGCACCGCGCCCGCGACATCCACCCGGCCGCCGCGTCGTTCGTCGACGAGTCCGCCGCGTGCGAGGAGCACCAGGGCGGCGGCGAGGGGAACCACGTTCACGAGGAACACGGCACGCCACGACAGATGGTCGACGAACAGTCCGCCCAGCACCGGACCGACGAGCGTCGCGGCGGTCGTGAACGCCGTCCACGTGCCGATCGCGCGTCCGCGCGTGTCGTCGTCGAAGTGCGCGGTGATGATCGCGAGCGAACTGGGCACGAGAAGAGCTCCGCCCACGCCCTGCAGCGCGCGTGCGGCGATGAGGAAGACCGGGTCGGGGGAGGCTGCCACGAGCACCGAGGCGACGCCGAACACCAGGAGACCGATGCGGAGCACGACGACACGTCCGAGGACGTCGCTCAGGGCTCCTGCGGTGAGGATGAACGCACCGAGGGTCAGCAGGTAGGCGTCGACCATCCATTGCTGCGTGACGAGTCCGCCGCCGAGCTCGCGCTCGATCGCCGGCAGGGCGACGTTCACAACGGTGGCGTCGAGGAACGACACCGCCGAGGCGAGCACAGCGATGGCCATCACCGTGCGATCGGACGCGCGTGGGGGGACGCTCACCCGCCCACAGTAGTGCGGGCTGTGGACACCAGGACGACCATCGTGCGCTGCGCTCGTAGCATCCGAGCAGGAGGTGGGCGATGCGACTCACGATCAGGCTGCTCGTGGCGACTGCGGGGTCGGTCGCCGTCGCAGGCCTGATCGTCGGGTGTCGGCCCGACGCCCCGGCGCAGCCCCCTCCGACACCGTCGACGGAGGTGTCGGTGATCCCTCGCCCCGCCCCGGCGTCGCCGTCGCCCATCGAGACCCGGCTGCCGCAGGACGTCGGCCGATGACGGCGACCTGTCTGCGCGTCGTCGATCGGGTCCGACGCTCGGCGCCGATCGGCTAGACTGATCACGGCCCCCGCCGCGCACCGACACTCGTCACACCGTGCGGAAGCGAGGCGCCGCCCGCCCGCCGACATCCGATCTCCACGGATGGCCGCGGCAGCAGTTACCGGTGCTCGACCGTCGCAGGTCGACGCTTTCGGATTCGACGCTCAGGAGGAGCATGCCGACCACGGCAGCCGCTCAGCGGCAACGACGCTCGTCGTCCCGTCGAGACGACGACGCGCCCATCATCCCGATCCTCGCCCGCAAGGTGCGTGAGGTCGAGGCCAAGGCGCAGCGCGGGAAGCTCGGCCCGACCAACCGCGTGAAGTTCCAGGTGATCGCCTTCCTGGTTCGCGAAGAGCGCGCCCGGGTGAAGGCCGACACCGCGCTCGCCACTGACGTGCGCGCCGAACTGCTCAAGCGCCTTGACGGCGTGGCGACGATCCTCGCGAAGACCGCCGCCCGCGACACCTCGCTCATCCAACTGCTCGAGGTCGATCAGGCGACGTCGCCGGTGGCGCGCCGCATGCGCCGCGACTGGCTGCTCGAGTCGGGTGCCGAGCTCGCTCCCGACGAGCTGATCATCACGGATGCCGCCCCCGCCCCGGCCCCGGTCGTTCCGGCCGCGCTCGCCGAGCGTCAGGTGACGCCCGCCCAGGTGGAGTCGCGGCAGATGTCGAACCCGTTCCTCGCCCCCGACCTGACCTCCCGCCCCGCGGTCGACGCGCCGCGGCGCCGCCTCGACGGCTGGGAGCTGATGGGCCCGCTCTACAAGGCGTTCGAGACGGGTGCCGGCGGCGGATCGGCGTGCATGCCGCTGCCGCCCGTGCCCGAGTTCGACCGGCTCTCACCCAAGGGGCTCGAGGTCATGCCGCACCAGTCGCGGTTCCTCGAGGCCGTGCGCGAGGGGCACCGCACGTTCCTGCTGGCCGACGAGCCCGGCCTCGGCAAGACGGCCGAGTCGGTGCTCGCGGCATCCGTCGCAGGGGCCTATCCGCTACTGGTCGTCGTGCCCAACGTCGTCAAGATGAACTGGGCGCGCGAGGTGGCCCGCTGGACGCCGCAGCGTCGCGCGACCGTCATCCAGGGCGACGGCGAGGACGTCGACGCCTTCGCCGACGTCTTCATCGTGAACTACGAGATCCTCGATCGTCACCTGTCGTGGCTCAGCGAGCTGGGTCTGCGCGGCATGGTGGTCGACGAGGCGCACTTCATCAAGAACCTCACCTCGCAGCGGTCCCAGAACGTGCTCGCCCTCGCCACCCGCCTGCGCGAGCGCACCACGAACCCGCTGCTGCTCGCGCTCACCGGAACGCCCCTGATCAACGACGTCGAGGACTTCGACGCCATCTGGCGTTTCCTCGGCTGGACCAACGGGCAGAAGCCGGGCACCGAGCTCATGGCGAAGCTCGACGAGACGGGCTTCACGCCCGCCGACAAGGCGTTCTACCCGGAGGCGCGCAGCGCGGTGATCTCGATGGGCATCGTGCGGCGTCTGAAGACGGATGTCGCCGCCGACCTGCCCGACAAGCTGATCGCCGACCTGCCGGTGCAGCTCGACGACGAGTTCGGCCGGTCCATCCGGCAGGCCGAACGCGAGCTCGGCGAGCGCCTCGCCGCGCACTACCGCCGGGTCGTCACGGCCCGCGCCGACCGCCACGGCACCACGGTGCCCGCCGGCGAGGTCGACGAGGACGTCATCCGCATGGTCGCCCAGCACGAGCTCGACGAGTCGAAGGCCGCCGGAACGGGCTCGGAGAACGTCTTCACGATGGTGCGTCGCATCGGGCAGGGCAAGGCCCAGCTCGCCGCCGACTACGCCGCCCAGTTGCAGCGCTCGGTCGGCAAAGTCGTGTTCTTCGCCAAGCACATCGACGTCATGGACCAGGCCGAGGCGCACTTCGCCGCCGCGGGCGTGCGTGCTGTCTCGATCCGCGGCGACCAGACCTCGGTCGCCCGCCAGGAGGCGATCGACGCGTTCAACAACGACCCGGGCGTCGGCATCATCGTGTGTTCGCTGACCGCGGCCGGCGTCGGCGTGAACCTGCAGGCCGCCTCCAACGTGGTGCTCGCCGAGCTCAGCTGGACCGCGGCGGAGCAGACGCAGGCGATCGACCGCGTGCACCGCATCGGACAGGACGAGCCGGTCACCGCCTGGCGCATCATCGCCGCCCACACGATCGACGCGAAGATCGCCGAGCTGATCGACTCGAAGCAGTCGCTCGCCCTGCGCGCCCTCGACGGCGTCGCGGTCGAGCCCGGGTCGAGCGACTCCGTGCAGCTCGCGGCGCTCATCCACGTGCTGCGCCAGGCGCTCGGCGCCGCCTGACCGCATCTGTGTGCACGGCCCCGGGGCGACCGCATCGGTCGTCTCGGGGCCGTGTGGCACCCACGAGGCATCCGGCGATACAGTCGGGAGGGCAACGTCGCCTGTCTCCCCGGAAGCTCCACACCCGGAAAGCAAGGATCACAGCATGAAGATCGGCATCCTGACCAGCGGCGGCGACTGCCCCGGCCTGAACGCGGTCATCCGCGGCGTCGTGCTCAAGGGCACGACGAACTACAACATCGAGTTCGTGGGCATCCGCGACGGGTGGCGCGGCGTCGTCGACGGCGACTTCTTCCCGCTGACCCGCCACGAGGTGAAGGGTCTGTCGAAGGTCGGCGGCACGATCCTCGGCACGAGCCGCACGAACCCCTACGAGGGCCCCCGGGGCGGTGCCGAGAACATCGCGAAGACGCTCTACGGACACCGCATCGACGGCATCATCGCGATCGGCGGCGAGGGCACCCTCGCCGCTGCCGACCGCCTCTCGAACGACGGCATCAACGTGCTCGGCGTACCGAAGACGATCGACAACGACCTGCGCGCGACCGACTACTCGTTCGGCTTCGACACCGCCGTCAACATCGCGACCGACGCGATGGACCGCCTGCGCACCACCGGCGACTCGCACCAGCGCTGCATGGTCGCCGAGGTCATGGGGCGTCATGTCGGCTGGATCGCCCTGCACGCGGGCATCGCCGCGGGTGCGCACGTGATCTGCATCCCCGAGGTGCCCATGTCGATCGACGAGGTCTGCGAGCTCGTCAACAAGGCGCACAGCCGCGGGCGCGCCCCGCTGGTCGTCGTGTCCGAGGGCTTCAAGCTCACCGGCATGGAGGAGGCCTTCAGCGACAAGGGGCTCGACGCGTTCAACCGCCCCCGACTCGGCGGCATCGGCGAGGTGCTCGCGCCCGAGATCGAGCGCCGCACCGGCATCGAGACCCGCGCGACCGTGCTCGGTCACATCCAGCGCGGCGGCTCGCCGTCGGCGTTCGACCGTGTGCTGGCGACGCGTCTCGGCCTCCACGCGGCCGACGCCGTCGTCGACGGCGCCTGGGGTCAGATGGTGGCCCTGCGCGGCACCGACATCGTGCGCGTGCCGTTCGCCGAGGCGCTCGGCGAGCTCAACACCGTTCCGCAGTACCGCTTCGAAGAGGCGGCCGCGCTCTTCGGGTGAGTGATGACGGGATGCCGCGGCCCGCGGCATCCCGTCACGTCATCGTCTGCTCAGGCGTCGGCCTCGGCGCCCGACGGAACCCCGTCGCCGAGCACGTCGAGCAGCCACGCCAGTTCGAACGCCCGCTCACGCCAGGCGCTGTAGCGCCCCGAGACGCCGCCGTGGCCGGCGACCATCTCGCAGCGAAGCAGCGCGTCGGCGCCGACCTCGCGCAAGCGCGCCACCCACTTGGCCGGCTCGACGTACAGCACGCGGGTGTCGTTGAACGAGGTGACCGCGAGGATGCGCGGGTACCTCACGCCTTCGCGCACGTTCTCGTAGGGCGTGTAGGACTTCATGTACGCGTACACGTCGGCGTCGTGCAGCGGGTCGCCCCACTCGTCCCATTCGATGACGGTGAGCGGGAGCGACGGGTCGAGGATCGTCGTCAGCGCGTCGACGAACGGCACATCGGCGAGCACACCGGCGAACAGCTCGGGGGCGAGGTTCGCGATCGCTCCCATGAGCAGGCCGCCGGCGCTGCCGCCCTCGGCGACGAGGTGCTCGGGTCGGGTGTAGCCCGCGTCGACCAGGTGGCGGGCGACATCCACGAAATCGGTGAACGTGTTGCGCTTGTGCAGCAGCTTGCCGTCCTCGTACCACTGGCGGCCCATCTCGCCCCCGCCGCGCACATGGGCGATAGCGAAGACGACGCCCCGGTCGAGCAGCGACAGGCGTGGCACCGAGAACCCGGGGTCGATCGTCGCCTCGTACGACCCGTAGCCATACAGGTGCACCGGGCGCGGTGCGGCGCCGGGCTCGCCGAACGACCGCTTCCACACGAGCGAGACCGGCACCTGCACGCCGTCGGTCGCCGTCACCCACAGGCGGCGCTGCGCGTAGTCGCCGGGGTCGTAGCCGCCGAGCACGGGCTGCTGCTTGCGCAACGCCAGCGTGCGCGTGGCGACGTCGTAGTCGTACACGGTGCTCGGGGTCACGAATGAGCCGTAGCCGAGGCGCACGAGCGGCGGCGCCCACTCCGGGTTGCCGGCGGTGCCGACCGAGTAGAGCGGCTCGTCGAACGCGAGCTCGTCGACAGCGGCGGTCGCATAGTCGAGCACGCCGAGGCGGGCGAGCCCGTCGCGGCGGTAGCCGACGACGGCCCAGTCGCGGAACGTCGAGACGCCGAGGAGCCGCCGCCCCGGCTCGTGGGGGAGCACCGCGGTGCGCGGTCCCGCAGGATCGGACGCCGCGACCCGCACGAGCTCGAAGTCGAGCGCACCGTCGTTGTGGAGCACATAGAGCACGTCCTCGCCGTCGACGACCGCGTGGGACGAGTCGTACTCGACCCCCTCGCGCCGCGGCCACACGACGCGGGGCTGCGCGGTCAGGTCGTCGGCCGGCACGAGCCATTCCTCGCTCGTGATCGACGAGCCGAGCCCGATCACCAGGAAGCGGTCGCTGCGGGTGAAGCCCGCGTCGACCCAGAACCGTTCGTCGGGCTCGTGGAACAGACGACGGTCGGATGCGGCATCCGCACCGATCTCGTGCAGCCAGACGGTGTCGGGGCGCCATGCGTCGTCCACGGTCGTGTAGACGATGTGGCGTCCGTCGGGGGAGAGGGTGGCGCCGGCGAACGTGCCCTCGATGACGTCGGGAAGCGTCTCGTCGGTGTCGAGGTCGCGCACCCGCAGCGTGTAGCGCTCGTCGCCCTCGACGTCGACGCCGTAGAGCAGCAGCCGGCCGTCGGTGGAGACCTCGAACGTGCCGAGGGAGAAGAACTCCTGGCCGTCGGCCTCGAGGTTGCCGTCGAGCAGGATCTGCTCGCCGACGACGGGCTCGCCCGGCTCGAGCGCGGGCGGGGTCCAGTCGTCGGGCGAGCCGATCGGGGCGCGGCACTGGATGCCGTACTGCTTGCCTTCCTCGGTGCGCGCGTAGTACCACCACGCGCCGCGTCGCGTCGGCACCGAGAGGTCGGTCTCGAGCACGCGCCCCTTGATCTCCTCGAAGATGCGCTCCTGCACCGGCGCGAGATGGGCGGTGCGCGACTCCGTGTAGCGGTTCTCCGCCTCGAGGTGGGCGACGACCTCGGTGTCGTCCTTGGCGCGCAGCCATTCATACGGATCGTCCACCGCATCACCGTGGTGGGTGCGCACGTGGGTTCGACGGGGGGCGACGGGGGGAACGGATGCCGCGGCAGCGGCGGACGCATCGGTCACCCTGCCCACGCTATCCCAGCCCGCCGCGCCCGCGGCCGACCGCGCGTCGGTCGCCGTGCGTACGCTGGGGGCATGAGCTCCGTCTCCCTCGGTCAGTATCCGCCGGCGCTGCGCACGCTCATCCATCTCAGCGACACGCACTTCCTCGCCGGCAACCGTCCTCTCGGCGGTCGGTATGACACGTCAGCGAACCTCACCGCGACCCTCGCGCGCATCGACGCGATGCGCATCGCGCCGGACGCGATCGTGATCACGGGCGACCTCACCGACCTCGGCGAGCCCGAGGCGTATGCGTCGCTGCGAGCGGTCGTCGAACCGTTCGCCGCGCGCCTGGCCGCCCCCGTCGTGTGGGTCGCGGGCAACCACGACGAACGACCGGCGCTGCGTGCGGGGCTGCTCGACGCCGCGCCCACGGAGGAGCCCGTGACGGGCGTCTGGGACCTCGGCGGCCTCCGGCTCATCGCGCTCGACTCCACCGTGCCCGGGTGGCACCACGGCGAGCTCGGCGACGCGCAGCTCTCCTGGCTGCGCGATCTGCTCGCTCACCCCGCGCCGCTCGGCACCCTGCTCGCCTTCCACCATCCGCCGCTGCCGAGCCACGTTCCGCTGTTCGACATCCTGGAGCTCCGCGACCAGCCGGCGCTCGCCGAGGTGGTCGCCGGAACGGATGTGCGCGGCATCCTCGCCGGACATCTGCATTATTCGACGCACGGCACGTTCGCGGGTGTGCCCGTGAGCGTGGCCGCGGCGACCTGTTACACGATGGATCTCGCCGCTCCGGCGGCGAAGGTGAACGGTATGGACGCCGGGCAGTCGTTCCACCTCGTGCACGTCTACGCCGACACGATCACCCACTCGGTCGTGCCGGTCGCCGGGGCCGAGGCCGGCGACTACTTCGACGAGGCATGGCTCGCACGCATGGCCGCGCTCGATCCCGCGCAACGCCTGGAGCAGTTCTCCCGCAAGCGCTGAGCGCGCGATTAGGCTCGAGGCATCCACCTTCAGCCGTGATCACACCCACAAGGACACCCCATGGCAACCGATGCAACGACGCATACCCACACCCGCACCGAGACGGACTCGCTGGGATCGATGGAGATCCCGGGCCACGCCTACTGGGGCATCCACACCGCGCGCGCTCTCGAGAACTTCCCCGTCGCGAAGCGCCCCATCTCCGTCTACCCGGACCTCGTCACGGCGCTCGCGATGGTGAAGCAGGCCTCGGCGCGCGCGAACGCCGACATCGGGGTGCTCGATCCGGCCAAGGCCGACCTGATCGACCGCGCTGCGCAGCGGGTCATCGACGGCGACTTCCACGACCAGTTCGTCGTCGGTGTGATCCAGGGCGGCGCGGGCACGTCGACGAACATGAACGCGAACGAGGTCATCACCAACATCGCGCTCGAACTCGCGGGTCGTGAGCGCGGCGACTACGCGTTCCTGTCGCCCATCGACGACACCAATCGCAGTCAGTCGACGAACGACGTCTACCCGACGGCGGTGAAGATCGGTCTCTCGCTGACGCTCCGAAGCCTCCTCGACGAGCTGGCCAACCTGCGGCAGTCGTTCCTCGACAAGGCCGTGGAGTTCCACGATGTGCTGAAGGTCGGCCGCACTCAGCTGCAGGACGCGGTGCCGATGACGCTCGGGCAGGAGTTCCACGGCTTCGCCACGACCCTCGGCGAGGACTACAACCGACTCCGCGAGAACGCGTTCCTCATGTACGAGATCAACATGGGCGCGACGGCGATCGGCACGGGCATCACGACCCATCCCGGGTATGCGGCGGCGGTGCTCCACCACCTGCGTGAGATCACCGGCCTCGACCTCGCGACCGCCGATGACCTCGTGGAGTCCACGAGCGACACGGGCGCCTTCATGTCGTTCTCCGCGTCACTCAAGCGCAACGCGGTGAAGCTCTCGAAGATCTGCAACGACCTGCGTCTGCTCTCTTCAGGTCCGCAGGCCGGACTCGGCGAGATCAACCTGCCCGCGCGGCAGGCCGGCTCGAGCATCATGCCGGGCAAGGTGAACCCCGTGATCCCCGAGGTCGTGAATCAGGTCGCCTTCTCCGTCGTCGGCGCCGATATGACGGTCACGATGGCGGTCGAGGCGGGGCAGCTGCAGCTGAACGCCTTCGAACCCGTCATCGCGCACTCGATCTTCCAGTCGCTCACGTGGATGCGTCAGGCGATGTGGACGCTGCGCGTCAACTGCGTCGAGGGCATCACCGCGAACCGCGACCGCCTCGGTGCGATGGTCGGTGCCTCTGTGGGCGTGATCACTGCGCTCACGCCGTACATCGGCTACGCGGCCGCGGCGGCGCTCGCGAAGACGGCACTCATGACAGGGCGCAACGTCGCCGACCTCGTCGTCGAGGCGGGACTGATGTCGCGCGACGAGGTGACCAAGCAGCTGTCGCCCGCCCGCCTGTCGGGGCTGCAGACGATCACCGCCGCGATCCCCGTCATCGCGCCCGAGGACGCGCCGGTTCCGCCCGTCGGCTGACTCGACGTCGCGCCTCTTTCGGCTAACACTCAGGAACCGATATCGTCACGGTAGCGTCACGCAGTGGCGCTCTTGTATCGACCCTGAGAGGGATCCCATGTCCGAACCGCAGTACGCCCCGCCGCCCCCGCCGGCTCCCGCCGCCGCCGTCGAGCAGCCGGGCCGCACGCTCGGCATCGTCGCCATCGTGTTCGCGATCATCATGCCCGTGGTCGGCCTGATCCTTGCGATCGTTGCAAAGGTGCAGTCCAAGCGCGCCGGTGTGAAGAACACGCCCTCCACGGTGGCGCTGACGTTGAGCATCATCTTCATCGTGCTCGGCATCATCGTGGCCATCATCGTCGCGGCGGTCGGTGCGGCCGCCGCCGCCGCGCTGCTCCAGCAGTGTGCGACGCTCGGCACGGGCATCCACGATGTCAACGGTGTGACCATCACCTGCAACTGACACCCGCATCGACGAACGGCCGGCTCCCTCGGGGTCGGCCGTTCGTCGTGTGGGAGCGGTTGCCGCGTCAGTCGGTCATGCGGCAGTGCGTCGTGAGGGCGCCGATGCCGTCGATGCCGACCGTGACAGTGGAGCGATCGCGCAGGAAGATCTGCGGATCGCGCGAGTAGCCGGCCCCGCCCGGCGAGCCGGTCGAGATGAGCGTTCCGGGCAGCAGGGTCACGGACTGCGAGAGTTGGGCGATGAGGGTCGCGACCGACCGCACCATCTGCCCGGTCGAGGCGTCCTGCACGGTTGTGCCGTCGACGATCGTCCAGATGTGGAGGTCCTGCGGGTCGGGGATCTCGTCGCGGGTGACCGCGTAGGGGCCGGTGGGGGTGAAGCCGTCGAACGACTTGCACCGGCTCCACTGGGCCTCCGAGAACTGGATGTCCCGGGCCGTGATGTCGTTGACGACCGTGTACCCCCACACATGGTCGAGGGCGTCTGCGGCAGCGACGTCCTTCGCGTGTCGGCCGATGATGACACCGAGTTCGGCCTCGTAGTCGACCGACTCGCTGAGCGACCGGGGCCAGGAGGTCGTCTGCTCGTGTCCCGCGAGGGAGTTGGGCCAGAGCACGAACACCGTGGGCGTGGCATCCGTCTTCAATCCGAGTTCGCCTGAATGGGCGGCGTAGTTCAGGCCGACCGCGAGGATGACCGGCGGATCGTCGACGGCCGATGCGAATGCCACGCCCTCGAGCGAGGTCGCCGGCGCGGCCGGCGCCGCGGCGGCGATGCGGGCGAGCACGTCATCGCCGCCGGCGACGAGCTCGGAGAGGCGGGTCGGGGCGCCGGGGAACAGCTCATCGACGTAGACGGCGTCATCCTCCCGCACGAGAACGAGTCGGGGCTCCGTCGCCGCCGGGTGGAGCACGTGGGCGAAACGCATCTCTCCAGGCTAGTGCGGTCCCGCCTCTAGGCTGGGGCGATGGGGGATGCTGGCGGCGATCAGAATGACCGAAACCTGACCGAGGCCACTCCGCTCATCGGGGTCGAAGCGGAGCCCGGAGAGGCGATCCTGGCTGCGCCGCCAGCGATCGATGCGCGGATCCCCTCGTCTCGTGGACGTCGGGCCCGGTGGTGGGCGCTCGCTCTCGCAGCGCTGGCCGTCGCGGCGGTCGGGGCGTATCTGCTCGTCTTCGTCGGCATCGTCCCGTCGGTGGTCGCCGCTGCGCTCGCCGCCGTTCCGCTGGTGGGGACGTTGGCGGCGGTGCGAGCCGTCGATCGTGAGGTCCGGCAGCCGCGAAGTCTGCGGGTCTTCGCCGTGCTGTGGGGTGCGGGCGTCGCTGTACTCATCGCGCTCGGTGTGCAGGTGGTCTTCGTCGTCCTGGACATCCGGCCGGAATACGAGCTGATGCTGATCGTCGAGGCGCCGATCGTGGAGGAGGTGGCGAAAGGCTTGGGGGTGCTGCTCGTCCTCCTCTGCGCGCGGCGGGCCTTCGACGGTCCGCTCGACGGCGTCGTCTACGGGTCGGCGGTCGGCGCCGGGTTCGCCTTCAGCGAGAACATCACGTACTTCGGGGAGGCCATCGCCGACGGCGGGGCCATGTACGCCGGGATCCTGTTCGTCGCCCGCGGCGTGGTGACCCCGTTCGCGCACCTCATGTTCACGGCGGCAACAGGTTTCGCGCTGGGCCTGGCCGCGCGTCGCGGGATGCGGCTGCGCGGCGT
This sequence comes from Microbacterium sp. 71-23, assembly GCF_001897265.1. NCBI lineage: Bacteria > Bacillati > Actinomycetota > Actinomycetes > Micrococcales > Microbacteriaceae > Microbacterium > Microbacterium sp. 71-23. Next base: position 48,915 of record NZ_MKSL01000025.1, read on the forward strand.
GAGCGCGGCGTGGGTGCTCGGGCTTCTCGTCGCGATCGTGCTCCACATGGTCTGGAACGCATCGACTGCCCTGGGCGGCTTTGCGGCACTCGGGCTGTTCATCGTCGTCCAGGTGCCGTTGTTCGCAGCATTCGTGACCGTCGTCGTGCTGCTGCGACGAGCGGAGGCGAGCGCGGCCAGAGGGCGCATCGCCGAGTATGCGGCGGCGGGCTGGTTCACGCCTGGCGAGGCCCAGATGCTCTCGACGGCGTCGGGCCGACGCGCGGCCGTCGCGTGGGCCTCCGGATTCCCGCGGGATCGTCGTCGTGCGATGCGCATGTTCATCCGTGAGGCGAGTGTCCTCGCAGCTGTGCGCCAGCGGGTGGTGAATCGGCGCAACCCCCTCGATGTCGCGGACGAGCGGAGCCACCTGGATCGGATCGGCGCCGCCCGAGCGGAGCTGTTCGCGACGTGAGCGCATCCGATCCGGTGCCCCGCACAGACTCAGCGCCCGGTGCCGCGGCGATGCCTGCGTGTCTCCCGAGCGCTGAGTAGGTCTGGTGTCAGGATGCCCCGAGTCGCCGGACCTGTCAAGGGTGGGCCGATATGTCACACCCGCGCGCCGCGGCGTCGCGCGTGCTTGGATGGAGTCATGACTGACAACCGCACCAAGCCCGAGATCGACGCCCCTGAGGGTGACGCCCCGAGCGACCTCGTCATCCGCGACCTGATCGTCGGCGACGGGGCGGAGGCCAAGCCCGGCGACACCGTGACCGTCCACTACGTCGGTGTCGAGTTCACCTCCGGTGAGGAGTTCGACTCCTCGTGGGGTCGTGGCGAGAGCATCCAGTTCCCCCTGCGTGGCCTCATCCAGGGCTGGCAGGACGGCATCCCCGGCATGAAGGTCGGCGGACGCCGTGAGCTCGTCATCCCGCCGCACCTCGCGTACGGCCCCGCCGGTGGGCACTTCCTCGGCGGCAAGACGCTCATCTTCGTGATCGACCTGCTCGCCGTCGCCTGACCCGAGACATCCGGATGCCTCGTCCCCACGCGGGGGCGGGGCATCCGTCGTGTCAGCGGCCGTCATCTGTTCCGGCGACCGTCATCAGGAATTTTCCATTCTTGGGAATGCATGTTGCAGGATGGTGGTTGCACCCGCCAGACATCGCGATCCGCGCGACCATCCACATGGAGATGACATGACCGACACGACGCTCGAACTCCCCGGCTACAAGGCCGGCACCTGGGTCCTCGACCCCTCGCACAGCGAGGTCACCTTCTCGGTGCGCCACATGATGATCTCGAAGGTGCGCGGCACCTTCGGCGTCAAGGCCGCCACCATCGAGGCTCCGGAGAACCCGCTCGAGGCGAAGGTCACCGCCACCGTCGACGTCACCTCGATCGACACCAAGGACGAGGGTCGCGACCAGCACCTTCGCAGCGCCGACTTCTTCGACACCGAGACCTACCCGACGATCGAGTTCGTCTCCACCGGCGTGCGCCTCGAGGGCGACAAGTTCCTCGTCGACGGCGACCTGACGATCCGCGGCATCACCAAGCCGGTCACGTTCGACTTCGACTTCGGCGGCTTCGGCAACGACCCGTGGGGCAACTACAAGGCCGGCGCGACCGCCAAGACGGTCATCAACCGCGAGGACTTCGGCCTCACCTGGAACGCCGCCCTCGAGACCGGCGGCGTCCTCGTCGGCAAGGACGTCACCATCGAGCTCGACCTGCAGGGCTCGCTGCAGGCCTGATCGCCTTCCCGTGGACGGGGTGGATGCCGCGGCATCCACCCCGTTCGTCGTTTCCGGCGTCGTACGATGACGAAGACGCGAGCGTGAGCGGGGGATCGGGATGCGGGGGAGCGATGCAGCCTGGGCGCTGCGGATCGGACATGACGCGGTGCGAGAACGGCGGATCCATCGTCGCGGTGTGGTCGCGTGCACCCTGCTCCTCGCGTGCATCGCGCCGTTGTGGGCACTGCATCCGCTCGCCGCGGCGGCCGAGGCGGAGTGGATGGTGCAGGTCGGCGTGGGCGCCGCCGCGCTCGCTGCAGGTGTGACCTGGGTGGCGATCGTCGCCGACGGGCGCCGCCGATTGGAGGGCGAAGCGCTCCGTGCGCTCCGCGCTTCCAGCCCGTCGCTCACGACGGCGGAGCTCGCGCCCCATCTGCGTTCGATCGACGATTTCGACGCCTGGGCCGTGCGGCACGGTGTGCCGACCGACGGGGCGCAGTCATACGGGGCAATGGAAGACGCTTGGGAACCGAGCTTTCGCACGGACGTGCTGCCCGGCCGATCGGCCCAGTGGTGGAAGGACGCGGTGCTCGTCGCTGTGCTGGGCGGAGCGGTCGTCGCACTTGCCTCGATCGCGGTGGTCAACCTGGGGCCGCAGTGGTGGGCGTGGGGCTGGGGGATCGGTATGCCGATCGCGCTCGCCCTCTTCTTCGCCGGAGCACTGATGCGCATCGCCGCCGAAGTGCGCGTGCGGCGCGAATACCGCGCAGGCTACGCGACGACGGTCATGGACATGTGCGGACTCTCCTCTTCCCCGTTGTTCGCCGATGTGTTCACCGGCGTCGATCTGCTGGACGCGTCCACCGGTGGCGTCGTCGCAGCTGCGGGGCGTCGCCCGCTGAGTCGTGAAATGTTCATCGATCGTGTCGACACACTGCGTCGGGCGCGGGTAGTTCAGCCCTGACGGGGTGGATGCCGCGGCATCCACCCCGTTCGTCGTTTAACGCCGCAGGCGCAGCCGGTTCTGGGCGAGCAGGATGCCGAGGAAGACGATGAGTGCCCCGACGGGCTCCTGCCACGAGACGCCCTCGCCGAGCACGATGACGCCGAGCACGACGCCGACGACGGGCGTGATGTAGGTGACGGTCGATGAGCGGGTCGGGCCCCAGGCGCGCACGGTGTTCTGGTTCCAGACGTAGGCGACGCCCGTGCCGAGGAACCCGAGCAGCAGCATGCTGCCGACGACCCCCACGTCGAGGGTGATCGGGGTGAGCGCGACGACCGGGGTGAGGAGCAGCATGATGACCGCTCCGAGCCCGATGTTGAGCAGCGAGAACACGAGCGCGGACATGCCGGTGTTCGCGACGAAGCGGCGCATGTACGCGAGGCTGAATCCGTAGCAGGCGGTCGCACCGAGCAGTGCGAGCTGCGCGACGATGTCATGGCCGAGGTCGAGCCCCTGCCAGGGGCCGATGATGACGACCACGCCGAGGATGCCGACCCCGATGCCGACCAGCTGCACGGGCTTGAGACGCTCTACGCGGAACAGGAGCCCCGCCATGATCGCGGTCATGATCGGCGTCGTCGCGTTGTAGATGCTGCCGAGCCCGCTGCTGACGTGCTGCTCGGCCCACGCGAACAGCAGGTAGGGGGCGACGCAGAAGGTCACAGCGAGCATGAGCATGTGCCCCCACACGCGTCCGAATGCCGGCAGCCGCTCTCGGCGCCACAGCACGATGGCGGCGAGGGCGAGTGCACCGAGTACGAGACGGCTCCACACGATCTGCACCGGCGACAGGCCGGTGAGTCCGACTTTCATGAACAGGAAGCTGGCGCCCCAGACGATGCCGGTGAGGACGAACTGCACGGTCGTCGCCGCGGCGCGGGTGGGGGCCGGGGTAGGGGGAGCGGTGGTGGCCACCCCGGCACACTACGCGGGGGTGCGGACGCTGCACATCCCCTGCCACTGCGACGTCGGATATCCGCCGGAGAACGGCGGGATCGCGTCGATCAGGGCACGGGGTGCGCGGCGTCGTACGCGCGGAAGCCGGGCGACAGGCGCACGAGCACGGCGACGATCCCGATGATGAGGAATCCGCCGAGCAGCGGCGGGAACCACAGTGCGGTGAAGGTCGCGAGCGTGCCGGCGTAGAGGGCACCGATACGGGGTCCGCCGGCCACCACGACGGTGAAGATGCCCTGCAGGCGTCCGCGCATCGCGTCGGGCACGGCCGACTGCATCATGGTGGAACGGTAGATCGCGCTGACGTTGTCGGCGGCTCCGGAGACGGCGAGCACCGCGGCGCCCGCGGCGATCAGCACGACGTTCGGGGTGTTCGGGCCGACCGTCTCAGGCGCGAACGCGCCGAGGGCCGCGGCGGCGAGCACCGCGCCGAAGGCGAGGATGCTTGCGCCGTAGACGATGATCGACCGCTCGATCCCGAGGCCGTGGTGCCGATAGCGTGCGATCGGTCCCGACAGCAGGCTCGACAGCAGGGCGCCGAGCGCGACGGCGGCGGTGAGCACGCCCGTCGTGATCGCGCCACCTCCGAGCAGCACGGCGCCCACGGCGGGGAAGAGGGCGGTCGGCTGTCCGAACGTCATCGCGGTGATGTCGAGGATGTACTGCAGCCGGATGTTCCCGGCCTTCCGGAGGAATCCGAGCCCGTCGCGCAACGACTCGAGGCCGGGTCGCGCGATCGTGCCCTCGGGGCGCAGGCGCGGCAGGGTCCACAGGCCGAGGAACAGCGACGACATGAGCAGCACGTCGACCGAGTACGTCCAGGCGTACCCGACGGTCGCCACCAGCACGCCCGCGAGCGCGGGACCTGCCATCACCATGATGCCGACGGTCACGCCCTGCAGTGCGGCGGCCGCCGGGAGGAGGTCGCGGGGCAGCAGGCGCGGCGTGATGGCCGACCGTGTGGTCATGACGATCGAGTTGGCGGCGGAGTTCACGACACTCAGGAGGTACAGCGACCAGAGACTCTCGACCTGCGTCCACGCGAGTGCGGCGATGAGGGCTGTCGACACGAACGTGACGGATGCCGCGATGAGGGCGACTGCGCGCCGGTCGAACGCGTCGGCGAGCATGCCGCCGTAGAGGCCGGCGAGCACCATCGGGATGAGCCCGGCCACCGCGATCATCGACACCGCGAAGGTGTCGCCGGTGAAGTCGTAGACCTGCAGCATGACGGCGACGATCGTCAGCTGGCCGCCGAGGCCCGACAGGGTCGCTCCCACCCAGAGCCGCGCGAAGGCGGGCACCGTGGTGAGAGGGCGGATGTCGATGAATGCGCTGCGGCGGGCGTTCACGATCGGGTCGAGGGGGATGAAGACGAACGCACGCGTCGAGCCTAGTCGTGCCGGATGTCGCGGCCCGCTGCCGCGGTCGCGGTGGCCGCCCGGCGCTGGTAAGCTGTTCCGGTTGCCGTTCGATCGGCCGCGGAGAAAGAGAGCTCGCACATTCGGTGACGGGCACCGCGCAACGAGGAGAAAGGGGATCGCTCTATGGCACTGGAACAGGACGTCAAGAAGGCGATCATCGAAGAGTACGCGACGCACCCCGGTGACACCGGATCCCCCGAGGTGCAGGTCGCTCTGCTGACGCAGCGCATCAAGGACCTCACCGAGCACCTCAAGGAGCACAAGCACGACCACCACTCGCGTCGTGGTCTGTTCCTGCTCGTCGGTCAGCGCCGTCGTCTGCTCGGCTACCTCCAGGACATCGACATCGCGCGTTATCGCTCGCTGATCGAGCGTCTCGGCCTTCGCCGCTGAGTCACCCGGCGTACATCGTCTTCTGAGGCCCGTCCCACGGTGTGGGGCGGGCCTCTGCTCGTTCCCCGCGCCTCGCCCTTCGTCGCTCGCAGCGCACGGCGGGTGTGACGACGATCGGCCCGCCCCCGGAAGGGGCGGGCCGATCGTCGTCAGGTGTCAGACTCGTGCGGCGCGTGCGGCGACGAGGTCGGCGTGCCAGCGTTCGGCCACGTCCGGATGTGCGCGAAGGCGCGACTTGAGGGCGTTCTCGCCGTAGGTCGCGAAGATGGGGTTCGTGGGGTCGTCGGTTACGCCTCGCGCCTGGGCGGCGAGCTCCGCCGGCAGGTCGATGATCGGCAGCTGAGCGTCGAGGGTCGGGTTGAAGAAGAACGGAACCGAGATGCGCTCGTCGGGGTACCGGGGCGAGATCACGCGGTGGTTGGTCGCCTTCAGGTAGCCCTGCGTCGCATATTCGAGCAATTCGCCGATGTTGACCACGAACGCGCCCTCGACCGGCGGGGCGTCCACCCATGCGCCGTCGCGCTCGACCTGCAGCCCGCCCTTGCCGGGCTCGACCCACAGCAACGTCAGCACGCCGGAGTCCTTGTGGGCGCCGACTCCCTGCTGAGGCGTCGGGTCCTCCTTGCCGGGGTACCGCACGATCTTGATCAAGGTGGAGGGCTCACCGAAGTGCTGGTCGAAGTACGACTCCTCTGCGCCGAGGGCCAGTGCCCATGCCCGCAGCAGCGTCCGCGCCACGTCGCTGAGGCGCTCGTGCCAGTCGAGCACGACCTCCTTGAGCTCGGGCAGGTTCTCGGGCCACAGGTTCGGTCCGATCAGTCGCGCATAGTCGGGCGCGTCGGCATCCGTGATCGGTTCGCGCTCGGGCCCGATATCGATCTGTTCGCGCCAGTCGACCTTCCCCTGCGTGCGCTCGCCCCCGACGCGGGTGTAGCCGCGGAACTGCGGCGAGTTGAGGTTCTCGATCGCCAGCTTCTCGGCCTCGGGCAGGGCGAAGAGCTCCTTGGCGACCCGCAGCAGCCGCGCTTCCTCGGCGGGAGCGATGCCCGTGCCGGTGAGGTAGAAGAATCCGACGTCGTGCGTCGCGGCCCGAAGTTGCGCGCGGAATTCAGCGGCCTCAGCCTCGCCCTGGCGCAGCAGAGAGAAGTCGAGCACGGGAAGCGAGAGATCGGTCATGCGTCGAGGCTATGTCGGAACAGGCCGCACAGCTCGTTTGTTGCACCCCGTGACCGGAGCGCTTGCGCGGGGGCGCGCAGGCCGGGCGATAGCCTTCGCTCCGAAGGGGAGGGGCCGCATGACGACACTCGGCGACGCCGCAGAGCTGGATGCCGCGATCGGCGCCGTCGACTGGGCCGCCCTCCCGCCGGGTGTGGTGCGCGCCGACCTCGATGCGCCGAGCGGTCGCCTTGCACGCATCGTCGCCGGCGCTGAGGATGCCCCGCGGGTGCTCCTCGTGCCCGGGGCGACAGGCTCGAAGGAGGACTTCCTGCTGATGATCCCGTCGCTGCTCGCGGCGGGCTATCGCGTGGAGTCGTACGATCTCGCCGGCCAGTTCGAGTCGGGTGGCGCGGGTCCGGAGAACCTCGACCCGCCGCGCGCGCATTACGACTACGACCTGTTCTGCGCCGACCTGCGGGCTGTGCTCGATGCCGGACGCGCGCCCGCGCATGTGCTGGGCTACAGTTTCGGGGGTCTTGTGGCACAGGTGCTGCTGGTCGCGCAGCCCGAGCTGTTCGCGTCGCTCGCGCTGCTCACCTCGCCGCCCGACGTCGGCCAGGTGTTCCGCGGGGTGAAGCGCATCGGACGGTTCTCGGGGGCGACCTCGCCGCACGCGGGTGCGTCGCTCATGCTGTGGGGCATCCGCAACAACCTCAACCGGGTGCCGCCGGAGCGCATCGCCTTCGTGCGAGAGCGCTTCGCGCAGACGCGTCGGGCGAGCGTCGACGACATCGTGGGGCTCATGAAGCGGATGCCGGATGTCGCGGAGGCTGTCGCCGCCCTGCCGTTGCCGAAGCTCGTGGCGACAGGCCGTCACGACCTGTGGCCGGAAGCGCAGTATCGGGAGTACGCGGCGCGGATCGGGGCATCCATCGCGGTCTACGACACCGGGCACAGCCCGTGCGAGACGACGCCGCATCAGCTGGTGCGCGATCTGCTGGGCCTGTACGGCGAGACCGATCAGACCCCGCGGGAATAACCGTGGACGCGAGGTGTTTCACAAATTACATTCACGTGCATACAATCGTGAGTACGTAGACGAAAGCGGGACACCATGAGCGAGAACAGCGCACCCACCCCCGCCGTGCAGTTCGGCATCTTCACCGTGAGCGACATCACGCAGGATCCGACCACGGGCACGACCCCGAGCGAGGCCGAGCGCATCCGCGCGACCCTCACGATCGCGAAGCACGCGGAAGAGGTCGGGCTCGACGTCTTCGCGCTCGGCGAGCACCACAACCCGCCGTTCTGGTCGTCCTCGCCCACCACGACCCTCGCCTACATCGCCGCCCAGACCGAGCGGCTCATCCTCTCCACCGCGACGACGCTCATCACCACGAACGACCCGGTGAAGATCGCCGAGGACTACGCGATGCTGCAGCACGTCTCCGGCGGCCGCGTCGACCTCATGCTCGGGCGCGGCAACACCGGCCCGGTCTACCCCTGGTTCGGCAAGGACATCCGCCAGGGCCTGCCGCTCGCGATCGAGAACTACGCGCTGCTGCACAAACTGTGGCGCGAGGACGTCGTCGACTGGGAGGGGAAGTTCCGCAGCCCCCTGCAGGGCTTCACCTCGACCCCGCGTCCGCTCGACGGCGTCGCGCCGTTCGTCTGGCACGGCTCGATCCGCACCCCCGAGGTCGCCGAGCAGGCCGCCTATTACGGCGACGGGTTCTTCGCAAACAACATCTTCTGGCCCGCCTCGCACTTCCAGCGGCTCATCACGCTGTACCGCGAGCGCTTCGCCCACTACGGCCACGGCACCGCCGAGCAGGCGATCGTCGGACTCGGCGGTCAGGTGTTCATGCGCCCGAAGTCACAGGACGCCGTGAGCGAGTTCCGCCCGTACTTCGACAACGCCCCCGTCTACGGCCACGGCCCGTCGATGGAGGACTTCACCGAGATGACCCCCCTCACGGTCGGGTCGCCGCAGCAGGTCATCGACCGCTACGCCGGCATGCGCGACCTGTTCGGCGACTACCAGCGCCAGCTGTTCCTCATCGACCACGCCGGCCTGCCGCTGAAGACCGTGCTCGAGCAGCTCGACCTGCTGGGCTCCGAGGTGGTTCCCGTGCTGCGCAAGGAGTTCCAGACCAACCGTCCCGAGACCGTCCCGGATGCCCCGACCCACGCGTCGCTCGTCGCCGCGGCCTACGACGGCGCCGCTCCGCGCGAGGCGCGTCCGCGCGCGAACCGCGGCGACAACCTCACCCACGGTTCGCCCTATGAGGACACCAAGGAGCGCGCCGGCGCCGCCTTCGGCGCCGCCGCGACCCGGACGGGGGCCTGAGATGACCGCCCGCCGCATCGCGGTCGTCACCGCGGGATTGTCGAACCCGTCGTCGACACGCATGCTCGCCGACCGCCTCGCCGCCGCGACAGTGCGCCAGCTGTCGGAGCGGGGGATCGAGGCATCCGTCGACACCTTCGAACTGCGCGACTACGCCCACGACATCACGAACAACCTGCTGACCGGCTTCGCGCCGGCGCCGCTCGAGACGATGATCAACACCGTGGTCTCGGCGGACGCGCTCATCGTCGTCACCCCGATCTTCTCGACGAGCTACTCGGGACTGTTCAAGTCGTTCATCGACGTGCTCGACCCCGACGCCCTCACCGGCACCCCGGTGCTCATCGGCGCGAACGCGGGCACCGCACGGCACTCGCTCGCGATCGACTACGCGATCCGGCCCGTGTTCGCCTACCTGCACGCCCAGCCGGTGTCGACGGGGGTGTTCGCGGCGTCGTCCGACTGGGGTGGCGCGGGCGACCAGGTCGCGCCGCTCGCGTCGCGCATCGAGAAGGGCGCCGCCGAACTGGCGGAGGCCATCGCACTGCACGCCGAGAAGGCGGCATCCGACCCGTTCGACCCGTCGTCGTACCTCGGCGAGGGCCGCTCGTTCGGCCACCTGCTCGGGGGCCTCGCGGGGGAGTGACCCCCGCGGGTCAGGCGATCTCTGACTCGACGAGCGTCTTGAGCGTGCCGAGGCCGGTGAGGAACGTGTTCGCGAGCATCTTGTCGAGGAACAGCTTTCCCATGATCCAGGTGCGCACGTTCACCTCACCCGACACGATCCAGTGCACATCGACACCTCCGGCGGCCGCCGGAGTGATGGAGAACACCACGTCGGAGGTCGAGGGCTTGGGCGTCCAGAAGGTCATCGCGACGTCGAGTCGCGACGGACGCTCGGTGCCGGTAATCTCCATGCGTCCCTTGCCGAGGCGCTTTCCCTCGTAGAGGAACACCGAGCCGACTCCGCTCGTGGGGCCCTCGTTGCTGGTCACGGTGGTCGGGTCCATCGTGGGGAACGGGTTCCAGTCGTTGAAACGGCCGAGCTCGTTGATGCGGTCGAAGACGGCTTCGGCGGGGGCGTCGATGTGCTCGACGACGTCGACGTATTGGCGAGGCATGGCGCTCACCCTAGTGGGTCGGCCGGTGGCGTGTCTGCGGGCGCGGTCGGCACGACCCCGCGCCGCGCGAGCGCAGCATCGACGACGAACCCGATCGCCAGCGCGACCACGATCGAGACGAGCACGGCGACGATCGGGCCGCCCGGCAGCAGCACCGCTGCGGCCGCCCCGATGAGCGCCTGATATGCCGCCCATCCGAGGGCGGCCGTTCCCGTCACGCCGAGATAGCGAGCGGCGGGCACGTGGGACGCCCCGGCGACGAGATTCACGGCGAGGCGGGCGAACGGGATGAACCGGGCGGTGAACACCACGGCCCCCGCGCGTCGGTGCAGTCGGGCCCGCGCCCAATCGAACGCCGCGCGGATCTTCGGCCGCTGCATCCATCGCCATCGATCGAGCCCGACCGTGCGCCCGATCAGGTAGCAGCACGTGTCGCCGGCGAATGCGGCGACAGCCGCGACCAGGATCACCGCGACGATGAACGGATGCCCCGTGGCCACCGCCAGCGCGCCGAACGCCGTCACCGCGGTCTCCCCGGGGAGGACCACCAGGAAGGCGTCGCCGAACACGAGCGCGGCCAGCAGGGGGAGCGCCCACGGGCTCTCGGCGAGCCCGGTCAGCCAGTCGTCGACCATCGGATGCCCACGATCCCAGGCGGGAGTCGACACGTCGGGGAACCCTCGGTGACCGGCGGTGGGAACCTGGGTGAACACTCGGCGATCGCGGCCGATTCGGGGCATCCGCGTGTCGTAGGCACCCCACCCTGGTGTCGTGAGAGTCGCGCTGGTCGCTGAATCCTTCCTCCCCCACATGAACGGGGTCACCGGCTCTGTGCTCCACGTGCTGCGGCACCTGGGCGAGGCCGGGCACGAGACCCTCGTCATCGCCCCGAAGGCGCCCGACACGATCGGCGCCGTCGATGCCGCCCGCACCGAGCTGCTGCGATCGGTGCCGATGCCCTCCTATCCGCAGGTGCGTCTCGTGTTCGCGCGGGCCGCCCGCATCGCCGGGATCCTCCGCGACTTCCAGCCGGACGTCGTTCACCTCGCATCGCCCTTCGTGCTGGGCTGGCAGGCGCTCGTCGCCGCCGACGGTCTGCACCTGCCGTCGGTCGCGATCTACCAGACCGACGTCGTCGCCTACGCCCGGAAATACGGCCTGCCGAAGGCGACCGCCCTCGTCGAAGGCCACGTCACACGCCTGCACCGTCGCGCGACCTCGACTCTCGCGCCCTCGACCGCCTCGATCGCACAGCTGAACGAGCTGGGCGTCGACCGGGTGCGGATGTGGGGGCGCGGCGTCGACGCCGAGCGATTCGCGCCCGAGCGGCGCAGCGATCTGTGGCGCGCGCGCACGGCCCCCGGCGAGCAGCTCATCGGCTACGTCGGGCGTCTCGCGCCCGAGAAGCAGGTGGAGGACCTGCGGGCCGTCGCCGACATCCCCGGCACCCGGCTCGTCATCGTCGGCGACGGGCCCTCGCGGGCGCAGCTCGAACGCGAGCTGCCGCGCGCGATGTTCCTCGGCCACCTGGGTGGCGACGATCTCGCCCGCGCGGTCGCGAGCTTCGACGTCTTCGTCCACCCGGGGGAGAGTGAGACCTTCGGTCAGACCATCCAGGAGGCGCTCGCGAGCGGGGTGCCGGTCGTCGCGACCGGGCGCGGCGGCCCGGTGGACCTCGTGCACTCGAGCCTCGACGGCTGGCTCTATCGGCCGGGAGACCTCGGCGACCTGCGCGCCCGGGTCGAGGATCTCGTCGGCGACGACGCAAAACGCCGCGCGTTCTCCCGGGCGGCGCGCGAAGGCGTGAGGGAGCGCACATGGAGCGCGCTCGTCGGCCGGCTCGTGCAGCACTACGACGAGGCTCGGGACATGCGACGCATCGATGACGCGCTCTTCGTGCGCGCCGCGATCCGCCCGGAGACCGTCGCACGCACGGCCCCCGCGCCGCATCCGATCGCGTGGCACCGCTACGTCGCCCTCGGCGACTCGATCACCGAGGGCCTGTGCGACACCTCCCGTATGCCGGCCGGGATGTACCGGGGCTGGGCCGACCGGCTCGCGATGCTGCTCGCGCACGGATCGGCGGGCGCCGCGCCGTTCCGGTTCGCAAACCTCGCGGTGCGCAGCCGCCGCGTGCGCGACCTCGAGACCGATCAGGTCACCCGAGCCCTCGGCCTGCGCCCGGACCTCGTGTCGATCCTCATGGGGGCCAACGACCTCGTCGGGCACGGCGCCGACCCGCTCGCGCTCGCCGCCCGCCTCGAGGCGCAGGTGCGTCGCCTGCGGGACGCCGGCGTCGACGTGCTGCTGGTCACTCCCTTCCTTCCGCGGCGCCGCGCGGCGCGGCTGTTCGCGCGACGGTTCGCCGTCTACGCCTCGGAGCTGCGGCGCATCGCCCGCGACACCGGGTCGATGCTGCTCGACACCGAGGCGCATCCGGCGCTCGGCGACCTCGACATGTGGGCCGACGACAAGGTGCACATGCGCTCCCGCGGCCACCGCTTCCTCGCGTACCGGGCGGCGGAAGCGCTGGGGGTGCCCGATGCCGAGGCGCTCGGCGGGCTCGATGCCGCACTTCACGCCGACGACGACGCCCCGGATCCGCACGGCTGGCTTCGCCGGCACGCGCTGCCGTGGATCTGGCGCCGCCTGCATGGGCGCACCGCGGGGGACGGGTTGTCGGCCAAGCACGACGACTACGTCGACCTTCCGGTCGGCGGTGACGGCGTGCGAGGCCGCGTCTGAGGCTCAGTACCAGCCGGTCGCCTGCGAGTGCGCCCACGCACCGCAGGGGGAGCCGTAGCGCGCGCTGATGTAGGCGAGGCCCCAATTGATCTGCGTGTTGCCGTTGGTGCGCCAGTCGGCTCCGGCGGTGGCCATCTTCGAGCCCGGCAGCGCCTGCGGGATGCCATACGCCCCGCTCGAGGGGTTCAGGGCGTTCGCCCGCCAGCCCGATTCGCGATTCCACAGCGACACGAGGCACGAGAACTGGTCGGATCCCCAGCCGTACGCCCCTATCGCGCCCCGGGCGTAGGCCTGCGCGCCGGCCGGATCGACGACGACACCGTAGTCGGTGCCGCCGGACGACCCGGAACCCGACCCGCCTGATCCCGCCCCGCCGGTTGACCCTGACCCGCCCGACCCGGACCCCGCCCCGCTCGACCCCGACCCAGACCCGCCGCTCGGTGCCGTCTGCGGCGGTTGCGCCGCGACCTGCTGCGCGAGCAGGTACTGCTGCTCGAGTGCGGCCGACGTGTTCTTCAGCGAGGCGAGCTGGGCGATGAGCGTCGCCTGCCGTGCGAGGGTGCGGCTGACGGATGCCGCATCCGCCGCCGCCGCGGCCTGCGCGGCCTGCGCGGTGGCCGTCGCCGCATCGGCCGCCTGCGCGCGAGCTGCCTGCGCGGCATCCGCCTGCGTGCGCAGCGTCGATGCAAGGCCGGCCGTGCGGGTCGCCTCGCCGAGCACGACCTGCCAGGTCGCGCCGAGGCGATCGAGCAGAGAGAGTCGGGAGAGCAGGTCGGTCGGGTCGGCGCTCGTCAGCAGCCGCGCGAGCACCGGGCCGTCGGTCTGCGTGCGGTAGAGGGTGGCTGCGAGTGTCGCGGCCGCAGTGGTGGCGCGGCGGGCCGCGGCATCCGCTGTCGCGCTCTGCGCCGCCAGGTCGTCGGCGCGCGCGGTCGCGGTCGCGAGCTCGGCGGCGGCCGCATCGGCGGCTGCCGTGGCCGTCATCGCCGCGGTCGAGGTCGCCGCCGCCTCCTGCTGCGCGCTCGCGAGGATCTGCTGGATCGTGGCGATCTCGGCCTGCGTCGCGGCCACCGATGACTTGGCCGCCTGCACCTGCGCCCACGTGGGATCGTTCTCCGCGCCGTCGGCCGCGGTCGGTGCGGAGATTCCCACCACGAGCCCGAGCACCGCGGCCACCGCGACCGCGCCGGCGCGGTGAGCGATGTGCCCGATCGATCCCACCATGTGACCGACGCTAACCGGCTCGACGGGACCCCGCCACCTCGTGCGCCTCACCGCACCCAGCGGTACTCCGACTCGGGACGACCCGGGCTGCCGTACCGGGCGGCGCGCTCGATGCGCCCTTCCCCGGCCAGGTGCTCGAGGTAGCGGCGCGCCGACACCCGCGACATCCCGAGCAGTTCGCCGGCCTCGGCGGCCGAGAGCGGCCCGTGTTCGCGCACCGCATCGATGACCCGCCGCAGCGAGGTCTCGGCGAGCCCCTTCGGAAGGGATGCCGCGACCCGCGGCCGCGACGCGCCGAGCACGCCGTCGATCTCGCTCTGGGTGGCCGCACCCGTCGCCGACGCGACACGCTCGCGATAGTCGCGGAACGGCTCGACCCGTTCGCGGAACGCCGCGAAGGTGAACGGCTTCACCAGGTACTGCACCGCACCGAGAGCGACCATCTGCCGCACGACCTCGGCGTCGCGCACGCTCGTGACCGCAACGACGTCCACGTCGACGCCGGCGGCGCGAGCCTGGCGCAGCACGTCCACGCCGGTGCCGTCGGGCATGGTGACGTCCAGCAGGACCAGGTCGATTCCGCCCGGCGGCGGCTGCTCGACCAGCGCTCGGTGGGCTGCGCGCGCTGACGTGCACTCGGCGACGACCTCGAAACCGGGCAGTCGTTCGACGTACGACCGGTGCAGCTCGAGGGTGAGCGCCTCGTCGTCGACGATCATCACGCCGATCACGCGGCGCCTCCGCCCGGCAGCGTCACGGTGAACCGGCTCGGCGTCGTGCCGATCTCGACCGTGCCGCCCGCGTCGCGCACGAGGGCGCCGACAAGCGCCAGGCCGACCCCGCGTCCGCCCGCGCTCGCGGCCTTCGTCGAGAACCCGCGCTGGAAGATGCGCTCGCGCAGTTCCGCCGGCACCCCGGCCCCGCTGTCGGCGACCTCGATGATGAGACCCGTACCCGATACGTCGGGGCTCAGCCGCGTCGACACCCATCGGGGTGTGAGGCCCGCAGCCGCGGCATCCAGCGCATTGTCGACGAGGTTGCCGACCAGCGACACCATCTCCATCGGCGGCAGGAGGCCGCCGGGAGCCTCCGCATCGATGTGGGTCTCCCAGCGGATGCCCCGCTCCGCCGCCTGGGACGCCTTGCCCAGCAGCAGCGCTCCCACCGCCGGGTCGCCGGACGTGCCTGCGGCGACGTCGACGAGCGCCTGCGACTGCCGCGACGCCTCGGTCAGGAGCGCGATCGCCTCGTCGATGCGGCCGAGCTCCACCAGGGAGGCGGCGGTGTGCATGCGGTTGCCGTGCTCGTGGGTCTGCGCACGCAGGGCCTCGCCGAGCGTGCGCATCGACTCGTACGAGGAGAGGGTCTCGCGCACGCCCCGGGCCGACAGGTCGCCGGTCACGCGTCGAGTCACCCGGCGCACGACGAGCGCGACGGCGAAGCCGGCGGCGACGGCCACGATCGCGGCGATCGCGACGACGGGGAGCCGCTCGAGGAAGAGTGCGCCGATGCTGCCGGTCGTGACCCCGACCGACACCCACCCCACCAGCCGTCCGTCGTCGTACACGGGCGTGATGGTGCGCAGCGACGGGCCGAGCGTGCCGGTGTACTCCTCGGTGAAGGTCGCCGGCGGCTGCGGGATCGTGCCGATGTAGGTCTCGCCGATCACCGACACGTCGCGATGGGTGACGCGGGTGCCGTCGGGCTCCATGATCGTGATGAAGTCGATGCGGGCATCCGTCATGACCCGTGCGGCGACCGGCTGCAGGACCGCCGTCGCGGCCGTGCGGGTGTCGTCGGCGAGCGCGTTCTGCACCGCGGGCGTGTCGGCCAGCGCGACTGCCAGGGTGCGGGTGACGCGCTCCGACTCGGCGGTCACCGACTGCTGCGTCGTCCACAGCAGCACCGCCGCGAGAGCGGCGGTGACCACGATGACCGCGATCACGAGCGCGACGAACACCACGGATGCCGCGCTGCGCGCTCGTCGTCGAATCGCCACGGTCCGATCCTCCCCGATCAGCGCCGGGTGGGGGCGCGTTCACTACGACCATAAGTTCCGGATGCCGCGCCCCCCCGCCGACGCTGGGCACACCCCGCGCGGCTCGCGTGGGTGAGACGACGACGTTTCGACCCTGGAGGCCCTCATGGCTCGCATTCCCCGCACCACCGGCATCGCCCTCCCCGCTCCGCCTCCGCGGCTGCGGCGCCTCGACAAGCACACCTGGCTCTACGTGGCGGTCATCGCCGCCGTCGTGCTGGGTGCGATCCTCGGGCTCGCCGCCCCCGGGTTCGCCCGGGCGCTCGAGCCGATCGGCACCGGCTTCGTGAGCCTCATCAAGATGATGATCGCGCCGATCATCTTCTGCACGATCGTGGTCGGGGTCGGCTCGATCGCGAAGGCCGCGACGGTCGGCAAGATCGGCGGTCTCGCCCTCGTCTACTTCCTCGCGATGTCGACGTTCGCACTCGCGATCGGCCTCGTCGTCGGCAACCTCATCCACCCGGGCGAGGGCCTGAACATCAAGGGCGCGACCTATACGGCGCCGAGCACCGAGGGCACGAGCACGCAGGACTTCATCCTCGGCATCATCCCGACCACCTTCTTCTCGGCGTTCACCGGCGGCAGCGTCCTGCAGGTGCTGTTCCTCGCGCTGCTCGTCGGCTTCGCGCTGCAGGGCATGGGGGAGCGGGGCAAGCCCATCATGGACTTCGTCAAGAACCTCCAGGCGCTCGTGTTCCGGGTGCTGGGAATGATCCTGTGGCTCGCCCCGGTGGGCGCGTTCGGTGCCATAGCGGCGGTGGTCGGCAAGACCGGCGTGCAGGCGATCCTGAGCCTCGGCGTGGTGCTCGTGGCGTTCTACGTCACGTGCTTCCTGTTCATCGCGGTCGTGCTCGGCTCCCTGCTCGCCGTCGTCGCCCGCGTCAACGTGTTCTCGCTGATCCGCTACCTCGGCAGCGAGTACCTGTTGATCGTCGGCACCTCCTCGAGCGAGTCGGCGCTGCCGCGGCTGATCGCCAAGATGGAGCACCTCGGCGTCTCGAAGCCGGTCGTCGGCATCACGGTGCCGACCGGGTACTCGTTCAATCTGGACGGCACGGCGATCTACCTCACGATGGCGTCGCTGTTCATCGCGACGGGCATGGGCACGCCGATGTCGATCGGTGAGCAGATCAGCCTGCTGGTGTTCATGATCATCGCGTCCAAGGGTGCGGCGGGCGTCACCGGCGCCGGTCTCGCAACCCTCGCGGGCGGACTTCAGGCGTTCCGCCCGGACCTCGTCGGCGGCGTCGGCGTCATCGTCGGCATCGACCGGTTCATGTCCGAGGGGCGGGCGGTCACGAACTTCACCGGCAACGCCGTCGCGACGGTGCTCATCGGCACCTGGACCAAGCAGATCGACGCCGACCGGATGCGCCGAGTGCTGCGCGGCGAGCTGCCGTTCTCGGGCGGCGTCGGCGACGACCACGGCCCGGCAGGTGCCACCCCGGTGGCCGAGCCTGCGCCCGAGCGCATCCCCGCGGGCGTGCGCTGAACGGCAGCGGGGGTGCGGGTGTCCGTATCCGCACCCCCGCTCAGACGGGCCGGACTGGTAAGATCGGCGCGGATGCCTCTGCGGCATCCTCACAACTGAACACCTGCTCGCACACGCGAGCACAGGAGCAGGCCGGCAGGAAGCTGGTCCCCTGTGGTGGGTTCCTCGATCCGGATGCTGCGGCCCCGGCGGCGGGTGATCTTCTACTGGTGGCCAGCGCAGGCGTTAGGCATCACACTGCCCGCGCTCATAACTGCCTGTTCCTGCTCCTTCGCATGCCCTCGCCGGCGACACGCGCCCGCGAGGATAAACAAAGAAGGAGAGACCTCTTGGAAGGTCCTGAAATCACCGCGACCGAAGCCGTCCTCGACAACGGCCGCTTCGGCACCCGCACCATCCGCTTCGAGACCGGACGCCTCGCCCAGCAGGCGCAGGGTTCGGTCGCCGCCTACCTCGACGAGGAGACGATGCTGCTGTCGGCCACCAGCGCCAGCAAGCAGCCGCGTGAAGGCTTCGACTTCTTCCCGCTGACCGTCGACGTCGAGGAGCGCTCGTACGCCGCCGGCAAGATCCCCGGCTCGTTCTTCCGCCGCGAGGGCCGCCCCTCGACCGAGGCGATCCTCGTCTGCCGTCTCATCGACCGCCCGCTGCGCCCGTCGTTCGTCGACGGCCTGCGCAACGAGGTGCAGATCGTCATCACCGTGCTCTCGATCGCCCCGGGTGAGTTCTACGACGCCCTCGCGATCAACGCCGCGTCGGCCTCCACCCAGATCTCCGGCCTGCCGTTCTCGGGCCCGATCGCCGGTGTCCGCCTCGCGCTCATCCCGGGTCACGGCGAGCACGCCGACCAGTGGGTCGCGTTCCCGACCGCCAAGCTCCTCGAAGACGCCGTCTTCGACCTCGTCGTCGCCGGCCGTGTGCTTCCCGACGGCGACGTCGCGATCATGATGGTCGAGGCCGAGGCCACCGAGCACAGCTGGAACCTCATCAAGGCCGGCGCCACCAAGCCCAGCGAGGAGATCGTCGCGCAGGGTCTCGAGGCCGCCAAGCCCTTCATCACCGAGCTCGTCGCGGCCCAGACCGCCCTGGCGAACACGGCCGCGAAGGAGATCCAGCCCTACCCGGTGTTCCTGCCCTACTCGCCCGAGGTCTACGACTTCGTCGCGGCCCGCTCCTACGACGAGCTCAAGGGCGTCTACCAGATCGCCGACAAGATCGAGCGCCAGAACGCCGACGACGCGATCAAGGACCGTGTGAAGGCGGATGTCGCCGCCGCCGTCGAGGCGGGCGAGCTCCCGGTCGCGGCCCTCGCCGAGGTGGGTGCCGCCTATAAGTCGGTCACGAAGAAGATCGTGCGCGGCCGCATCCTCTCCGAGGGTGTGCGCATCGACGGTCGCGGCCTCGCCGACATCCGTCCGCTGGACGCCGAGGTCGAGGTCATCCCGCGTGTGCACGGCTCCGCGATCTTCCAGCGCGGTGAGACTCAGATCCTGGGTGTCACGACGCTGAACATGCTCAAGATGGAGCAGCAGATCGACTCGCTGTCGCCCACGACGAGCAAGCGCTACATGCACCACTACAACTTCCCGCCCTACTCGACCGGTGAGACCGGCCGCGTGGGCAGCCCGAAGCGTCGCGAGATCGGGCACGGCTTCCTCGCCGAGCGCGCGCTCGTGCCGGTGCTGCCGACCCGCGAGGAGTTCCCGTACGCGATCCGTCAGGTCTCCGAGGCCCTCGGATCGAACGGCTCGACGTCGATGGGCTCGGTGTGCGCCTCGACCCTGTCGCTGCTGAACGCCGGTGTGCCGCTGCGCGCTCCGGTCGCGGGCATCGCGATGGGTCTCGTCTCCGACGAGGTCGACGGTCACACTCGCTACGCGGCGCTGACCGACATCCTGGGCGCGGAGGACGCGCTCGGCGACATGGACTTCAAGGTCGCGGGAACGAGCGAGTTCGTCACGGCGATCCAGCTCGACACGAAGCTCGACGGCATCCCGTCGGAGGTCCTCGCGGGCGCCCTCACCCAGGCGAAGGACGCGCGTCTGCGCATCCTCGAGGTGCTGACGGCTGCGATCGACGGTCCGGATGAGATGGCGCCGACCGCTCCGCGCGTGATCAGCGTGCAGATCCCGGTCGACAAGATCGGCGAGCTCATCGGCCCCAAGGGCAAGACGATCAACGCGATCCAGGACGAGACCGGCGCCGACATCTCCATCGAGGAGGACGGCACCGTCTACATCGGTGCTGTCGACGGCGCGTCGGCCGAGGCCGCGCGTGCGCAGGTCAACGCGATCGCCAACCCTCACAACCCGGAGGTCGGCGAGCAGTTCCTGGGCACGGTCGTGAAGATCGCGACCTTCGGTGCGTTCATCTCGCTCCTTCCCGGCAAGGACGGCCTGCTGCACGTCAGCGAGGTGCGCAAGCTCGCCGGTGGGAAGCGTGTCGAGAACGTCGAGGACGTCCTCTCGGTCGGTCAGAAGCTGCTCGTGCGCATCACGAAGGTGGATGACCGCGGCAAGCTGTCGCTCGAGCCGGTGCTCGACGACCAGGCCGCGGCGGATGCCGAAGAGGCTCCCGTCGAGGACTGATCACCGTCCCTGACGACTGCCCGCCCGGATTCTCCGGGCGGGCAGTCGCCGTTTCAGGCCGGAAGAGGCGTGATCAAAGCGTTATGGCGCGTTCACTCCTCGGACGCGTGGGAGCGCCTCGGGTACTCCGGTGTGCCCTAGCCTCGAATCACGCGCGGGGGGCGACCGCGTCGCCGGCGCGAGAAGGGGGCTGCGCATGGCCTGGGACGACCGACTCCTCGGTCGCTCGCGTGCGCCCGAGACGCCGCACCCGTCGGCGCCGATCCCCGTGCAGGGTCCGGCCGTGGGGGCCGGGCTTCGTATTCCGCTCGGGGAATCAGGGTTCTCCGTCTTCCCGCTGATCCTCGGCGGCGGCGACTTCGGGTGGACAACCGACCTGCCGACCGCTCACCAGGCGCTCGATCGCTACGTCGAGCTCGGCGGAAATGCGGTGCACACCTCCGACAGCTACGGCGCCGGACGCAGCGAGCACATCGTCGGCAGCTGGATCGAGTCCCGGGGCCTGCGCGAGAGCGTGGTCGTGACCGCGAGAGTGGGCGCGCACGAAGACCACCCGGGTCTCGGGCCGGTGGCACTCGTGCGGGGCGTCGAGGCGACGCTCACCCGTCTGCGCATCGATGTGATCGACGTGCTCTACCTCGATGCGACGCGCGATTCGACTCCGCTCGAAGAGGTGCTCGCCACGGTCGACTGGCTCGTCGGCGCGGGCAAGGTGCGCGCGGTGGGGGCGTACGGCCTGCGGCCCGAGGCTCTCGTCGAGGCGCGTATCTACGCGTCCGCGGGCTATCCGCGTCTCACGGTGGCCGACGTGCCGTACAACCTGGTGAGGCGCAGCGAGTTCGAAGGCGACATGAGGCTCGTCGTCGGTGCGCAGCAGATCGCGCTGACCCCGTCTCATCCGCTCGAGCACGGCTTCCTCTCGGGTGCGCAGAGGCAGCGCCAGCGCATCGTGCTGAGCGTGCGCGCCGCGCAGCTCGCCTCCAACCTCAACCGGCGCGGCACCCGTGTGCTGCGGGCGATGGACGGCATCGGCGCTGAGCTCGGCGTGTCGAACGCGGCGATCGCGATCGCCTGGCTGCTCGCGCAGAGCTCGGTCGTGGCACCCATCGTGAACGCGCAGGATGCCGATCAGGTGAGTGATCTCGTGCAGGGTGTCGGGGTGCGCCTGACGCGCGCGCACCTCGCCGAACTCGCCCGCGCCCTCGACTGAAAGCTCGATTAGGGTGGAAGGCGGCCTTGCGGCCCCCGGATCCCGATGAAGAGAGCTGAGACGTGACGCACTACCTCTACCTCGTGCGGCACGGTGAGCATCAGGACGCTCAGCACGGCCTTGAAGACGGCCCGCTCTCGCCCCGCGGCCGCCGGCAGGCAGAGCTCATCGCCGACCGCCTCTCGGGGGTTCCATTCGATGCGGTGTGGCATTCGCCGCTGCTACGCGCGGCTGAGACGGCGCGGGTGATCGCCGAACGACTGCCGTCGATCGACCGGCAACCGTCATCGCTGCTGTTCGATTGCATTCCGAGCGGTCCGAGTCCCGAGATGCCGCCGATCTTCGAGCCCTTCTTCGGCGGGGTGAGCGAGGAGGAGATCGATGCGGGGCGCGCGCAGATGGGCGACGCGACCGCGATGTTCCTGAGTCGCAAGCCGCAGGCCTCTCACGAGCTGATCATCACGCACAACGTCGTGATCGCCTGGTTCGTGCGGGAGGTCATGGAGGCGCCCGAGTGGCGATGGATGACCCTCAACCAGGCCAACTGCGGCCTCACCGTGCTCGCTCAGCGCACGGGCCGTCCATGGGTGCTCGTGTCGCACAACGACCTCGCTCACCTGCCGTTCGAACTGCGCACGGGGCTGCCCGAGGTGCCCCTGGTCTGAGCGGATGCCGCGGCATCCGCTCGCCACTCAGAGCCGCTTGCCGTACCAGCGCGTCGCGTTGGGGTTGTCGTTGTAGGGCGGGATCGTGACGAATCCGCTCGAGTCGTAGAGACCTGCCGCCGCCGTCAGAGAGTGGTGGGTGTCGAGCACGAGCTCGGTGGCGCCGAGCCGGCGCGCCTCGTCCTCGAGGGCATCGAGCAGCAGGCGTCCCCACCCGCGCCCCCGGCCGGTCGGTGAGACGAAGACATTCTTCACCTCGTACCGGATGCCGGCCTCACCATCGGGGATGCGGCGCACCCCGCCGCATCCGACCGCGACGCCGTCCTCGTCGATCGCGAGGAACACGCCCGCGGGCGCCACGAACGCCGCAGGATCGGGGAAGGTCGTGGTGTAGCCGCCGCCGGGGAAGCTGTCGGTGCGCATCGAGAAGTACTCCTCGAGCAGGGCGTGCACATCGGGATCGGCGGGGGAGACGACGCGGGCGCTGGCCATGCGCTCGAGCGTACCGGCCGCCCGTAGGCTGATCCCATGACCACACGCGTCGCCATCGTCGGCGGGACCGGAAAGCTCGGTCGCGTCATCCTCGAGGTCGTCGAGTCCGAGCCCGACTTCGCCGTGCACGCGGTGCTCTCCTCACGCGACGACATCGCCGCGATCGACGGCGCCGACCTGGTGGTGGATGCCTCGACCCCCGCCGTCTCGATCGACGTCGTCCGCGCCGCGATCGAACGCGGCATCAACGTGCTCGTCGGCACGAGCGGCTGGTCGGCCGAGCGCATCGCCGCGGTGCGGCCGCTCGTCGACGCACAGGGCACCGGCGCCGTGTTCATCCCCAACTTCTCGCTCGGCTCCGTCGTCGGCTCGGCGCTCGCCGCCGTCGCGGCGCCCTTCTTCGCGTCCATCGAGATCGTCGAGGCCCACCGCGACACCAAGGTCGACTCGCCGAGCGGCACCGCCGTGCGCACGGCCGAGATGGTCGCGGCGGCCCGCTCCGAGGTGGGGCCGGTGCAGGCGCCGCACGTCGACCAGCGGGCGCGCGGTCAGCGGGTCGCGGGCGTTCCGGTGCACTCGCTGCGTCGCCCGGGTGTCGTGGCACGCCAGGAGGTCATGCTGTCCGGCCCGGGGGAGACGCTCACGATCGTGCACGACACGGCCGACCCGGCCGCGGCCTACGCTCCCGGCATCCGCCTGGCCCTCGGCGCGGCGCGCGACGCCCGCGGCGTCGTGATCGGGCTCGACAGCTTCATCGACCTCGGCATCCGTCTGCCCGGCGCCACGCCGACGACGGCAGGCCCCGGTATCGCCGACGGCGTGCCCGGTCAGGTCGCGCGGGCGACAGACGTATGACGACCCGCATCGGCGTCGCGATCATGAGCGCCGCACTGCTTCTCTACATCGTTCTGGTCGGGCAGCGGGCAGTGCTGTTCATCGCGACCGGCGAGCCCATCGCGATCGCTCTCGGCGTCGCCCTCATCTTCTTCCCGCTCCTCGCGGTCTGGGCGCTCGGGCGGGAGCTGTGGTTCGGGCATCGCGCCGCGGTGCTCGGACGCACCCTCGAATCCGACGCGGATCTCCCCGAGGAAGAGCTCACGACGCTGCCGAGCGGACGGGTCGTGCGGGCAGAGGCGGACGCCGCCTTCCCGCGCTATCGCGAGGAGGTCGAGGCGGCCCCCGAGGACTGGCGGGCGTGGTACCGCCTCGGGCTCGCGTACGACGGCTCCGGCGACCGGCGCCGGGCGCGCGCCGCGATCCGTCGGGCGATCGCCCTCGAGCGGCGGGGACGCCGCGGCATCCCCTCGACCTGACCGGGATCGCGTCGGGGGCGGTTTCCGGCCGGCGGCGTCAGGCGGCCGGTACCGCGGCGGCGACCGCGTCGTCGACGGTCGGGTGAGTGAACGTGAACCCGGCGTCGAGGAGGGTCTGCGGGCGCACGTCGGCATCGCTCGTGAGCAGCGCATCGGTCGCGTCGGCGCCGAGCACGAGGCGCATCGCCCATGCCGGCGCCCGTAGCAGGAACGGCCGGTTCATGCGCCGGGCCAGCGCGAAGCCCAGATCGTTCGCGGTCGCCCGTGCCGGGCCCGTGAGGTTCACGGGGCCTGAGATCTCGCCGTCGATCACCGCACGGATCGCCCGCACCTCGTCCTCGAGCGAGATCCACGGCCACGACTGCGTGCCGCGGCCGATCGGGCCGCCGAGGCCGAACCGGGTCAGCAGGATCAGGGGCTTCAGCACGCCGTCGCGATGCACGACGGGAGCCGTGCGCAGCAGCGCGACCCGGGTGACGGAAGCAGCAGCCTCCGCGGCCGCCTCCCAGTCGACGCAGAGCCGGGCGAGGAACGTGTCGCCGGCGGCCGAGCTCTCGGTGAGCACCTGTCCCGGCTCCGAGCCGTAGTAGCCGACGGCCGATGCGGAGACGAACGCGGGCGCGCCGGCTCCCAGACGCAGGAGGGCGGCCGCCAGGGTCTCGGTGGGTTCCAGGCGCGACCGCCGCAGCTGCTGCTTGTACGACGCCGACCACGGGAACCTGCCGACGCTCGCGCCTCCGAGGGAGACCACGGCGCGCGCCCCGGCCAGCACGGACTCATCGAGCCCGCCCGTCTCGGGCGCCCACGACACCTCGTCGGGTGCGGTCGCATCGCGCCTGACGAGTCGTGTCACCGGCACGCCGTCCGCACGCAGCGCATCGGCGAGAGCCGATCCGATGAGCCCGGACGCGCCGGCGAGCACGACCCGTTCAGAGGTGTCAGGCAAGCGTGGCCTCGAGGGTGATCTCGATGCCCGAGAGGGCCTGGGACACGGGGCATCCGGCCTTCGCCTCGCCCGCGAGACGGTCGAAGTCCTCGGCGCTGATGCCCGGCACGACCGCGTGCACGTTGAGGTGGCTGCCGGTGATGCCGGTGCCTGGGATGAAGGTCACGGATGCCGTCGCCTCGATGCTCTCCGGCGGGGTGCCGTTCTGCGTGAGGGCGTGGGAGAACGCCATGCTGAAGCACGAGGAGTGTGCCGCGGCGATGAGCTCTTCGGGAGTCGTCACCGACGACGATCCCTCAGACCGGGCCTTCCAGTTGACCGCGAACGGTCCCTGGTTGGAGCTCTCGAACGCGACCTCGCCGGACCCCTCCGCGAGGGAGCCCTTCCACGACGTGCTGGCTTCGCTGGTGACGCTCATGCGGTGCTCCTTCGATCGGATGGCGCGCCGAGATCCGACGCCGTCGCCAGCCTAAGCGGGGCGGGCGACGGGCACGAGGGGCTTGACGTCGATCAGACCGCCGCGGTCGAGCGGCGACCGATGAGGCCCGCGCGCTGCAGCAGCAGATAGAGCTCGCATCCGAGGCACAGGCCGAAGACCGCGTTCAGGAATGCGGCGACGAAGGCGGCCGCCGCGGCGATCGGCAGCGCCCACGGCACACCGATCAGGTGGAGCACGATGCCGACGACGCTGACGAACAGTCCTACGCCCTGCGCGAAGCGCGGCGGGCGCGGGTCCTCGAGCTCGGTGGGGGGCTTCAGCCGCGGGCGTACGACAGAGCGGAACAGTGCGCCCCACGGGGCGGTGCGCGGCGAGGCGACGCTCCACAGGAACAGCAGCGCGATCACGACCAGCAGTAGGAATGCCGGGTCGGTCACGCGCTGCGCGAGGGTGGTGCCGGTCTGGGTCGCGGTGCCGATCAGCGCCAGGTACAGGTCGATGATCAGCAGCACCGTCGTGATGGATGCCGCGAACCGCGGTCCGCGCGGATCGATCCCGGCGGGGGAGTTAGACACGGGTGTTCTCCTTCTGAAGGCGGGTGAGCTCCAGCTCGACGGCGGTGCGGGGGGCTGCGCCGGTGAAGCGCGTGCGCACGCGTCCGGAGCCGTCGAGGATGAGGGTTGTGGGGGTCTGCAGCACGCTGAAGCGCTTCGCGATGTCGGGACGGTGCGTCAGGTCGATGTCGACATGGCGCACGCCCGGGTGGGCGCCGGCGATCTCGCCGAGGGCCCGGTGCACGCCCGGGCAGCGCGCGCAGAACTCGGTGGAGAACTGCACGAGGGTGGCCTGCTCGCCGAGCTCGTCGAACCCGAGTCGCTGCGGGTTGACCACATCCCCGGACTCGATGCGCGTGGATCGGCCGAGGCTCCGCTTCGACAGCACGCCGAACACGCTCGCCACGGCCACCAGGCCGACGAGCACGAGGGCGACGATGATCGGATCCATCTGAGAAACGGTACCCGCGACGACCGAGGGTGGGGGCGGATCGACGGAGTGTGACAGCTCGGCGTAACAATCCGCGGCGCTAGTCTGTCGGCTGTGACCGATGCCGATGCGCGCCCCGAGATCCAGTTCCGCAGCGACGTGACCGTCGAGCTCGTGCGTGCGAGCGCGTCGGACGCCGATGTCCTCTTCGCCGCGCGGGTGTCGACGCAGGGCGAGCAGACGCTGGAGTCTGCGGCATCCGGGGAGGAGGCCTCGCCCCGTGATCGCGGCCTCATCAACTACCTGATGCGCGACCGTCACGGCTCGCCGTTCGAGCACAACTCGCTCACCTTCTACGTGCAGGCGCCCATCTTTGTGTTCCGCGAGTTCATGCGCCACCGCATCGCGAGCTACAACGAGGAGTCGGGCCGCTACCGCGAGCTGCGTCCGGTGTTCTACGTGCCCGGCCCCGAGCGCAACCTGCTGCAGGTCGGCAAGCCCGGCGCGTACGAGTTCCTCCCCGGCAGCGACGAGCAGGTCGCGCTGGTGGCCGAGACGACCCGGGCCGCCTCGATCGCCGCCTTCGAGGCCTATCAGCGCATGCTCGAGGCGGGCGTCGCCCGTGAGGTCGCGCGCATCGTGCTGCCGCTGAACATCTACTCGTCGATGTACGTGACGGTCAACGCCCGCTCGCTGATGAACTTCCTCTCGCTGCGCACCAAGGTCGAGGGCACTCGGTTCCCGTCGTTCCCGCAGCGTGAGATCGAGATGTGCGCGGAGCAGATGGAGGCGTACTGGCGCGAGCTCATGCCCCTCACCCACGCCGCGTTCACCGCGAACGGGCGCGTCGCCCCCTGACGGATGCCGCGGCCGGCCGCCCGCTCGTGACGCGCGGGCGCACCACGTAGGCTGGCGCCATGGCGCGCACGGCTCTCATCACCGGCGCGAGCGCGGGCCTCGGGGCCGAGTACGCTCGCCAGCTCGCGCAGCGCGGGGCCTCCCTCGTGCTCGTCGCCCGCAGTCATGATGCGCTCGAGCAGCTCGCCAGCCAACTGCGCGGCAGCTACGGTGTCGAGGTCGAGACGCTGGCCGTCGATCTTCTCAAGCGTCGCGAGCGCGCGAAGGTGGAGGCGCGCCTGCGCGATCGCGCTCGTCCGATCGAGCTGCTGATCAACAACGCCGGGTTCGGTCTGCCGCTCGCGTTCGAGCGCAACGACGTCGAGCTCGAGGTCTCCCACCTGAAGCTCCACGTGGAGGTGCCGCTGCGGCTGACCCACGCGGCCCTCGGCGCGATGCTCGAGCGCGGCCGCGGGCGCATCGTCAACGTCGCCTCGGTCGCCGGCTTCCTCCCGCGCTCGACCTACGGCGCCTGCAAGGGCTGGCTCATTTCGTTCAGCCGCTGGGCGAACGTGCAGTACACGCCTCGGGGCGTGACGGTCACCGCCGTCTGCCCGGGCTTCACGCACACGAGCTTCCACGAGCGCATGGGGCTCGCGCCCGGGAACGAAGGAGTGCCCTCGGGTCTCTGGCTCGATGCGTCACTCGTCGTCTCGGAATCGTTGCGGGATGTCGCCCGTGGCAAGTCCGTCTCGATCCCGTCGCTGCGGTACAAGATCCTGGTGCGCCTGACCGCGCTCCTCCCCGATGCGATCGCCGCCCGCATCGGCCAGCGGGGGCGCTGATTCCCGCAATCCAGGGCCGTGTGAACCGATAGCCTTGTGACCATGACGCACACGGGCAATCCCTTCGGACAGGTGCTCGTCGCGCTCGTCACCCCGATGACGGCCGACGGCGAGGTCGACTGGCCCGCCGTCGAGAAGCACATCGACGACGTGATCACCGCGGGAGCCGACGGCATCGTCGTCACCGGCACGACGGGGGAGACCTCGACCCTCACCGACCCCGAGAAGCTCAAGCTCGTCGAGGTCGGCAAGGATGTCGCATCCGGTCGGGCGAAGATCATCACCGGGGGCGGCTCGAACGAGACCGCCCACGCGATCGAGCTCTACAAGGCCAGCGAGAAGGCCGGCGCCGACGGCATCATGATCGTCACGCCGTACTACAACAAGCCCACGCAGGCCGGCATCCTCACGCACTTCCGGCTGGTCGCCGACGCGACCGACCTGCCGGTGATCCTCTACGACATCCCCGGTCGCACCGGCGTGCCCATCAAGTACGAGACGATCCTGCGTCTCGCGAAGCACCCGAACATCCTCGCGATCAAAGACGCCAAGGGCGACTTCAGCGAGGTCAGCCGTGTGCTCAACCAGACCGATCTGCTCTACTTCTCCGGTGACGACGCGAACGTGCTGCCGCACCTCGCGATCGGCGCGACCGGACTCATCGGCGTCACCGCGAACATCACGGCCACCCCGTACCGCACGATCGTCGACGCGGTGAACCGCGGCGACCTCGCGGCGGCGACCGCCGAGCACCAGCGCCTCGAGCCGCTCGTGCGTGCCGTCATGACGCATGTGCCCGGCACGGTGAGCGCGAAGTACATCCTCCACGGCCTCGGCCGCATCGGCAGCCCCCGCGTGCGCCTGCCGCTCGTCGGCCCCGAGGAATGGGAGGCCGCGATCATCGAGGACGAGCTCGCCCTCGTGACCGGCGTGCCCGGCGCCGATTTCTCCAACTTCCGCCCCGACCGCAACGCGGCCGCGGGCGGTGCGCTGCCGAAGGTCCACGGCACGACCCGCTGACACCGTCCGCCGCGAGTGCGGACACAAACGCCGCGCGAGCGGCCATACCGAGACGCCGCCCCCGCGGCGAGATGACGGATGCGCGCGAGGCGCGGCATCCCGGAAAGGCTCTGCATGCCCACCCAGGTCTACGATCCGCCCGCCCTCGACTCCGGCACCCTGCGCGTCACGCCCCTCGGCGGACTCGGCGAGGTCGGCCGCAACATGACCGTGTTCGAGTACGACGGGCGTCTGCTCGTGGTCGACTGCGGCGTGCTCTTCCCCGAGGAGCACCAGCCCGGCGTCGACCTGATCCTCCCCGACCTCGGTCCGCTGCGGGATCGGCTGGCCGACATCGAGGCGGTCGTGCTGACCCACGGCCACGAGGACCACATCGGCGCCGTCCCCTACCTGCTGCGGCTGCGCCAGGACATCCCGATCATCGGCTCGCAGCTGACGCTCGCCCTCACCGAGGCGAAGCTCAAGGAACACCGCATCAAGCCGTATTCGCTGACCGTCGCCGAGGGGCAGCGCGAGAAGGTCGGTCCGTTCGACCTCGAGTTCGTCGCCGTCAACCATTCCATCCCCGACGCGCTCGCCGTCGCGATCCGTACGCCCGCGGGCCTCGTGCTCGCGACCGGCGACTTCAAGATGGACCAGCTGCCGCTCGACGGCCGCCTCACCGACCTGCGGGCGTTCGCTCGGCTCGGCGAGGAGGGCGTCGACCTCTTCCTCGTGGACTCCACGAACGCGGATGTCCCGGGCTTCACGCCGCTCGAGCGCTCGATCGGCCCCGTGCTCGACCAGGTCATCGCCAAGGCCCCGCGCCGCGTGATCGTCGCGAGCTTCTCGTCGCACGTGCACCGCGTGCAGCAGGTGCTCGACGCCGCTGCCGCTCACGGCCGTCGGCTCGCCTTCCTGGGACGCAGCATGGTGCGCAACATGACGATCGCCGAGGACCTGGGCTACCTGACGGTGCCCGACGGCGTGCTCATCGACTACAAGAAGGCGCAGAACCTTCCCGACGACCAGGTCGTCTTCATGTCGACCGGATCGCAGGGCGAGCCCATGGCGGTGCTCAGCCGCATGGCGAACCTCGACCACGCCATCGAACCCGGACCGGGCGACACCGTGATCCTCGCGTCGAGCCTCATCCCCGGCAATGAGAACGCCGTCTACCGGGTGATCGACGGACTCACCAAGCTCGGCGCGAACGTCGTGCACAAGGCCAACGCCAAGGTGCACGTGTCGGGTCATGCCGCCGCGGGCGAGCTGCTCTACTGCTACAACATCCTCAAGCCCCGCAACGTGCTGCCGGTGCACGGCGAGTACCGCCACCTCATGGCCAACGCGAAGCTCGCGCAGGAGACCGGCGTCGAGCCGGAGCGCACGATCCTCGCCGAGAACGGCACGGTCATCGACCTGAAGGACGGCCGAGCGCGCATCGTCGGCCAGCTTGACGTGGGCTTCGTCTACGTCGACGGCTCGAGCGTGGGCGAGATCACCGACGCCGACCTGAAGGACCGCCGCATCCTCGGCGAGGAGGGGTTCATCTCCGTCATCGTCGTGGTGGATGCCGCGACCGGCCGCATCGTCTCCGGGCCTGACATCCACGCGCGCGGTGTCGCCGAGGACGACTCGGTCTTCGACGCGGTGAAGCCGAAGATCGCGGCTGCTCTCACCGAGGCTGTGCAGTCGGGCGTGCGCGACACGCACGCACTGTCGCAGGTCGTGCGGCGCACGATCGGTCGCTGGGTCAACCAGTCGCTGCGTCGTCGCCCGATGATCGTGCCGCTGGTCATCGAGGCCTGAGCGGATCGGGCGCGGGCATCGGCGGGACTACGATCTGAGGCATGCCCGAGTCGTTCGCGATCCGGCCGGCGACGAGGTCGGACGGAGCGTTTCTCGCCGACATGGTCGTGGAAGCGGCCAATTGGCGACCGGGTTCGGCGCGCCCTCGGCACGAGGTGCTCGGCTCGCCCGAGCACAGCCGCTATCTCGCCGGCTGGATGCGCCCCGGCGACGCGGGATTCGTCGCGACCTCGCCCACCGGTGAGCCGATCGGTGCGGCCTGGTATCGCATGTTCCCGCGCTCGGACCCCGGCTTCGGATATGTCGCCACCGGTGTGCCCGAGCTGATCATCGGGGTGCGTCCGATCTGGCGGGCGCACGGTGTGGGCCGCGCATTGCTCCAGCGTCTCGCCGCCCACGCCGCGTCCGCCGGATATCAGCGTCTGAGCCTCAGCGTCGAGCGCGGCAACTTCGCCGCCACGTTGTACCGCTCCGAGGGCTTCGCGGTGACTCAGCCCACGAGCGGCCGCGACATCATGGTGAAGCGGCTGCGGTGAGGCATCCGCTCGTCGTCACGCCGCCTTCAGCAGCGCGGTGACGCCGAGGCCGCCGGCCGCGCAGACCGAGATGAGTGCCGTGCCGCCGCCCCGCTCGTGCAGGATCTTCGCGGTGCCGGCGAGGATGCGCCCGCCGGTCGCCGCGAACGGATGCCCCGTGGCGAGGCTCCCACCCTTGATGTTGAGCTTCGCGCGGTCGATGGGCCCGAGCGGGGCGTCGAGTCCGAGCCGGGTGCGGCAGTAGTCGGCGTCCTCCCACGCCGCGAGCGTGCACAGCACCTGTCCGGCGAAGGCCTCGTGGATCTCGTACACGTCGATGTCCTGCAGGGTGAGCCCGTTGCGCGCGAGCAGGCGCGGCACCGCGTAGGCGGGTGCCATCAGCAGGCCTTCCGGGCCGGGGCCAGCGAAGTCGACGGCGGCCGTCTCCGCGTCGATGACGTACGCGAGGGGGTGAAGGCCCCGTTCGGCACCCCACGACTCCGTGCCGAGCAGCACCGCCGACGCGCCGTCGGTGAGGGGCGTCGAATTGCCGGCCGTGAGCGTGCCGCGTCCGCTCGTGCGATCGAAGACCGGGGAGAGCGTGCCGAGCCGCTCGAGGGAGATGTCGGTGCGCAGGTTGTTGTCGCGGGTGAGCCCGCGGTACGGCACGACGAGATCGTCGAAGAACCCCGCCTCCCACGCGGCGGCGGCGTTGCGGTGAGACGCATAGGCGAGCTCGTCCTGCGCGGCGCGGGTGATGCCCCACTCCTTCACCATGAGCTCGGTGTGCTCGCCCATGCTCAGGCCCGTGCGCGGCTCGCCGTTGCTGGGCACGTGGGGGCGCAGCATCCGCGGGCGGAAGCCGGCGAACAGCTTCGCCCGAGCACCGAACGAGCGCGCCTGGTTGGCGCGCAGAAGCAGATGACGCAGCCCCTCGTCGAGCGCGAGGGGGGCATCGGATGTCGTGTCGACCCCGCCGGCGATCGCCGAGTCGATCTGCCCGAGCGCGATCTTGTTCGCGACGGTCACCGCCGCCTGCAGCCCGGTGCCGCACGCCATCTGCACGTCGAATGCGGCGCTGGCGGGGGAGAGGGTCGTGCTGAGCGCCGACTCGCGGGTCAGGTTGAAGTCGCGCGAGTGCTTGAGCACGGCTCCGGCCGCGATCTCGCCGATGCGCTCGCCGTGCAGGTCGAACGCGTCGGCGACGGCCTGCAGCGTGGTCGTGAGCATGTCCTGATTGGATGCGTCGGCGTAGGCCGTGTTCGAGCGTGCGAACGGGATGCGTCGGCCGCCGTAGACGGCGACGGGGCGGGGTGGGGTCATGGGGGATCCTCCGTGCCCGCGTCGGCGCGGGCCTTCCGGCATCCTCCCACCGCACGCGGGGGTGCGGGTCGTGGCGGCGTGTGGCCGCGGCATCCGCGTCGCTACCGGCCAGTGTCGGCCCGGACGCCTACCGTGGAGGCATGCCCAGGAGCAGCAGCGCCACCTCGAGCGGCCGCGCGCCCGCGAAGAGCGGTGCGTCGCGCGCTCGCAAGCCCGAACCGACCCCGCGCGGCTACGTCGGCGAGCCTGACAGGCCGGCCCTCGCGGTGCGCGCCTGGATGGGGCTCGCGCACGGCGTCGGCGGGCTGTTCCGCGCGTTCGGGCCCGAGACGCTCGAGAAGGAGCAGCGCCGCGACGGGCTCCCGTTCCTGCTGGTCGTCCTCGCGGTCGCGGGCGCCGTGGTCGAGTGGTTCCTCATCGGCACGGATGTCTCCGCCTCCGTCTCCGCCTACAGCGTCGGCGGGCTGGTCGGACGGCTCGCGTTCCTCATGCCGGTGCTGCTCGTGCTCCTCGCCGGGTGGCTGTTCCGTCATCCGGCCTCGGTGCACGACAACGGCCGCATCGGCATCGGCTTCCTGCTGTTCGTCGTCGCGATCGCGGGCTTCTGCCACGTGGCCGGCGGACGGCCTGCTCCCTCCCAGGGTCTTCCGGCGCTGAGCGGCGCCGGAGGCCTCTTCGGCTGGATGGTGGCCGAGCCGCTCGCCTACCTCCTCTCCCCGATCGGCGCGTACCTCGCCCTGGGGCTCCTCGCCGCGCTCAGCGTGCTGATCCTCACCAAGACCCCGCCGAACCGCATCGGCCGCAGGCTCGGCGACCTGTACGCGTGGATGTTCGGCACCGAGCGCGTGTCCGAGCCCGACGCCTCCGCCGAGGCGGCCGATGAGACGCTGCCGGCGTGGCGTCGCAACCGCGGGCGTCGTGAGAAGGATGCCTCGACCTCCCCGTCGCAGGACCTCACAGAGCTGCTCTTCACGACCGATGACGCCCAGGGCGGGTTCGACCAGGCCGTCGCACCGGTGCCCACCGATGCGATCACCGAGGTCGTCGATCCCTCGATCATCCGCGCGGCGCGCACGCAGGCGGCTCGCAACGCGGCGACCTCCCTCGTCGACGACGGCGACACCGGCCCGCAGGAGGCACTGCCCGATGTGGTCGGCTTCGGATCGGATGCCGCGGGCCTCCCGCCCGCCGCCCCCTACCGGCTGCCGGCCGTGACGACCCTGGCGCCCGGCGCGCCCGGCAAGGCGCGTTCGGCGGCGAACGACGAGGTCGTCCGGGCGATCACCGGGGTGCTCGACCAGTTCCAGGTCGATGCGCGGGTCACCGGCTTCTCCCGCGGACCGACAGTCACGCAGTACGAGATCGAGCTCGGCCCCGGTGTGAAGGTCGAGCGCATCACGGCGCTCACCAACAACATCGCCTACGCGGTGGCCTCCAACGAGGTGCGCATCCTCGCCCCGATTCCCGGCAAGAGCGCCATCGGCGTCGAGATCCCCAACACCGACCGCGAGATCGTCACCCTCGGCGACGTGCTGCGTTCCTCGACCGCGCAGCAGCAGACCCATCCCATGACGATCGGCGTCGGCAAGGACGTCAGCGGCTCCTACGTCGTCGCCAACCTCGCGAAGATGCCCCACCTGCTGGTCGCGGGCTCCACCGGTTCCGGCAAGTCGAGCTTCGTGAACTCGATGATCACGAGCCTGCTGATGCGCGCCAAGCCCGCCGACGTGCGCATGGTGCTCATCGACCCGAAGCGCGTCGAGCTGACCTCGTACGCCGGCGTGCCGCACCTCATCACCCCCATCATCACGAACCCGAAGAAGGCGGCCGAAGCGCTGCAGTGGGTCGTGAAGGAGATGGACATGCGGTACGACGACCTCGCGTCGTTCGGGTTCCGCCACATCGACGACTTCAACCGCGCCGTCGTCGCCGGTCAGGTCGAGTTGCCGGCCGGTTCCGAGCGCGTGCTCAAGCCCTACCCCTACCTGCTGGTCGTCGTCGACGAGCTCGCCGACCTCATGATGGTCGCCCCGCGCGACGTCGAGGACTCGATCGTTCGCATCACGCAGCTCGCCCGGGCCAGCGGCATCCATCTCGTGCTCGCCACCCAGCGTCCGAGCGTCGATGTCGTCACGGGTCTCATCAAGGCCAACGTGCCCTCGCGGCTCGCGTTCGCGGTCACGAGCGTCACCGACTCGCGCGTCATCCTCGACCAGCCGGGCGCCGACCGTCTCATCGGACAGGGCGACGGGCTGTTCCTGCCGATGGGGGCGTCCAAGCCGCTGCGCGTGCAGGGCGCGTGGGTCAGCGAGGCGGAGATCGAGAAGGTCGTCGCCCACGTCACCGGACAGGCCCGCCCCGACTACCGTGCCGACGTGCAGGCCGCCGCGGAGAGGAAGGAGATCGACGCCGACATCGGCGACGACCTCGAGCTGCTCCTCGCCGCCGCCGAGCTGATCGTCAGCTCCCAGTTCGGCTCGACCTCGATGCTGCAGCGCAAGCTGCGGGTCGGGTTCGCGAAGGCCGGACGCCTCATGGACCTCCTCGAGTCCCGCGAGATCGTCGGGCCCTCGGAGGGCTCGAAGGCGCGTGACGTGCTGGTCACCCCCGAGCAGCTGCCCGAGGTGCTCGCGCGTCTGCGCGGCGACGACGTGCCGGCCGCGGCATCCGCCCCCGCTGGGATCGATGAGCGTTACGCCGACGATCCGGTCGAGCGGCAGTTCGACGGCTACGATGTCCTCGACTCCGACGGAGACGAGGATGCCTGGAGCCTGACCGGCCGCGACTGACCATGACGACGATTCCGCGACAGCTGCCCAACGCGATCACCATCGCGCGCATCCTCTGCGCGCCGGTCTTCCTGTGGCTGCTGCTCTCCGACGGCGGCACCGACGGAGGCCTGCGGTGGGCCGCCGCTCTGCTGTTCGTCGTCGCGATCGCGACCGACGGCATCGACGGCTACCTCGCCCGCAAGTACGAGGTCGTGACCGACCTCGGCAAGATCCTCGATCCGATCGCCGACAAGGTGATCACCGGCTGCGCGTTCGTCGGCCTCTCGATCCTCGGCAAGCTGCCCTGGTGGGTGACGATCATCGTCCTCGTGCGCGAGATCGGCATCACCGTCTACCGGTTCATCGTCATCAGCGACCACGTGCTCGCCGCAGCGTGGATGGGCAAGCTCAAGACCGTCGCCCAGGCCGTCGCGATCACGCTCGCCATCGCGCCCCTGTGGACGGTGCTCGGCGGCTGGGTCTCATGGTTCGTCGTGGCGACCATGTGGATCGCCGTCATCCTCACGATCGCGAGTGGCATCGACTACCTCGTGACCGAGATCCGCGGCGCCCGCGCGGCGCGGCGGTCGGCCACGTGACCGACATCGACGCGCACGACGGCAGCGCCGACGCGGAGGAGACGCTCGTGCGCTCCCGACCGGCGGCGCCCGCCTCCGACGCGGCCCGCCTCATCGCCCGGCTCGACGACCTCGGCTGGCGCATCGGTGTCGCGGAATCGCTCACGGGCGGCGCAGTGACCGCCCAGCTCGTCGCGGTGCCCGGGGCATCCGCTCACGTGCAGGGCGGAGTCGTCGCCTACGCGACCGAGCTGAAGGCCACGCTGCTCGGCGTCGATGCCGAGGTGCTCGCGCTCCACGGCGCCGTGCAGCCCAAGGTCGCCCGCCAGATGGCGGAAGGGGTGCGCGGCGCACTCGCCCTCCCAGGAGTCGAGGTGCAGGTCGGCATCGCGACGACCGGCATCGCGGGGCCGACCTCGCCCGACGGGCAGCCGGTGGGAACCGTGCACATCGCCGTGTCCACCCCCCTCGGCACGCGTGTCGAATCGCTGCAGCTCGACGGTGACCGCGACGGCATCCGTGCAGAGACGGTGCGCCGCGTCATCCGGCTCGCTCTCGACGCCCTCTGAGGGGTCACCGTGGCGAGGGGAATAGGGCCTGTTTCCGGTCGGTTACATTCGGTGATTCTGGCCCGATGCCCAGCGGCGCGGGTTAGATTGACTGCAACCGGTGAGGTAGCGTGGTCCCCCCGGACCGCGACCCGAGATGAGTGAGGAGGGGACCCGAATGATCCTGGTACGTCATGAGATCGGCGAAGTCCTGCGGGACCTGCGCCAGCAGAAGGGCCGTACCCTCCGTCAGGTGGCCAGCCGCGCGAGCATCGCGCTCGGCTACCTCAGCGAGGTGGAGCGCGGGCAGAAGGAGGCGTCGAGCGAGATCCTCGCCGCGGTCGCCGATGCGCTCGATGTATCGATCGCGATGATCATGCGCGAAGTCGCCGACCGACTCCTGGTGCTCGAGGGCCTGCAGGTCTTCCCCGATGTTGTCCCCGACGAGCTGGTGGCCTCGGTCGAGCCCGAGCTCTCGCTGCGCTGAGGTGCGACGCAGCGAATTCGAACGCGCGGTGTCCGACGAGTTCGGAGCGCGCGGTCCCGCGATCGTCGCGGACCTGGTGCTCTCCGAGCTCGGCGGGCGCACCCCCGTCGAGGCGCTCGATGCCGGCCTGGCGACGCGCGACGTCTGGCTCGCCCTGTGCGAGGCGACGGATGTCCCGCTCTCGCGCCGCCACGGCGCCGGACGCCTCGAGCCGAAGCGTCACTGACCCGTCCGTCGCTCCGATGAATGACGGTGTGTCGTTCGGCGTGTCGTCGAAGATCCGTTCGATGTCGGCGTAGTCTCCTTCACATCCGGTGACGTTCTCGTCGCCCTCACGGAATGCCGCAACGCCCCCGACCGATGTCGGAGGTGCGGCCTAGCGTGAGGGACGTCGAACGACACCAGACGCCTTGCCGGGAACACCCTCACCGTGGGGGCGGCCCGGCAGCCTACAGGCAGCGGAACGCGAGCAGAAGGAGCACGCCATGCCATCACCCGTCGAGCGCGAGAAGGCCCTCGAGTCGGCCCTCGCCCAGATCGACCGCCAGTTCGGAAAGGGCTCGGTCATGCGGCTGGGCAGCGACGAGCGCGCGCCGGTCGAAGTCATCCCCACCGGTTCCATCGCCCTCGACGTCGCCCTCGGCGTCGGTGGTCTTCCTCGCGGCCGCATCATCGAGATCTACGGTCCGGAGTCGTCGGGTAAGACCACGCTGACCCTCCACGCGATCGCCAACGTGCAGCGCGCGGGCGGCATCGCCGCATTCATCGACGCCGAGCACGCGCTCGACCCCGACTACGCCGCGAAGCTCGGCGTCGACATCGACCAGCTGCTCGTCTCGCAGCCCGACACCGGTGAGCAGGCGCTCGAGATCGCCGACATGCTCGTGCGTTCGGGCGCAATCGACCTGGTCGTCATCGACTCGGTCGCCGCCCTCGTCCCCAAGGCCGAGATCGAAGGCGAGATGGGCGACTCGCACGTGGGCCTGCAGGCGCGCTTGATGTCGCAGGCGCTCCGGAAGCTCACCGGTGGCCTGAACCAGACCAAGACCACCGCGATCTTCATCAACCAGCTGCGCGAGAAGATCGGCGTCTTCTTCGGCTCGCCCGAGACCACCGCCGGCGGGAAGGCGCTCAAGTTCTACGCGTCGGTACGCCTCGACATCCGCCGCATCGAGACGCTGAAGGACGGTACCGACGCGGTCGGTAACCGCACTCGCGTCAAGGTCGTCAAGAACAAGATGGCGCCGCCCTTCAAGCAGGCGGAGTTCGACATCCTGTTCGGCACGGGCATCTCGCGCGAAGGAAGCCTCATCGACTTCGGTGTCGAGCACGGCATCGTCAAGAAGTCGGGCGCCTGGTACACCTACGACGGCGAGCAGCTCGGTCAGGGCAAGGAGAACGCCCGGTCGTTCCTGCTCAAGAACGAGGACATCGCGGCTGACATCGAGCAGAAGATCAAGGCCAAGCTCGGCGTGGGCGTCCCGAAGGACGCCGATGCCGCCGTCGAAGACGAGCTCGCGAAGCGTCGTCCGGCCTGATCATGACGGTACCTCCCGGGGGCGAGCCCGACGGGCTCGCCCCCGTCATCCCCCTCTTCGGGCGCTCCGCGTCGGCCGGCCTGCCGCGTCCGACGTTGGCGTCCTCCTCGACGGATGCCTCTCCCGACGCGCCTGCCGAACCCGACACGCGGTGGCACACCACCTGGACGGCACCGGCCGCCCGGGGGCTGCACGCGCTGGGAGCCGTCGACGACTCGACGCGCGCGCCGGATCGCGGGCGCAGCCCGTCGTCGGGTCGCGCGATCGCAGGCCCCGGTGACGGCGAGACACCGTCGCCGGCGATCGACGCCGCGGCGGCGGAGCAGACCCTGCTGAAGCGCCTGCGGGGGCGGAGTCTGTCGGTGCGTGAGGCCCACGATGTGCTGCGGGCCGAAGGACTTGATCAGATGCAGATCGACGAGATCATCGACGCCTGCGTCGATCGCGGTTACCTCGATGACGCGGCCCTCGCCGAGCAGCTCGTGCACAAGGGGCTTCAGAAGCGGCAGGGGAGGGGCGCCGTACGTCAGGCGCTCGTGCAGCGCGGTCTCGACCGCGAGGTGATCGACGTCACGATCGACCAGCTGCCCGATGACGAGGAGGAGCGCGCGCTCGAGTTCGCGCTCGGCAAGGCCCGCACCCTGCGCTCACTCCCTCCCGAGGTGGGGCTGCGCCGTCTCGTCGGACAACTGCAGCGCCGCGGCTTCAACGGGGCGACGTCGATGCGGGTCGCGCGGCAGGCCCTGGGCGAGCGACCCCGTACCTCCGGGGTGCGATTCACCGACTGACTCCGTCGCGTGCTGGTCAGGCCGTCTGTCGTGGAGCCGACCGTAGAATGACAGGCATCATGACCTCCCCTCGCAGTACCCCGACTCTCATCGCGCCGTCGTCGGCAGCCCTCGACGTCGACGGGCACGCGCGCACGTACGAGGTGCGCACATTCGGCTGCCAGATGAACGTGCACGACTCCGAGCGGCTTTCCGGCTCTCTCGAGAGCGCCGGGTACGTGCGCGCGGCCGACGGCGAGGATGCCGACGTCGTCGTGATCAACACCTGTGCCGTTCGCGACAACGCCGCCGGCAAGCTGTACGGCACCCTCGGCCACCTGAAGGCCCGCAAGGACGCCCGCGCCGGCATGCAGATCGCCGTCGGGGGATGTCTCGCCCAGATGGACAAGCAGGTCGTCCTCGACAAGGCGCCGTGGGTCGACGTCGTCTTCGGCACGCACAACATGGGCTCCCTTCCGACCCTTCTCGAGCGCGCACGCCACAACGGCGATGCCGAGCTCGAGATTCTCGAGTCGCTCGAAGTGTTCCCCTCGACGCTCCCGACCAAGCGCGACAGCACCCACAGCGGCTGGGTGTCGATCTCCGTGGGCTGCAACAACACCTGC
Source organism: Microbacterium sp. 71-23 (assembly GCF_001897265.1). Taxonomy (NCBI): domain Bacteria; kingdom Bacillati; phylum Actinomycetota; class Actinomycetes; order Micrococcales; family Microbacteriaceae; genus Microbacterium; species Microbacterium sp. 71-23. Next base: position 88,824 of record NZ_MKSL01000025.1, read on the forward strand.
ACGTTCTGCATCGTGCCGAGCCTGCGCGGCAAAGAGCGCGACCGGCGACCCGGAGACATCCTCAGCGAGATCAAGCTGCTGGTCGATGACGGCGCCATCGAGGTGACGCTCCTCGGTCAGAACGTCAACAGCTACGGCGTCGAGTTCGGCGACCGGGAGGCGTTCGGCAAGCTCCTGCGTGCCGCCGGCGAGATCGACGGTCTCGAGCGCATCCGCTTCACGAGCCCCCACCCCGCCGCGTTCACCGACGATGTCATCGACGCGATGGCCGAGACCGGTTCTGTCATGCCGCAGCTGCACATGCCGCTGCAGTCCGGCTCCGACCGCATCCTGAAGGCCATGCGCCGCTCGTACCGCAGCGAGCGCTTCCTCGGCATCCTCGACAGGGTGCGCGCCCGCATCCCGCACGCGGCGATCACGACCGACATCATCGTCGGCTTCCCGGGCGAGACCGACGAGGACTTCGAGGACACCCTGCGCGTCGTCGAGCAGGCACGCTTCGCGAGCGCGTTCACCTTCCAGTACTCGATCCGCGAGGGTACGCCGGCGGCCACTATGCCCGACCAGGTGCCGAAGGCGGTCGTGCAGGAGCGCTACGAGCGCCTCGTCGCGCTGCAGGACCGCATCTCCCTCGAGGAGAACCAACGCCAAGTGGGACGCACCGTCAACGTGCTCGTCTCCACCGGTGAGGGCAAGAAGGATGCCGCGACCCTGCGTCTGACCGGGCGCGCCGAAGACAACAGGCTCGTGCACTTCGCGGTGCCCGCCGGTTCGCCCGAACCGCGCCCGGGCGACGTCGTGACCGTCGAGATCACGCAGGCGGCGCCGTTCTACCTCCTCGCCGACGGCGAGCAGGGCGCCCTGCGCATCCGTCGCACCCGTGCCGGTGACGCCTGGGATCGCGGGCAGGCGGAGGCGTGCGGCATCCCGTCGCCCCATGGCGAGTCCGCACCGGGCGCGCCCGTGCGGCTGGGGCTGCCCACGCTCCGCGTCGGGGTGTGAGCGGCCGCGTCATCGCGGTCGTCGGCGCCACCGGCACCGGCAAGAGCGATCTGTCGCTGCGGCTCGCCGACCACCTCGCCGCGACCGGCGGTGCCGCCGAGATCGTGAACGCCGACGCGATGCAGCTCTACCGCGGCATGGACATCGGCACCGCCAAGCTCACGGTCGCCGAGCGCCGCGGCATCCCGCATCACCTGCTCGACGTGCTCAGCGTGCGAGACGACGCCGCGGTCGCCTGGTACCAGACCGAGGCTCGGCGTCTCATCGATGAGATCCACGCGCGCGACGCCGATGCGATCCTCGTCGGCGGCTCGGGACTCTACGTCTCCGGCGTGATCTACGACTTCCGCTTCCCCCCGCGCGACGAGGCGGTGCGCGAGCGCCTCGAGGCGGAGCTCTCGGAGGACGGACCCGGCGTGCTGTTCGCGCGTCTGCGCGATCTCGACCCGGCCACGGCGCAGCGCATCGACCCGGCCAACGGGCGGCGCATCGTGCGCGCGCTCGAAGTGCTGGCGCAGGGCAAGGCGACGCACGGTGCAGCGCTTCCCGATGCCCCGGTGCTGTGGCGCGCGGACACCCTGCTCATGGCCCCCGGGGTCGCGCGCGACGAGCTCGTCGTCCGCCTCGACGCCCGCGTCGAGCGGATGTGGCGCGACGGCATCGTCGCCGAGGCCGAACGGCTGCGCGCCGACGGACTCGACGAGGGCGTCACCGCGCGCCGCGCGATCGGCTACGCACAGGCGCTCGATCAGCTCGACGGCGTGCTCACCGAGGCTGAGGCGATCGCCCAGGCCCAGGCGCTCACCCGCCGTTATGCGCGGCGGCAGGTGTCCTGGTTCCGCCGCTACGACGGTCTTGCGTGGGTCGAGCCGGATGCCGCGGCATCCGACGCCCTCGACGCGGCCCTCGCACGGCGCCCGTAGACTCGACCCATGCCCGCATTGCCGTTCACCAAAGGCCAGGGGACCGGCAACGATTTCGTGATCATCGCCGACCCCGACGGCGTCGTCGACCTCTCCGACGCCCAGGTCGCGGCTCTCACCGACCGCCGCTTCGGCATCGGCGCCGACGGAACGCTGCGTGTCGTGCGCTCCGCGGCGATCGCCGAGGGCGCCAAGGCGGCGGCATCGGGAGTCGAGTGGTTCATGGACTACCGCAACGCGGACGGCTCGGCGGCGGAGATGTGCGGCAACGGCATCCGTGTCTTCGCCCGCTACCTCGAGCAGGCGGGACTCGCGACGTTCGGCGAGCAGCGCATCGGCACGCGCGCCGGCGTCAAGACCGTGCGTCGCGACGGCGACGGCTTCGAGGTCGACCTGGGTGTGTTCGTCGTCGACGAGACCGACGTTCTGGTGCAGGCCAAGGGTCTGCCGGTGGCGCGACCCGGTCTTGGCATCGACGTGGGCAACCCGCACGTGGTCGTCGCACTTCCTTCGCATGACGAGCTCGACGGCCTCGAGCTGGCGTACGTTCCCCAGCTGACGCCCGCACCGGCGGCGGGCGCGAACGTCGAGTTCGTCGTTCCGGGAGAGCCTCTCGTGGTGGACGGGGTCGGTTCCATCCGCATGCGGGTGTTCGAGCGCGGTGTCGGCGAGACGCTCAGCTGCGGCACCGGCGTCGCCGCCGCGGCCCTCGCTGTGCGCCATTGGGCGGGCCCCGCCGCCCCCGACCGCTGGCGCGTCGCCGTGCCGGGCGGCGAACTCGGCGTGCGGGTCGTCGACGGTCACGTGCTGCTCTCCGGCCCAGCCGTGCTCACCTACACGGGCGAGGTCGCCCTCGCCTGAACGGCGGGTGCTCCGGGCGAGGTCGCGCTCGCCTGACCGGCGGGTGCGCGTTCGACGGACGTCGCTCGCGGCGGGCTATCGCCTCGAGCGCGACCGCGGGGAATCGGCCGACAAGCGCCCGATCAGTCGACCGGGTAGGGCAGCTCGATCGCCTCGGTCGGCGGGGTGCCGTGTCGGCGCACCTTGAGGACGCGGTACCCCCGCGCGGTCGCCGCGCGGTGCACGCTGTAGCCCATGGGGAAGGTCGCCGAGATCCACCGCTGCAGGGAGTCCGACCCGAGGTTGCGGGCGACGACGAACCAGCCGTCGGAGCGCTCGTCGAGCCGCGGGATCCAGCGCTCGAGCATGTCGTGCAGCTCGTTCTTGCCGACGCGGATGGGCGGGTTCGACCGGATCGTGCGGAACACCACGTCGTCGGGAACATCGTCGGGCGTCACCGCGTTGACGTTCTCGAGGCCCAGGCGCTCCGCGGTGGCGCGGACGAGTCCGAGGGCCCGCTGGTTGACATCGACCGCCCAGATGGTGGCGCGCGGCGACTCGATCGCCAGCGACAGTGAGATCGGACCCCACCCGCAGCCGAGGTCGAGGAAATGACCTCCGGGAGGCGGCGGGGGCGTGTTCGCCAGCAGCACGGACGTTCCGGCGTCGAGGCGATCGGGACTGAACACGCCGTTCGCGGTCGTCACCTGCACGTCGCGTCCCGCGAGCGTCACGGTGATCAGCCGCTGCTGTTCGGGACTGGCCGGAGACGCACTGAAGTAGTGGTCGCTCGGCATGGTGCGAGCGTAGCGGAGAGCGCGTCTGGGCGGGAGGCTAGAGTGAGCGGATGCCGCGGCCACGGGGCATCCTCGAAAGGAATTGATGACGGACGACATCGACACCGCGCACGCGAGTCGACAGGATGACGCCGTGGAGCGGGTGCTCGCTCGGGCGGAGGCGCGGGCGGGAGTGCGTCGCTTCGACGAGCTCGGGTCCGCGCAGGCTCTGCAGGACGCGTCGACCGCGTACGGCGGCGAGACCGACGGCGAGCAGTGGGACCGTGAGGAGCGTGCCGCGCTGCGGCGTGTACCCGGGCTCTCGACCGAGCTCGAGGACGTCACCGAGGTCGAGTACCGGCAGCTGCGACTCGAGAACGTCGTGCTCGTCGGCGTGCATCCGCAGGGTGAGCAGGAGGACGCCGAGAACTCGCTGCGCGAGCTCGCCGCGCTCGCCGAGACCGCGGGTGCCGCGGTGCTCGACGGCGTGCTGCAGCGTCGGCCGCACCCCGACCCCGCGACCTACGTCGGTCGCGGCAAGGCCGAGGAGCTGCGCGACATCGTCGCCGCGGTCGGCGCCGACACCGTGATCGCCGACACCGAGCTCGCACCGAGCCAGCGGCGTGCACTCGAAGACGTCGTGAAGGTGAAGGTCATCGACCGCACCACCGTCATCCTCGACATCTTCAGCCAGCACGCGAAGTCTCGTGAGGGCAAGGCCCAGGTCGAGCTCGCCCAGCTCGAGTACCTCCTCCCGCGCCTGCGCGGGTGGGGTGACTCGATGAGCCGTCAGGCCGGTGGCCAGGTGGGCGCCGGCGGCGCCGGCATGGGTTCGCGCGGACCGGGTGAGACGAAGATCGAGCTCGATCGCCGCCGCATCCGCACCCGCATGGCGATGCTGCGCCGGCAGATCCGCGACTTCGCGCCGGCCCGCGATGCGAAGCGCGCCGAGCGCAAGCGCAACACGATCCCGTCCGTCGCGATCGCCGGCTACACGAACGCGGGGAAGTCGAGCCTGCTGAACCGGCTCACGAGCGCGGGTGTGCTCGTGGAGAACGCGCTGTTCGCGACGCTCGATGCGACAGTGCGGCGGGCCGAGGCATCCGATGGACGCGTCTACACGCTCACCGACACCGTCGGGTTCGTGCGCAACCTGCCTCATCAGCTCGTGGAGGCATTCCGCTCCACGCTGGAGGAGGTCGGCGACGCCGATGTGATCGTGCACGTCGTCGACGGCTCCCACCCCGACCCTGCCGCGCAGCTCGCGACGGTGCGCGACGTGATCGGCGAGGTCGGCGCGCGCGCCACGCAGGAGCTCGTCGTCTTCAACAAGGCCGACCTCGTCGATGCCGACGCGCGCCTGGTGCTGCGCGGACTCGTGCCGGGCGCGTACTTCGTGTCGTCGCGCACGGGTGAGGGCATCGCCGAGCTGCGTGCGGCTGTCGAGGCCGCGCTGCCGCTGCCGGCGGTGGAGATCACGGCGCTCGTGCCTTACGGTCGCGGGGACCTCGTCTCCGCGGTGCACGACACCGGGCTCATCGTGAGCCAGTCGCACGAGGAGACCGGCACTCTGCTGCACGCTCACGTCTCCGAGCGTCTCGCCGCTGAGCTCGCCCCGTTCGCGCGCTGAGCGTTCAGGTCCGTCAGTCGTGAGCGGCGACCCTTCGGCGCTCAGTCGAGCGCGAGCGGCGGCAGCCCCGGTGGAGTGAATCCGAACACGGCGCCGAGGAAGGCGAGCTCGGTCTCGGCGGCGTCGATGATCGTCTCCCGGCGGCGGAAGCCATGCCCCTCGCCCTCGTAGAGACGGTAGGCGTGCGGGATGCCGCGCGCCGCCAGCGCGTCGCGGATGGCCTCCGACTGGGTGGGTGGCACCACGGCATCGTCGGCGCCCTGCAGCAGCAGCACGGGCGCCGCGAACCGGTCCGTGTGTGACAGCGGGGATCGCTCGAGATAGACGGCCTCGGCCTCCGGCAGGGGACCGATGAGGCCGTCGAGGTAGCGCGACTCGAAGTCGTGCGTGTCGGCGGCGAGGGCGCGCGCATCGGCCACGCCGTAGCGCGAGATGCCCGCCGCGAACACGTCGCTGCCGGCGAGGGCGGCGAGCACGGTCCATCCGCCCGCGGAGCCGCCGGCGATCGCGATGCGGGCGGCGTCAGCGTCGCCTTCCGCGACGAGACCGGCCACCGCGGCGAGGACGTCGTCGACGTCGACGATGCCCCACTGACCGTCGAGGCGCTCGCGGTAGGCGCGTCCGTAGCCGGATGACCCGCCGTAGTTGACGTCGAGCACGCCGATGCCGCGGCTCGTGAGGTAGGCGATCGATCCCGACAAGCCCCCCGCGACGTGGGAGGTGGGTCCGCCGTGCACGGTGACCACGTACGGCGCGCGCTCGCCGGCGGGCGCCACGATTCCGGGAGCGGTCGGCGGGTAGACGAACGCGTGCACCGGCCCGTGCGGACCGGGGTAGGTGACCGCACGCGGGGTCGGCAGCCAGGCGTCGGGCAGCGGCGCGGCGCCGCCGACCACGGCCTCCGCGGCGCCGGTCTCGACGTCGACGAGCCACAGTCCGCTCGACACGGCCGAGCCCGCGCCCGTGAGCAGCACGCGCGAGCCCGCGGCATCCTCGATGAGCAGGTGGCTCGAGACCGGCAGCGGGATGCCGCGACTCGTCCCGTCCGCCTCGATGACGTCGAGCTCGTCCCGGCCGTTGGTGCGGAGGGCGGCGATGCGGCCGCCACCGAGCGGCGCGAACCAGCGACTGCCGAGCACCCACAGCGCGCCGCCGGTGTCGGCGTCGGCGGGCGCGACCTCCGTCACCGTGCCGCCGCGCACCCGACGGAGGTTCCAGCGCCCGGTCTCGTCGTCGGAGTAGAGCAGCGCGCCGTCCGGCTCCCACGTCGGCTGTACCGGCGCGCTCGCGCCGCCGGCGACGACGGATGCCTCGTCCGGCCGCCCGAGTGGAGCGCGCCGGAGTTCGCTGCGCTCCCACGGCATGTGCGGGTGGTTCCAGCCGATCCAGGCGATCTCACGCCCGTCGGGGGAGAGTGCGGGCTGGGCGACGAAGTCGGTGCCGGATGCGACGACCTGCAGCGCGGTCGGGTCGTCGGAGGCAGATCCGTCGAGCGGGATGCGCACGGCGTCGTGGGTCGTGCCGCGCGCGTCCTGGGTCTCGCGCACCGCGAGCAGCGCACCGCCCGTGACGGTGAGCCCACCGAAGCGCTGTCCGAGCCCGCCCGGCGTGAGAGGCTGAGGTTCCTCACCCGGGGTGAGTGAGTAGACCCGCTGGTCGCCCTTCTCGACGAACACCAGCCCGCCGTCGCCGCGAGGAGCCCACGCGCCGCCGCCGTACTCGTGCACCGCCGAGCGCGCGCTCCACGGTGCCGGAAGAATCTCCGCCACCTCTCCGCCCTCGAATCGCCGGCGCACGGTGCCGCGGCCGCCCTCCTCGGGCACCGACGCGCCCCACCAGATCTCCGATCCGACCAGGCGCGCGCCGTCGAAGCGGGGCGAGGAACCGGCGATGTCGGAGGCGGACAGCGGTGACGGCCAGGAGCCGTGGGGGAGAGTCTGCGGCATCCCTCCACGCTAGCCGCGGGCCGCGGCATCCGCCCGCTCGGCGCGGAGCGGGAGACGCGTGCGCGGTGCTCGCGTGACTCCGGGCGTCACACACGGCTGCGCACATCGCTCGGTGCTTTATGCTCTGATCCCACCCGTATGCGCATTCTGCGCACCTCTTCCACCGTGTGAAATGACCTCTTCCGTCGACTCCGTGCCCGCGCCTGCGCCGTTCTCGTTCGAGCTGTACCCGCCTCGCACGGCGGCGTCAGAGGCGGCTCTGCACGAGACGATCGCGCGCCTCGCCGAGGTCGGGCCGCGGTTCATCTCGGTGACGTACGGTGCCGGCGGATCCACCGGCGGACGCTCGCTCGAGGTGCTGCGTCACATTCGCGCCACGACCGATGTCGAGCCGCTGGCGCACCTCACGTGCGTGGGCAACACCTATGCGGGCGCCAACCGTCTCATCCGCGAGTTCCTCGACGCCGGCATCCGCAGCTTCCTCGCGCTGCGCGGAGACCCGCCCGCGGGCACCTCCGAGGACGACGTGTACCTGGGTGACCTGGAGAGCGCCGCCCAGCTCGTGCAGCTCATCGACCGCGTCCAGGCCGAGCGCGCTCCCTACCAGGAGTCCGGGATCCCCGGCATGCCCGGCGCCGCCCGCGTCGATCCGCGCCCGCGGGTCGACATCGCCGTCGCGGCCTTCCCGAACGGCCACCCGCGGTCGCGGCATCCGCGCGAGCACATCGACGCGCTGCTGGCGAAGCAGGCCGCCGGTGCGACCCTCGCCATCACCCAGCTGTTCTTCCACGCCGACGACTACGTCTGGTTCGTCGACCGCGCCCGTACGGCGGGAGTCACCATCCCGATCCTGCCGGGGATCATGCCGATCACCGGCCCGGCACGGCTGCGCCGTGTGCTGCAGCTGACCGGCGAGGAGATCCCCGCCGACCTTGCGATCGCGCTCGAGGTCGAGCCGACCGCCGAGGGCCAGCGGGAGATCGGCATCGCGCACGCCGCGCGTCTCGCCGAGGAGGTGCTGGCCGGTGGAGCGCCCGGTGTGCACCTCTACGCGTTCAACAACCACGACACCGTGCTCTCGGTCCTCCGTGAAGCAGGTATTCTCACCGCGGGCGCCTCCGGCCCCGCCTCCACCCCAGTGAAGGAGTCACGTCGATGACTGCACCCGCCCTGCCCGAGGGAACCATCCTCGGCTACCCCCGCATCGGCCGCCGCCGTGAGCTCAAGCGCGCCGTCGAGTCGCACTGGGCGGGCGCGCTCTCCGAGGCCGACCTCGAGGCCACGACGGCCGACCTCCGCCGCGACACCCGCGAGCGTCTCGCCGAGCTCGGTCTCGGCCGCACGGACTCCTCGATCCCCGAGTCGTTCTCGTACTACGACCAGGTGCTCGACGTCACCGCGACCGTCGGCGCCCTGCCCGCCCGCTTCACGCGTCTGCGCGAGAGCGACGGCAGCGTGCCGCTGTCGGCCTACTTCACGGCCGCCCGCGGCGAGGGCGATGACGCGCCGCTGGAGATGACCAAGTGGTTCGACACGAACTACCACTACCTGGTTCCCGAGATCGGTCCCGAGACCCGCTTCGCGCTCACGAGCGACCGCTTCGCCCGCCAGGTCGCCGAGGCCCGCGCCGACGGCTTCGTCACGCGCCCCGTCGTCGTCGGCCCCGTCACGTTCCTCGCGCTGGCGAAGGCGACGGATGCCGCGCCCGCCGGCTTCGCTCCGACGAGCCGCCTCGATGACCTCCTGCCCGTCTACGTCGAGCTGCTCGCGTCGCTGAAGGCGGCCGGAGCCGAGTGGGTACAGCTCGACGAGCCGGCCCTCGTCAGCGAGAGCGTCGACGTCGACCCCGCCGCTCTCGCGGCGCTCGCGGAGCGCGCCTACGCCGTGCTCGGCGGTGCCGCCGACCGCCCGTCGATCCTCGTGACCGCCGGCTACGCGCAGCTCTCGCCCGAGGCGTGGCAGGTTCTGGCCGCCGCCCCCGTCGAGGCGCTCGCGATCGACCTCGGCCGCGGTGCGCTTCCGGCGGCCGTCCCCGGGCTCGAGTCCAAGACCCTCGTGGGCGGCGTCGTCGACGGCCGCAACATCTGGCGTGGCGACCTCGAGGCCGCCTGGCAGAAGCTCGAGGCGCTGAAGGGGCTGGGCGCGGCATCCGTCGTCGCCGGCACCACCACCTCGCTGCAGCACGTGCCGCACGACGTCGCCGACGAGCCCGCGCTCGATGAGCGTCTCGTCTCGTGGCTCGCGTTCGCCGATCAGAAGGTCGGCCAGATCGCGGTGCTCGCGCGTGGCCTGGCCGAGGGTCGTGACGCGATCGCCGACGACCTCGCCGCCGCGACGGCGGCGCTCGAGGACCGTCGGTCGGCACCGGGCGTGCGTGTCGACGCGGTGCGTGCCCGCACCGGCGCCCTGACCGACGCCGACTTCTCGCGCGGCGACTACGCGGAGCGTGCCGCGGCGCAGGATGCCGCGCTGCACCTTCCGGCGCTCCCGACGACCACGATCGGGTCGTTCCCGCAGACCGGTGACATCCGTCGCGCCCGCGCACGCCACGCGAAGGGCGAGCTCACCACGGCCGAGTACGACGGGTTCCTCCGCGACGAGATCGCCGCGGTCATCACGCTGCAGGAGGATCTCGGTCTCGACGTCCTCGTGCACGGCGAGCCCGAGCGCAACGACATGGTGCAGTACTTCGCCGAGAACCTCGACGGCTTCGCGGTGACGCAGAACGGCTGGGTGCAGTCCTACGGCTCGCGTGCGACGCGTCCGTCGATCCTCTGGGGCGACGTGTCGCGTCCGGCGCCGATCACGGTGGCGTGGGCCGAGTACGCCCAGTCGCTCACCGCGAAGCCCGTCAAGGGCATGCTGACCGGCCCGGTGACGATCCTCGCGTGGTCGTTCGTGCGCGACGACCAGCCGCTGGGCGAGACCGCGAACCAGGTCGCCCTGGCGCTGCGCGACGAGATCGGCGACCTCGAGCAGGCCGGCATCGCGATCATCCAGGTCGACGAGCCCGCGCTGCGCGAGCTGCTTCCGCTGAAGAAGGCCGACCAGCCCGCCTACCTCGACTGGTCGGTGGGATCGTTCCGCCTGGCGACCGCGGGAGCCGAGACGGCCACCCAGGTGCACACGCACCTGTGCTACTCGGAGTTCGCCGTCGTGATCGACGCGATCGCCGCCCTCGACGCCGACGTCACCTCGATCGAGGCGGCGCGCAGCCGTGGCGACGTGATCGACGACATCTCTGCGTCGGGCTTCAGCCACGGCATCGGCCCGGGTGTCTACGACATCCACTCGCCCCGCATCCCGAGCGTCGAAGAGGTCACCGAGCTCCTCGAGCGCGCGGTCAAGGCGATCCCGACCCGCCAGATCTGGGTCAACCCCGACTGCGGTCTGAAGACCCGTGGCTACGCCGAGACGAAGGCCTCGTTGCGCAACCTCGTCGCCGCGACCGTCGCGGTGCGCGAAGAGGTGGGCGCCCGCTAGGGCTGAGCGCCTCGCGAACGACAGAGGGCGGCGACCGGATGCTTCCGGTCGCCGCCCTCTGTCGTCGTCTCGGTGTCGTCAGACCGCGCGCATGAGCGCGACGACTTTGCCGAGCACGACCGCCTCGTCGCCGAGGATCGGCTCGAACGCGGAGTTGCGCGGCAGCAGCCAGGTGTGGCCGTCCCGCTGGCGGAAGGCCTTGACGGTGGCCTCGCCGTCGAGCATCGCGGCGACGATGTCGCCGTTCTCGGCGGTGGACTGCGAGCGCACGACCACCCAGTCGCCGTCGCAGATGGCGGCGTCGATCATCGACTCGCCCTGCACCTTGAGCATGAACAGGTCGCCCTTGCCGACGAGCTGGCGGGGGAGGGGGAAGATCTCCTCGACCTGCTGCTCAGCCGTGATCGGGATGCCGGCGGCGATGCGCCCGACGAGGGGCACCATGGCGGCGTCGCCGACCGAGGGGGCCGTGTCGGCGGGGTTCTCGGCCGCGGTGCCGGGGAGGTCGATGAGCACTTCCATCGCACGGGTCTTGCCCGCGTCGCGACGCAGGTAGCCGCTCAGCTCGAGCTGGTTCAGCTGGTGCGTGACGCTCGAGAGCGACTTGAGTCCCACGGCGTCGCCGATCTCGCGCATGCTCGGCGGGTATCCGTGGCGCGCGATGGAGCGCTGGATGACCTCGAGGATCGCCAGCTGCTTGTCGCTGAGGCTCTTGCGCCGACGCGTCTGCGGCTTCTCCCGACCGGGCATCGCACGCTCCTTCCCTGGGCCGCCTCGTCGTTCTCGTTCGAATGTCGGAGGTCGGTGATGTGCTTCAGATGTCGAAAACCTATCCGGCTCTCGGCGCCCTTCGCGGGAGCGGGCACGCGTGTCGCGTTCGAAAGTCCTCGAAGGCGAGAGCCGGTTGACACTCGACAATATCGAAGATAGATTCGGAAAAGAAGTTCGCAAGACCGGCCCCCGGCCGGGTCCGGTCTTGCGACACTTCACCACTCTGAGGAGGCAGACATGACGACGATCCCGCTCACGCTCGCACCGCGCACCCGACTGCGGATGACGCGTCGTGGCCGCCGCGTGCTCGTGTTCCTCGCCGCACTGCCTTTCCTCATCGGGGTCTCGGCGGGCATCGTGTCGGGCGGGGCGGCTCTCGCGTCGCGCGACGCCGGTGCTCCGGCGGGCACCTACCAGACCGTCACGGTCGAGGCCGGTGACTCGCTGTGGTCGATCGCGGAGCGCGTCGCGCCGCAGGCAGATCCGCGCGACGTGGTCGACGCGTTCGTGCGGCTCAACGCACTCGGAAACGGCACGGTGGTGGCCGGCGAGCAGCTGTCGATCCCCACCGAGTACGCTCCGGCTCGCTGATCTCGACCGTCGGGTCGGCGCGTATCCCGCCTCTACGATGGAACGGTGACCCGTCTCGAAGACCTTCCGATACGCGACGACCTGCGCGGGCTCGTCCCTTACGGCGCCCCGCAGGTCGCGCTCCCCGTCGCTCTGAACGTCAACGAGAACACGCATCCGGTTCCGGATGAGGTCGCCAGCGACATCCTCGATTCCATCGCCCGCGCGCTGCGCGACGTCAACCGCTATCCCGACCGCGAGTTCACCGCGCTGCGCGAGGGCTTTGCGGACTATCTCGGCAACGGGCTGCTCCCCGAGCAGATCTGGGCCGCGAACGGGTCGAACGAGGTGCTCCAGCACGTCCTGCAGGCCTTCGGCGGCCCGGGGCGTCGGGCGTTCGGCTTCACGCCGACGTACTCGATGTACCCGCTTCTCACGCGCGCGACTGGCGCCGAGTGGGTCGCCGGCGAGCGGGCCAGCGACTACACGCTGTCTCCGCAATCCGCGGCCGACCAGGTGGCCGCCGCTGACCCCGACGTCGTCTTCCTGTGCGCTCCCAACAATCCGACCGGCACGCCGCTGCCGATCGATGTGATCACCGCCGTCTACGAGGCGAGCCGCGGCATCGTCATCGTCGACGAGGCCTACATCGAATTCGCCCCGCGCGACGCGGTCTCGGCGATCTCGCTCCTCGAGGGCCGGGAGCGCCTGGTCGTCTCCCGCACCATGAGCAAGGCGTTCGCCTTCGCCGGTGCGCGCGTGGGCTACCTCGCCGCCGACCCGGCGATCATCGACGCGCTGCGCCTCGTGCGCCTGCCGTACCACCTGAGTGCGCTCACACAGGCCGCCGCATCGGCGGCACTGCGTCACGCGGACGTCATGCTCGGGATGGTCGACGAGATCGTCGCGCAGCGCGACCGCATCTCGGCGACAGTCGAGGCGCTGGGCTTCCGCGCCCACCCGTCGTGGACCAACTTCGTGCTGTTCGGCGACGTCGACGACCCGCGGGCGACCTGGCAGGCGCTGTACGACCGGGGCGTGCTGATCCGCGACGTCGGCATTCCGCACCACCTGCGGGTGACGGCGGGCACCGCGCAGGAGACGACGGCGTTCCTCGATGCCCTGGCCTCGCTAGAATCGGGCGCATGAGCGCCGCACCCGCAGCACCCCGTACGGCGTCGATCACCCGCAGCACCAGCGAGTCGTCGGTCGAGCTCACCCTCGACCTCGACGGCACCGGGCGCAGCAGCATCGACACGAGCGTCCCGTTCTTCGACCACCTGCTGACGGCGTTCGCGAAGCACTCGCTCACCGATCTCACCGTGCGCTCGAGCGGCGACACGCACATCGATGCGCACCACACGGTGGAGGACGTCGCAATCGTGCTCGGTCAGGCGATCCGCCAGGCGCTCGGCGACAAGGCCGGCATCTCGCGCTACGGCGACGCGCTCGTGCCGCTCGATGAGGCCCTCGCGCAGGCTGTGGTCGACATCAGCGGCCGTCCGTACCTCGTGCACACCGGCGAGCCGGAGGGGTACGAGCACCACCTGATCGGCGGCCACTTCACCGGTTCGCTCGTGCGCCACACGTTCGAGGCGATCGCGTTCAACGCGGGCCTCACCGTGCACGTGCGCGTGCTCTCGGGTCGCGACCCGCACCACATCGCGGAGGCCGAGTACAAGGCGTTCGCGCGAGCGTTCCGTCAGGCGAAGGCGCTTGACCCGCTCGTCGAGGGCATCCCCAGCACCAAGGGCGCTCTGTGACGCGCACGCCGCTCGTCGCGGTGCTCGACTACGGGTCGGGCAACGTGCACTCCGCGGTGAAGGCGCTCGCGGTGGCCGGCGCCGACGCGCGCCTCACCGCCGATCGCGCGCTCGTGCTCGAGGCCGACGGTCTGGTGGTGCCAGGGGTCGGCGCGTTCCGAGCCGTCATGGAGGCGCTCCGCGCCAGCGGGGGAGACGAGCTCATCGACCGGCGCCTCGCCGGAGGACGTCCCGTGCTCGGAATCTGCGTCGGCATGCAGGTGCTGTTCGGCCGCGGGGTCGAACGCGGCGACGACACCCCGGGTCTGGGGGAGTGGCCGGGGGTGGTGACCGAATTGGATGCCCCGGTGCTCCCGCACATGGGATGGAACACCGTCGAGCCCGGCGAGGGGTCGACGCTGTTCGCCGGCGTCGAGGACGAGCGGTTCTACTTCGTGCACTCCTTCGCGGCGCAGCAGTGGTCGCTCGAGGTGCAGCCGCCCTTCCCCACGCCGTCGCTGACCTGGGCGACCCACGGGTCCCGGTTCCTCGCAGCCGTGGAGAACGGCGCGCTGTCGGCGACCCAGTTCCACCCGGAGAAGTCGGGGGCCGCCGGCATCCGACTGCTGTCCAATTGGATCGGCTCGCTCTCCGCGGGATAACCTCTCCCGGGCGCGCGTCGGCGCGCCGCGGCATCCGCCTGTTCGCTTCACCCGAGGACCCATGAACGACTTCGCTTCCACGCCCGAACTGATCCTCCTTCCCGCGGTCGACGTGGCCGACGGCAAGGCCGTGCGCCTCACCCAGGGGGAGGCCGGCAGCGAGACGAGCTACGGCGACCCCGTCGAGGCCGCCCTCGAGTGGGCCCGCCAGGGTGCGCAGTGGATCCACCTCGTCGACCTCGACGCGGCGTTCGGTCGGGGCAGCAACGCGGCCCTGCTGCGCAAGGTCATCACGCACGTCAAGGGTGTAAACGTCGAGGTCTCCGGCGGCATCCGCGACGACGCCTCGCTCGAGGCGGCTCTCGAGTCGGGCGCGGCGCGCATCAACCTCGGCACCGCGGCCCTGGAGAACCCGGAGTGGGCGGCAGATGTCATCGGCCGCTACGGTGACGCGGTCGCCGTCGGCCTCGACGTGCGCGGAACGACCCTCGCCGCCCGCGGCTGGACGCGCGACGGCGGCGACCTGTGGGCCGTGCTCGACCGGCTGGAGGAGGCTGGCTGCACGCGGTACGTCGTCACCGACGTCACCAAGGACGGCACGCTGCGCGGCCCGAACCTCGACCTGCTGCGCACCGTCGCCGACCGCACGCCGAAGCCGGTCATCGCGTCCGGCGGCATCTCGAGCCTCGACGACATCGCGGCGCTGCGCGAGCTCGTGCCGCACGGTGTCGAGGGCGCGATCGTCGGCAAGGCGCTCTATTCGGGGGCGTTCACCCTGCGCGAGGCGCTGGATGTCGCCGGAGCCTGAGTCGCGGCATCCCGGTCAGGGCGAGGCCTGCGGCCACGACCACGGCTCGGCGCACGATCCTCACCTGACCGATTCGGCGGGCACTCCGTGGGCGGGTCGCAGCTTCGAGCCGAACCCGCACGCGGGCGACGACGGCTCGGCCGACCCCGCTCTGCGGGCGGCGCTGGAGGCCTTCCATGCCGGCGAGGGCGATCAGGTCGCCGTCGCGACCGCGTACCGCACGGCGCGCCTGCTGATCCCGCTCATCGCCGAGAAGGGAGACGAGGGTGTGGGCCCGACCGGCCTTGTCGTCGACAAGACGCAGGAGCTGTCGATCGTCACGGTGGCTGCGCCCGACGGGCGACGCGTGCTGCCGGTGTTCACATCGGTGGCGACCATGAGCGCCTGGGATGCCGCGGCTCGCCCGGTGCCCGCCGACGGCGTGCGCACGGCGCTCGCGGCCGCGAACGACGACACCGACCTGATCGTGATCGACCCGGGCTCGGACACAGAGTTCGTGCTGCGGCGCCCCGCCGTGTGGGCGATCGCCAAGGGTGAGGAATGGGAGCCGTCCTTCGCCTCGCCGGCGGTGTTCCTGGGCCTTCAGCGCAGCATCGCGCACGAGCTCGCGGTGCTCGATCTGCAGGTGGCTCCCGGGGATCCGCGCGCGCGGGGTCTGGGCTCCGAACTCGTCGTGCACCTGAATCTCGCGGCGGGCCTCGATCAGCAGGAGCTCGACGCCGTGCTCGCGCGACTCGCCCGCCGGTGGGCCGCCGATGACGCGGTGGCGACCCTGGTCGACTCGCTGTCGGTCAAGTTGCACCGCGCGCGCTGAGCTGCGTCGCGCCGCCGCTCTGCCATCGCGACCGGACGAGTGCGCGCCGGGGCGGGGTCAGGTGACCGGGCCGGTCCACTTCTCGCCGGGTCCCTTGCCGATCGGGTCGGGAACGACGGATGCCTCGCGAAAGGCGAGCTGCAGGGAGCGCAGGCCGTCGCGGAGTGACCGCGCGTGCATGTCGCTGACCTCGGGGGCGGCGGCGGTGAGGAGGCCGGCCAGGGCGTTGATGAGCTTGCGGGCCTCGTCGAGGTCGGTCTGCGACTCCGGGTCGTCGGCGAGGCCGACCTTGACGGCGGCCGCGCTCATGAGGTGCACGGCGGTCGTGGTGATGATCTCGACCGCGGCCACGTCGGCGATGTCGCGCACGGCGCTCGACGCGGCGCGCTCCTGCTCCTCCCAGCGAGCGTGGCGCTCGTCGTCGGTGAAGGCGTTGTCGTCGGGGCTCGTGTGCACGTCGTTCTCTCTGCTAGACTGTGCGGGCATCCGAGCGTCTGCTTCGGATCGAAAGTGGATCACATCCCACCCGCGCTTGCCGCCCAAGGTTACCGGGTCGAACGCACAGCTCCGGTTCTCCGGTGGCGGCCTTGTGGCGCGTGCGGGCGCGAACGTCGTGACGTCGCGTGGGTGGAGTGTGCGAATCTTCCGCCCGCTTCGCACCCGCGTCGCGGTGGCACCCGCTACGTAAGAGGAGTTCCGCATCAGCGATCCCCGCACCAATGAGCGCATCCGCGTCCCCGAGGTCCGCCTCGTGGGTCCGAACGGCGAGCAGGTAGGCGTCGTCCGTATCGAGGTTGCGCAGCGTCTGGCCCAGGAGGCAGACCTCGACCTGGTCGAGGTGGCCCCCAACTCGAAGCCGCCCGTCGTCAAGATCATGGACTACGGCAAGTTCAAGTACGAGGCCGCGCAGAAGGCCAAGGAGGCCCGGCGCAATCAGGCGAACACGGTCTTGAAGGAGGTGCGGTTCCGCCTCAAGATCGAGGCTCACGACTACACCACCAAGCTCAAGCGCGCCGAGGGATTCCTCAAGTCGGGTGACAAGGTGAAGGCGATGATCCTGTTCCGCGGTCGCGAGCAGTCGCGTCCGGAACTGGGTGTGCGCCTGCTTCGCAAGTTCGCCGAGGATGTCTCCGAGTTCGGCACCGTCGAATCGAACCCCACGATCGACGGTCGCAACATGGTCATGGTGATCGCGCCTCACAAGAACAAGTCCGAGGCGAAGGCGGAGCAGAACGCCCAGCGTGCCGCGAACAAGGAGGCCGCCCGTTCGGCCGCCCGCGGCGACACCCCCACTGACGAGCAGCCCGCTCCGGTTCCGGCCGAGTAGGGCGCCACGATTCCCGTCCGCGGGACACAACACAGAAGGAAACCGACATGCCGAAGCAGAAGACCCACTCGGGTGCCAAGAAGCGCTTCAAGATCACCGGCACCGGCAAGCTCATGAAGCAGCAGGCCAACCTGCGCCACAACTTCGAGGGCAAGCCCACCAAGCGCACCCGCCGTCTGTCGCAGGAGCAGGTGCTCGCCCCGGGCGACGCCAAGGTCGCGAAGAAGCTCCTCGGCCGCTGAGCGCGCCGACCCACGTGAGGAAGACAAGAAATGGCTAGAGTCAAGCGGGCCGTCAACGCCCAGAAGAAGCGTCGTACCATCCTCGATCGCGCCTCGGGTTACCGTGGCCAGCGGTCGCGCCTCTACCGCAAGGCGAAGGAGCAGGTCACCCACTCGCTCGTCTACGCGTACCGCGACCGTCGCAAGCGCAAGGGCGACTTCCGCCGTCTGTGGATCCAGCGCATCAACGCCGCTGCCCGTCAGAACGGCATCACCTACAACCGCTTCATCCAGGGCCTCGGCCTCGCGGGTGTGCAGGTCGACCGCCGTATCCTGGCCGACCTCGCGGTGAACGAGCCCGCGACGTTCGCGTCGCTGGTCGCGACGGCGAAGGCCGCCCTTCCGGCCGACGTGAACGCGCCCAAGGTCTCGGCCTAAGCGTCACACGCTGCACGGGGCGTCCTCCTTCGGGAGGGCGCCCCGTTCGTCGTTCCCGGGCGAGGCACCCCACCGCTCTAGACTGGCCGCGTGCTCGAGAATCCCCGATCGCCGCGCGCCCGAGCGGTCGCGAAGCTCGCCAAACGGGCGGCGCGCGACGAGACCGGCCTGTACCTCCTCGAGGGTCCGCAGGCCGTGCGCGAGGCGCTCGCCTTCCGTGCCGACGGCCTGGTCGAGCTCTATGCGACGCCCGCCGCCTGGGATCGCCACGCCGACCTCCGCGAGGCGGCATCGCGCGCGGGGCTCCGCGTAGAGCTCGCGTCCGACGCGGTGATCGAGGCGATGGCTGACACCGTCACTCCTCAGGGCATCATCGCTGTCGCCCGCCAGGACGAGGCATCCATCGACGACGTTCTCGCCCGTGCACCGCGACTGCTCGCGATCTGCGAAGAGATCCGCGATCCGGGCAATCTCGGCACGATCATCCGCGCGGCCGACGCCGTCGGCGCCGATGCGGTGGTTCTGACCGGGCGCACGGTGGATCCCTACAACCCGAAGGTCGTGCGGTCGACGACCGGGTCTCTGTTCCACGTGCCGGTGGCGCGCGTCGAGTCACTGGAAGACGTGATCGACGCGGCACGCGCGGCAGGACTGCGCGTCGTCGCCGCCGACGTCAAGGGCGACGATCTGCTCGACGCGCGGCGAGCCGGGGAACTCGACGGCCCGACCGCCTGGGTGTTCGGAAACGAGGCGCACGGGCTGCCCGATGAGGCGCTCGAGTGGGTGGATGCCGCGCTGCGCCTGCCGATCTACGGGCAGGCCGAGTCGTTGAACCTCGCAACTGCGGCGAGCGTCTGCCTCTACGAATCGGCGTTCGCCCAGCGCGGCTGACCGGCCGGATGCCGTGTCGCGGAAGCCGGCCGAGGCAGGTTCCGCGGAGGTTACATCCCCCTGGGAGAATCCGCCACGGGTCGCGATCGTCCACATCCCGTTCATAGAGTGGACATCATGTCTTCCCAGGATTCCCCCGGCCCGGCGACATCGAACATCAGCGTGCGACGCGGCGATCCGCTGGTCGTCGTCGAGCGCGTGCAGAAGCACTACGGCGATTTCCACGCCCTCAAGGACATCGACCTGACGGTCAACCGAGGCGAGGTGGTCGTGGTGATCGGCCCCTCCGGATCGGGGAAGTCGACGCTCTGCCGCACGATCAACCGGCTCGAGACCATCACCTCGGGAACGATCGCGATCGACGGCGTGGCGCTTCCGAGCGAGGGGAGGGCGCTGGCGGCGCTCCGTGCCGACGTCGGCATGGTGTTCCAGTCGTTCAACCTGTTCTCCCATCTCACGATCCTCGAGAACGTCACCCTCGGACCGATCAAGGTCAAGAAGCAGAAGAAGGCGGAGGCGGAGGCATCCGGTCGTCGACTTCTCGACCGCGTCGGCGTCGGGGCGCAGGCCGACAAGCTGCCGGCGCAGCTCTCCGGCGGACAGCAGCAGCGTGTCGCCATCGCCCGGGCGCTCGCGATGGCCCCCAAGGTGATGCTCTTCGACGAGCCCACGAGCGCCCTCGACCCCGAGATGATCACCGAGGTGCTCGACGTGATGACCTCGCTCGCGCACGAAGGGATGACCATGATCGTCGTCACCCACGAGATGGGCTTCGCGCGCAAGGCCGCCGACCGGGTCGTGTTCATGGCCGACGGCCAGATCGTCGAGCAGGCGACTCCGGACGCGTTCTTCACGAACCCCGCCAGCGACCGAGCGAAGGACTTCCTCTCCAAGCTCATCACCCACTGACGCCCCCAGACCCGCGCGCCCGTCCCCGGCGCCGGACGAAGAAGAAGAGATACGAAACAGGAGAGATTCAC
This sequence comes from Microbacterium sp. 71-23, assembly GCF_001897265.1. Taxonomy (NCBI): domain Bacteria; kingdom Bacillati; phylum Actinomycetota; class Actinomycetes; order Micrococcales; family Microbacteriaceae; genus Microbacterium; species Microbacterium sp. 71-23. The sequence continues at coordinate 108,648 of NZ_MKSL01000025.1, forward strand.
ATGCGCATCAGACGAATGATGGGAGCGGCTGCGGGACTCGCGGTCGCGGCGCTCGCGCTCACCGCGTGCAACAGCGGCACCCCGGGTGCCTCGGGAAGCGCGGATGCCTCGGCCGCGCCGCTGTTCGAGGTCGCGAGCAATGTCGAGATCGCCGGCAGCCCGACCTTCGAGAAGATCTCGGCCGCCGGCGTCGTCAAGATCGGCGTCAAGGAGGACCAGCCGGGTCTCGGCTACCTCGACCCGACCACGGGTGAGAGGTCGGGCTTCGACATCGACATCGCCCGGTGGATCGCGGCGTCGCTCGGCTACGACGAGAGCAAGATCGAGTACACCGCGATCGCCTCCGCGAACCGTGAGCAGGCCATCGAGAACGGGCAGATCGACTACTACGTCGGGACCTACTCGATCACCGATCGTCGCAAGGAGCAGATCGACTTCGCAGGTCCCTACTTCGTGACCGGCCAGGGACTGCTCGTGCGCAAGGCCGACGACTCGATCACGGGCGTCGACGCGCTCGCCGGCAAGACGGTCTGTTCGGCGACCGGATCCACATCGATCCAGCGCATCAAGGACGAGCACCCCGATGCGAAGACGGTCGAGTTCAGCGGCTACTCCGAGTGCGTCCAGAACCTCATCAGCGGCCAGGCCGATGCGGTGACGACCGATGAGGCCATTCTCATCGGGTACGCGGCGGCCGACCCCGACAACCTGAAGGTCGTCGGGGAGCCGTTCTCGACCGAGCGCTACGGTGTCGGGCTCGCGAAGGACGACACCGCTTTCGCGGCATTCATCAACACGATGTTCACCGACGGAGGGTCGACCTGGACCGCGATCTTCGAGAAGAACCTCGGCGCGTCCGGCGTGCAGGCCACCCAGCCTGCCGTCGATCCCGTCTCGTGATCATCGCCGGGGTGGCCGCGCAGCGGCCGCCCCGGCTCCCTCCGAAAGGACGACGACGGTGAACATCCTCACCGACTACCCCGATCTGTGGGGTGAGGCACTGCGCGGCACTCTGGTGCTGTTCCTCGGCGGCGGCGCGATCGCCCTCCTCCTCGGGCTCATCGTCGGTGCCATGCGCGTCTCCCCGGTGCCGATCGCGCGCGCGGTCGGCGCGGTGTACGTCAACTGGATCCGCAACACCCCGCTCACACTCGTGATGTTCTTCTTCGCGTTCTGTGTCCCGCTCCTCGTGCCCGGCCGTGCCGACTTCGTGCTGCTCGCGACGACCGCCCTCGGGATCTATACGGCCACCTACGTCGCCGAGACCGTGCGCTCGGGCATCAACACCGTGCCGGTCGGGCAAGCCGAGGCCGCGCGCGCCCTCGGGATGGGTTTCGGGCAGGTGATGGGCTACGTCGTGCTGCCGCAGGCGACCCGATCGGTCATCCCGCCGATGATGAGCGTGCTCATCGCCCTGCTGAAGAACACGACCGTGGCGAGCGGCTTCTCGGTCGTCAACCTCGGCAACATCCGCGCGAACATGAGCGAGCTGGGGGAGAACCAGCTCGTCACGATCCTCTGGGTGATGGTCGTGTTCGTGGTGCTCGTGCTGCTGCTGGCGTGGCTGCAGCGCGTGCTCGAACGTCGCTGGAAGGTGGCCCGATGAGTTCCGTCCTCTACGACGTGCCCGGCCCTCGGGCGCGACTGCGCAACCGGATCCTCGGCGTCGTCACCGTGCTCGTCGTCGCCGCGGGCGTCGCCTGGACGATCTGGCGTCTCGCCGAGACCGGTCAGTTCTCTGCCCGGAAGTGGGAGCTGTTCACCTACAGCCGGGTGTGGGAGCAGTTCGGACAGGCCACCATCGCGACGCTGTCGGCGTTCGCCGCGGCCGCGCTCGGCTCGGTCGTGCTCGGCTTCGTGCTCGCGATCGGGCGTCTTTCCGACCACGCGTGGGTGCGCATCCCGGTCACCGCGGTCGTCGAGGTGCTGCGCGCCATCCCGGTGCTCGTCTTCATGCTGCTGCTCTACTACGGGCTCCCCGTGCTCGGGCTGCGGCTGCCGAGCTACGGAGCGGTGGTGATCGCGTTGATCGCCTACAACGGCTCCGTGCTCTCCGAGGTGATCCGCGCGGGTGTCGAGGCGCTGCCGCGCGGTCAGAAGGAGGCGGGATACGCCATCGGGCTGCGCAAGGCTGGGGTGCTCCGCCTGATCCTGCTGCCCCAGGCGCTGCGCGCGATGCTGCCGGTGATCATCGCGCAGCTGGTCGTCACGCTCAAGGACACCGCGCTCGGCTTCATCATCACCTACCCCGAGCTGCTCTACTACGCGCGTCTGCTGGGCTCGAATCCGCAGTTCGGCTCGCCGCTGATCCCCTCGGCGCTGATCGCCGGCGCGATCTACGTCGCCCTGTGCCTGGCGCTCTCCTACGTCGCGTACGTCGTCGAGCGCCGCACCCGCCGGTCGCCGCGAGCGACGGGCACGGATGCCGCGGCCCCCGCGACGACCACGGAGTCCCTCGCCGCCCCGCGCGCCGAAGGCGCCCCGCCCGCGCCCTGAGACAGCCTGGGCGCTCGGTAGACTCGATTCCCGTGTCCGACGCACCCGAGAACGAGATCACGCCCGAGGCGGTGACGGCTGCGGCCGAGGCCGCGGTCGCGGCGATCGCCGCGGCATCCGATTCCGCCGAACTGAAGGCGGCGCGACAGGCGCACGTCGCGGAGGGCTCGCCGCTGGCGCGCCTGAACGCGCGCATGCGCGACGTGCCCGCGGACCGCAAGGCGGAGTTCGGCAAGCTCGTCGGCCAGGCCCGCGGGCAGGTCACGCAGGCGCTCGCCGCCCGCGAGACCGCGCTCGCCGAAGCGGAGCTCGCCGCCAAGCTCGAGGGCGAGCGCGTCGACATCACCGCCGTGCCGCAGCGCACGCGCGTGGGGGCGCGGCATCCGCTGACCCTCCTGCAGGAGCAGATCGGCGACATCTTCGTCGGCATGGGGTGGGAGATCGCGGAGGGTCCCGAGCTCGAGCACGAGTGGTTCAACTTCGACGCGCTGAACGTCGACCCCGACCACCCGGCGCGCCAGATGCAGGACACCTTCTACGTCGACCCGGTGGATCGCCACCTGGTGCTGCGCACCCAGACGAGCCCGGTGCAGATGCGCACCATGCTCTCGCGTGATGTGCCCATCTACGTCATCTCGCCCGGCCGCGTGTACCGCACCGATGAGTTCGACGCCACGCACCTGCCGGTCTTCACGCAGTTCGAGGGACTCGTGGTCGACAAGGGCATCACGATGGCGCACCTGAAGGGCACCCTCGACCACGTCGCCAAGCAGCTGTTCGGCGCCGAGGCGAAGACGCGCTTCCGCGCGAACTTCTTCCCGTTCACCGAGCCGAGTGCCGAGCTCGACCTGTGGCATCCGACCTTCAAGGGCGGCGCCCGCTGGATCGAGTGGGGCGGCTGCGGCATGGTCAACCCCAACGTGCTGCGCGCGGCGGGCCTCGACCCCGAGGTGTACTCGGGCTTCGCGTTCGGCATGGGGGTCGAGCGCACCCTCATGTTCCGCAGCGACGTGCAGGACATGCGCGACATGGCCGAGGGTGATGTGCGCTTCAGCGAGCAGTTCGGGATGGTGGTGTGATGCGCATTCCGCTGTCGTGGCTGCGTGAATATGTGGACGTCCCTGCGGACGCGACCCCGGAGGACGTGCTCGCCTCGTTCGTGAGCGTCGGCTTCGAAGAGGAGGACGTGCACTCCTTCGACGTGACCGGTCCGGTCGTCGTCGGCCAGGTGGTCTCGTTCGAGCCCGAGCCGCAGTCCAACGGCAAGACGATCCGCTGGTGCCAGGTCGACGTCGGCGAGGCGAACGGCGGCGTGCGCGGCATCGTGTGCGGCGCCGGCAACTTCTTCGCGGGCGACAAGGTCGTGGTGACGCTGCCCGGCGCAGTTCTGCCGGGGCCCTTCCCGATCGCCGCCCGCAAGACCTACGGCCACGTCTCCGACGGCATGATCGCCTCGGCGCGCGAGCTCGGCCTCGGCGAGGACCACTCCGGCATCCTGCGGCTCACCGAGCTCGGCCTCGACCCCGAGGTCGGCACCGATGCGATCGCCCTGCTCGGTCTCGACGACGTCGCCGTGGAGATCAACGTGACCCCCGACCGCGGGTATGCGCTGTCGCTGCGCGGCGCCGCACGCGAGTATTCGCACGCGACCGGTGCGGCCTTCCGCGACCCCGCGCGCGAGGGGCGGTGGGTCGACCCGGGTGCGGGCGTCGAGATCGCGATCGAGGATGCCGCACCCATCCGCGGGCGCGTCGGTGCGTCGCAGTTCGCGGCACGCGTCGTGCGCGGCGTCGATCCGTCGCGGCCGACGCCCCCGTGGATGGTGGCCCGGCTCGCGCTGGCCGGCATCCGCTCGATCTCGGTGCTCGTCGACATCACCAACTACGTCATGCTCGAGCTCGGCAACCCCGTGCACGGCTACGACCTCGACAAGCTCTCCGGCGGCATCACCGTGCGCCGGGCGGCGCCGGGCGAGACGCTCGAGACCCTCGACGGCAAGGTACGCGACCTGCATGTCGAAGACCTGCTGATCACGGATGCCTCGGGCCCCATCGGTCTCGCAGGCGTCATGGGCGGCGCGAGCACCGAGATGAGCGAGACGACCCGCAACGTGCTGGTCGAGGCGGCGACGTTCGACCCGGTCACGATCGCCCGCAGCGCGCGTCGCCACAAGCTGCCGAGCGAGGCGTCTCGGCGCTTCGAGCGCGGCGTCGACCCGAACGTCGCGTCGGTCGCCGCCGAGCGCGTCGTCGAGCTGCTCGAGAAGCTCGCCGGCGGCACGCGCGCGGTCGAGGGCGGCCTCGCGAGGGTCGAGTCCGCACACCAGCGCGACGGCATCCTGCTGCCGGACGGATTCATCTCCGCGCTCATCGGGGTCGACTACACCGACGACCAGATCACGGGCGCGCTCGAGAAGATCGGCGCCACCGTGCTTGACCAGGGCGACGACAGGCTGGTCATCGCGCCGACGTGGCGCCCCGACCTCACCGACAAGTGGACGCTCGCCGAGGAGGTCGCCCGCATCGAGGGCTACGACCGCATCCCCGCGGTGCTCCCCGTCGCTCCGACCGGTCGCGGCTGGACCGTTGCGCAGGCGGCCCGCCGTCGCGTGTCGAACGCGCTCGCCGCCGCCGGCTTCGTCGAGACGCCGTCGTTCCCGTTCACCACGGTCGACGCGAACACGCTGCACGGCTCCGCCGACGGCGAGGCGGTGCCGAGCGTGCTGCTCGCCAACCCGCTCGACGGACTCGCACCGGCGCTGCGGCGCAGCCTCGTGCCGGGACTGCTCGTCGTCGCGCACCGCAACGCGGCGCGCGGCCTCGGCGACCTGTCGCTGTTCGAGACCGGCGCGGTGTTCCTCCCGGAGCCGGGCGTCGTCTACGGCACGGCCGACGTGCCGCCCGCCGCCGCACGTCCCGACGCCGCGACGCTCGCGGCGCTCGACGCGGGCATCCCACCGCAGCGTCGCCACCTCGCCGTGCTCGTCACCGGTCACGTCGCGCCCAAGCAGCCGGGCCGGTCGGCCGAGGCGGCCGGACTCCCCGAGGTGCTCGACGCGGTGCGGGTCGCGGCATCCGCTGCCGGCGTCACGATCGACGTCGCCCAGGCGCAGCGCGCGGCGCTGCACCCGGGGCGTGCCGGCGTGCTGTCGGTCGACGGCGTGGAGATCGGCTACGTCGGCGAGCTGCTGCCGCAGGTGTCGGCCGACGCCGACCTGCCCGGCCGCGTCACGGTCGCCGAGCTCGATCTCGACGCCCTTGTCGCCGCCGCCGGAACCCGCACCGTCGCCCCGTCGCTCTCGGGCTACCCGGCGGCGACGCAGGATGTCTCGCTCATCGTCGACGCCGACCTCGCCGCCGCCGACCTCGCCGCCGCGCTCGTGGCCGGTGCGGGCGACCTGCTCGAGTCGCTGCGTCTCGTCGACGACTACCGCGGGCAGGGTCTCCCCGAGGGCACCAAGAGCCTCACCTTCGCGCTGCGCTTCCGCGCCCCCGACCGCACGCTCACCGCGGCCGAGGCGACGGAGGCGAAGCTCGCGGGCGTGGCCGTGGCGACCGAGCGGTTCGGCGCGACCCTGCGGGAGTGACGTGCACGCCGTGCATAGCGCGCGGGCGTAGCGTGGCGGCATGACCGAGACGCGCAGCATCCCGACCCCCGACGGCCCCGCGATCGACGTGTACCTGGCGCGGCCCGACGGGCCCGTGCGCGGAGCGGTCATCGTGATCCACGAGATCTGGGGGCTCGTCGACCACATCCGCGACGTCGCCGACCGGTTCGCCGCCCTCGGCTACCTCGCCGCCGCCCCCGACATCCTGAGCCGTGGCGGCATCGAGCCCTCGATCGGCGCCGAGCTGTTCGCGATCATGAACAGCGACGACGAGGAGGCGCGGGTCGCCGCCCAGCCCCGCATGCGCGACGCGATCACCGGGGCCCGGGCTCCCGAGTACGCCGGGTGGGCGGTCGGGGCCCTCACCGGCGTCGTCGACCTCGTCGCCACGGAACCCGGCGTCGACGGACGCATCGGGGTCATCGGCTTCTGCTTCGGCGGCACCTTCGCGTTCCTCCTCGCCGCCGCCGACCCGCGCGTGCGCGCGGCGCTGCCGTTCTACGGCTCCGCGCCGGGCGCCGAGCAGCTCGGGCGCATCACGGCGCCGGTGCTCGCGCTCTACGGACAGCACGATCCGTCGCTCATCGAGGCGCTCCCGGCAGTCGAGCAGACGGCTCGCGAGGCGGGTGTCGCCCTCGAGACGGTCGTCTACCCGGATGCCGCGCACGCGTTCTTCAACGACGAGGGCCGCCGCTACCACGCAGCCTCGGCGGCCGACGCCTGGGCGCGGGTGCAGGCCTTCCTCGACGCCCACCTCGACGCCGGGTGACGGCCCGGATTTGCGGGGGGATGCGGCATCCCGATACCCTCGCGGCATGCCGTCGGCGTCCCTCCACCTCGCAGTGCTCCCCGTGAGCCTCGGTGGCGCGTGCCGACGCCGCGGCGGCCGCCGACTCTAGGCGACCCCTGCGTCCCCCGTTTCCGGGAGCCGTCGCGGGTGTCGCCGCGTTCGGCCCTCGCCGCGCGTGCTCTGTGCATGAGCGGCATCCCTCCCAGAAACTAAGGTGGAATCCATGACGCTCTCGGTCGCCGTCTCCGGCGCTTCCGGTTATGCGGGCGGTGAACTGCTGCGCATCCTCGCAGCCCATCCCGATGTCGAGATCACGACCGTCACCGCGCACGCGAACGCCGGCCAGCCGCTCATCGCGCACCAGCCGCACCTGCGCTCCCTCGCGCACCTCACCCTCGAGGACACGACGCCCGACATCCTCGCCGGCCATGACGTCGTCTTCCTCGCGCTGCCGCACGGGCAGTCGGGTCAGTACACCGACGCGCTGAAGGACTCCGCGCTCGTCATCGACGCGGGTGCCGATCACCGGCTCACCGATCCGGCCGCGTGGGCCCGGTTCTACGGCGGCGACTTCCACGAGCCGTGGGCCTACGGCGTGCCGGAGCTCGCCGTGGCGACCGGGAAGCAGCGTGCGAACCTCGTGGGCGCGACCCGGATCGCGGCCCCCGGCTGCAACGCGTCGACCGTCAGCCTCAGCCTCGCGCCCGGCGTCGCGGCGGGCGTCATCGACGCCACCGACCTCGTCAGCGTGCTCGCGGTCGGGCCGTCGGGCGCGGGCAAGAGCCTGAAGACGAACCTGCTCGCGAGCGAGATCCTCGGCACCGCGAATCCGTATGCCGTGGGCGGCACGCACCGGCACATCCCCGAGATCCAGCAGGCGCTGCGCGGGGCCGGCGCCGACGACGTGCGCATCTCGTTCACGCCCGTGCTCGTCCCGATGGCCCGCGGCATCCTCGCGACCTCGACGGCCCCCATCCGGGCGGGCGTGACGGATGCGCAGCTGCGCGACGCGTGGGAGAGCGCCTACGCGGGGGAGACCTTCGTGCAGCTGCTGCCCGAGGGGGTGCTGCCGCGCACCGCCGACGTGCTCGGGGCGAACACGGCGCTGCTGTCCCTCGCGATCGACCGCGACGCGAACCGCGTGGTCGTCACCGCCGCGGTCGACAACCTCGCCAAGGGCACCGCCGGTGCCGCCATCCAGTCCATGAACATCGCGCTCGGCCTCCCCGAGGACCGCGCCCTCACCGTGAACGGAGTCGCCCCGTGAGCGTCACCGCCGCCCAGGGATTCGCCGCCGCCGGCGTCGCCGTCGGATTGAAGTCGACCGGCAAGCCCGACGTCGCGCTGGTCGTCAACCGCGGCCCACGCAAGGTGGGCGCCGCCGTGTTCACGAGCAACCGGGCCAAGGCGAACCCGATCATCTGGTCGCAGCAGGTCGTCGCGGACGGCGTCATCGAGGCGGTCGTGCTGAACTCCGGCGGGGCGAACTGCTTCACCGGATCGTTCGGCTTCCAGACGACCCATCAGACCGCCGAGAAGGCCGCCGAGCTCCTCGGGGTGAGCGCCGGCGACGTCGTCGTGTGCTCCACGGGCCTCATCGGCACGGGCGACGAGGTCTTCCGGGCCAAGGTTCTCGCGGGCGTCGAGGAGGGCGTGGCGGCGCTGTCGGACGACGGGGGAGAGGCGGCATCCCTCGCGATCATGACCACCGACTCCCGGCCCAAGCGCGCGGTGCGCACCCACGACGGGTGGACCATCGGCGGTATGGCGAAGGGCGCCGGGATGCTGGCGCCCGGCCTCGCGACGATGCTGGTCGTCATCACGACCGACGCCGAGCTCACGAGCGCCGAGGCGGATGCGGCCCTGCGCCGCGCGACCGGCACGAGCTTCGACCGGCTCGACTCCGACGGGTGCATGTCGACGAACGACCAGGTCACCCTGCTCGCGAACGGGGCCACCGGCATCCATCCCGATCTCGACGTGTTCGCCGCCGTGCTCGCCGACCTCTGCCAGGACCTCGCCCGGCAGCTGCAGGGCGACGCCGAGGGCGCGAGCCACGACATCACGATCCGCGTGGTCGGCGCCGAGAGCGAGACCGACGCGGTCGAGGTCGGGCGCTCCGTCGCGCGCAACAACCTGTTCAAGGCCGCGATCTTCGGCAACGACCCGAACTGGGGGCGTGTGCTCGCCGCCATCGGCACCACCGCGGCCGCGTTCGACCCGTACGACGTCGACGTGTGGATGAACGGCGTGCGCGTGTGCAGCCAGGGCGGACCCGACCGTCCCCGCGAGGAGGTCGACCTCGCCCCGCGCGCCACCGACCTGCTCATCGACCTGAAGGTCGGCACCGCCGAGGCGACGATCCTCACCAACGACCTCACCCACGACTACGTCCACGAGAACAGCGCGTACGCCTCATGACCGATCCCGCCCTGCAAGACACCGACCCGACCGAGGCCTCCGCGAAGGCGGCGACCCTCATCGAGTCGCTGCCCTGGCTGCGTCGCTTCCGCGACCAGATCGTCGTCGTCAAGTACGGCGGCAACGCGATGGTCTCCGAGGAGCTGCAGGACGCCTTCGCCGCCGACATGGCCTACCTCCGCTACGTCGGGGTCAAGCCGGTCGTCGTGCACGGCGGCGGTCCCCAGATCTCCGACATGCTCGACCGGCTCGCGATCCCGACCGAGTTCAAGGGCGGCTACCGGGTGACCTCCACCGAGGCGATCTCGGTGGTGCGAATGGTGCTCACCGGTCAGGTGAACCCGCAGCTGGTCGCCAAGATCAACGCCCACGGCCCGGTCGCCGCGGGTCTGTCGGGCGAGGACGCGGGCCTGTTCGGCGGGCGCCGTCGCGGCGTGCTCGTCGACGGGGTCGAGCACGACCTCGGCCGGGTGGGCGACATCGTCGAGGTCGACCCGCAGCCGGTGCTCGACCACGTGACGGCGGGCCGCATCCCGGTCGTCTCCTCGATCGCCCCGGACCTCGACCACCCCGGGCAGTCGCTGAACGTGAACGCGGATGCCGCGGCCGCCGCACTGGCGGTGGCCCTCGGGGCATCCAAGCTGGTCATCCTCACGGACGTGCCGGGGCTCTACGCCGACTGGCCGAACCGGGAGTCGCTCGTCTCGAGCCTCACGGCCGAGGAGCTGCGCACCATGCTGCCGTCGCTCGAGTCGGGGATGATCCCGAAGATGCGGGCGTGCCTCGACGCGATCGAAGGCGGCGTGGAGACGGCGGCGATCATCGACGGACGGGTGCCGCACTCGGTGCTCGTCGAGATCTTCACTCAGAAGGGCATCGGAACGGAAGTGGTGGCGAAATGAGCGACGCAGACGCGCAGACCGAGATCTGGCAGGAGGCCGCCGGGCGTGACCTGGTGCGCAACTCCGGCGACCGCCTGGCCCTGCTGACCCGTGGCGAGGGCGCCTACGTCTGGGATGCCGCGGGCACCCGCCTGCTCGACTTCCTCGCCGGCATCGCTGTGGACGCCCTCGGGCACGCCCACCCGGTGTTCGTCGACGCGGTGACCCGGCAGGCGCAGACCCTCGCCCACGTGTCGAACTACTTCGCCACGCCGCCGCAGCTCGAGCTCGCGGCGCTGCTGAAGCGGCTCGCCGGTACCGGCCCCGCCGGCCGCGTGTACTTCGGCAACTCGGGGGCGGAGGCCAACGAGGCCGCGTTCAAGCTGGCCCGTCTCCACGGCGGCAGCGCGCGGCCGCGCATCCTCGCGCTCGAGAGTGCGTTCCACGGCCGCACGATGGGCACGCTGGCGCTCACCGGAAAGCCGGGAATGCGCGCGCCGTTCGAGCCGATGGTGCCGGGCGTGGAGTTCCTGCCGTCGACGATCGAGGCCCTCGAGGCCGCCGTCGACGACACGGTGGCCGCCCTGTTCGTCGAGCCGATCAAGGGCGAGGCGGGCGTCGTGCCGCTGCCCGAGGGGTACCTCGCCGCGGCACGGGCGATCACAGCACGCCATGGCGCGCTGCTCATCATCGACGAGATCCAGACCGGCGCCGGCCGCACCGGTGCCTGGTTCGGCTTCCAGCACGAGGGCATCGTGCCCGATGCGATCACTGTCGCCAAGGGCATCGGCGGCGGCTTCCCGATCGGCGCGCTGATCACGTTCCCGACGGCCAGCGAGCTGTTCTACCCCGGCACCCACGGATCGACGTTCGGCGGCAACGCGCTGGCGACCGCCGTCTCGGTCGCGGTGCTCCACGAGATCGAGCGCGCCGGCCTCGTCGAGGCGGCGACCCTGCGGGGCGCTCAGGTGCGCGCCGCCGTCGAGGCGATCGGCTCGCCGCTCGTCACCGGCACGCGCGGTCAGGGGCTGCTCATCGGCGTCGCCCTCACCGACCCCGTCGCGAACGAGGTCACCGCCGCCGCGCAGCGGCACGGCCTCATCGTGAACGCGGCCAACGACAGCACGGTGCGGCTGGCGCCGCCCCTCATCATCGGCGATGTCGAGATCGACGAGTTCCGCGAGCGGTTCGCCGCCGCACTCGCCGAGGTCGCGGCATCCGTCGTTCTCTCCCCGGAGGTGTCCGCATGACCCGCCATCTGCTCCGCGACGACGACCTGACAGCGGTCGAGCAGGCCGAGATCCTCGATCTCGCCGTCGAGCTCAAGCGCGACCGGTGGGCGCAGAAGCCGCTCGCCGGTCCTCAGACGGTCGCCGTGATCTTCGACAAGTCGTCGACGCGCACCCGCGTGTCGTTCGCGGTGGGCATCGCCGACCTCGGCGGCTCGCCGCTCATCATCTCGACCGCCAACAGCCAGCTCGGCGGCAAGGAGACCCCCGCCGACACCGCCCGGGTGCTCGAGCGCCAGGTCGCGGCCATCGTGTGGCGCACCTACGCCCAGGCCGGGCTCGAGGAGATGGCCCGCGGCACCCGCGTGCCCGTGGTCAACGCGCTCTCCGACGACTTCCACCCGTGTCAGCTTCTCGCCGACCTCCTCACCATCAAGGAGCACAAGGGCGAGCTCGCCGGGCTCACCCTCGCGTTCTTCGGGGACGGGCGCAGCAACATGGCCCACTCGTACGTGCTGGCGGGGGTCACCGCCGGAATGCACGTGCGCGTCGCCTCGCCCGACACCTACGCGCCCCGCGACGACGTGATCGACGACGCCGACCAGCGCGCGAAGGAGACCGGAGGCTCGGTGACGCTCTACACCGACCCGCTCGAGGCCGCCGCCGGCGCCGACGTGGTCGTCACCGACACCTGGGTGTCGATGGGCAAGGAGGAGGAGAAGCTCGCGCGCCTGCGCGACCTCGGCGCGTACAAGGTGACGAACGAGACGATGTCGCTCGCCGCGTCCGACGCGATCTTCATCCACTGCCTGCCTGCCGACCGCGGCTACGAGGTCGACGCCGAGGTCATCGACGGCCCGCAGAGCGTCGTCTGGGATGAGGCGGAGAACCGCCTGCACGCCCAGAAGGCCCTGCTGGTGTGGCTGCTGCGCCAGCAGTGAGCCGCGGCATCCGCTCGTCCATCCCGCACGAAAGGGTCGAACCTGTGACCGCTGAGTCCGCGCACGGAACCAATGAGGGTGCTCTCTGGGGCGCCCGCTTCGCCGGCGGGCCGTCGCCCGAGCTGCAGGCCCTGAGCCGCTCGACGCACTTCGACTGGGTGCTCGCTCCGTACGACATCGCCGGCTCGCACGCGCACGCCACCGCGCTGACCGCGGCGGGCTACCTGAGCGCCGACGAGGCGGCGCGCATGCACGCGGGCCTCGACCGGCTCCTCGCGGCCGTGACGTCGGGGGAGCTCGTCGCCCAGCCCTCGGACGAGGACGTGCACGGCGCGCTCGAGCAGGCGCTGATCGCCGAGGTCGGCGCCGAGCTCGGCGGCAAACTCCGCGCCGGCCGCAGCCGCAACGATCAGATCGCAACCCTGGTGCGCCTCTACCTGCTCGATCACGCCGCGGTCATCGCGCGTGAGGTGCGTGCGCTCATCGACGCGCTCGTCGCCCAGGCCGAGGCGCACGAGACGGCGATCCTCCCCGGTCGCACGCACCTTCAGCACGCGCAACCCGTGCTGCTCGCGCACCACCTGCAGGCGCACGGCTGGGCGCTCACGCGCGACCTTGAGCGGCTGCGCGACTGGGCGGTGCGCGCCCGTGTGTCGCCGTACGGCGGCGGTGCGCTCGCCGGGTCCACGCTCGGTCTCGACCCCGCGCTCGTCGCGCGCGAGCTCGGGCTCGCCGAGCCCGCCCAGAACTCCATCGACGGCACCGCCTCGCGGGACGTGGTCGCCGAGTTCGCGTTCATCGCCGCGCTCATCGGCATCGACCTGTCGCGGTTCGCCGAGGAGATCATCCTCTGGAACACCCGCGAGTTCTCCTTCGTGACCCTCGACGACGCGTATTCGACCGGGTCGAGCATCATGCCGCAGAAGAAGAACCCCGACATCGCCGAGCTCGCGCGCGGCAAGGCGGGCCGCCTCATCGGCAACGTGTCGGGGCTCCTCGCCACCCTCAAGGCGCTGCCGCTCGCCTACAACCGCGACCTGCAGGAGGACAAGGAGCCGGTGTTCGACTCGGTCGCCACCCTCGAGGTCGTGCTGCCGGCGTTCACCGGCATGGTCGCCACCCTGCGCTTCGACACGGCGCGCATGGCCGAGCTCGCGCCGCAGGGGTTCTCGCTCGCCACCGATGTCGCCGACTGGCTCGTACGCGCGGGTGTGCCCTTCCGTGACGCGCACGAGATCTCGGGTGCGCTCGTGCGGGCGTGCGAGTCCGCAGGGATCGGACTCGAGGATGCCTCCGACGCCCTGCTCACGAAGATCTCACCGCTGCTCACCCCCGCCGTGCGCGAGGTGCTCACGATCGAGGGATCGGTCGCGTCACGCGATGGCGTCGGCGGCACCGCGCCCGTGCGGGTCGCTGAGCAGCGTACGGCGCTGATCGCGGCGGCACAGGCGGCGGCCGCGGCTCTCGCGGGCTGAGGGGTTCACGCCTCCTCTGCGATACCGACGCCCGTCGTTCACCTTTCGTTCGCGCGACGGTCGTGACGAGGCGGCACGATCCCGGACGTGTCCAGCTGCATCTGGCGCAACTCACAGGAGGGTGCCAGGTGGCTGCGCAGGTGCACTACGTCAGGTTCGCGAGCACGCAGGATCGTGTGGCGCAGGAGTGGCTGCGCGCGACGCAGCTCATCGTCGAGAGCGGCACGAGCGCGCTGGTCACGCCGCCGCCTGATCGCGGCCGGGCAGGGTCCGTGGTGGGCTGGCGACTGGTCAGCGAGAATCATCGCGAGATCGCGCGCGGGAGCCGCCTGCATCCCAGCGACCGTGCTGCAGGGTTCGATGCGGCGACACTCGCGCGACGGGCGACCGAGCTGATCGTTCATGCCGCCCGGCAGCATCAGACGCGCACCAGTCGCTGGTTCGCGGTGCTGGACGACGACATCGTCCTGGTGGGTTCGCGCGCGTACGAGAATCGTGTGACAGCCCGCAACGCAGGTGCGCTCGCGGTGCGCTCGCTCGCGATTCTCGGCGCGGGGGCCGACATGCTGAGTACGGGGCAGGTGCCGCCCGAGGGAGAGCCTGCGACGTGACCGCGTCGGTCGTGGGCGGTCGATACCGGATCGGTACGACCCTGGGGAGCGGAGGCACCGCGACGGTCTACGAGGCTCACGACGAGCAGACCGACCGCGTCGTCGCGCTGAAGCTCCTCCACTCCCACCTCGCGAAGGACAACGCCGCCTGCGATGCGTTCTTCGAAGAGGTCGCTGCATCCTCTGCCATCCCGCATCCCGCGATCGTCACCGCGATCGAGTGGGGTGTCGATCGGAGTGGTGATGTGCCGGTGGCATGGATCGCCATGGAGCTCGTTCCCGGAGTGACGCTCGCGCAGCACGTGCGCACTCACGGCCCCTTGCGCGCCGCCGACACGGTTCTGTTGGCCGATGCGCTCTTGAGCGTCGTGGCCGCCGCGCACGATGCCGGCGTGGTCCATCGGGACATCAGCCCCAGCAACGTGATGGTCGACATGGCATTCGACGACGGCGGAGTGCGTCGCGAATCGGTGCGACTCCTCGACTTCGGCCTCGCCGATGTCTCCGGACGATCGACCCACGGCGCCGATCCCCTCCTGAGTGCGCCCGGCGCCGGCGTGGTGGCGAACGTGCCCTATGCGTCGCCCGAGCACCTGACCGGCGCATCCGTCACCGAGGCGAGTGATGTGTATCAGATCGGGGCCGTGCTCTGGTTCGCGCTGACCGGGGGGCCGCCGTTCGCCGGTGATCGCGACGCGGTCTCGTTCGCGCACCGTGCGCTGCCGCCGCCGCGACTGGGCGACGCGCTGCCCGGAGCGGATCCGACCCTGGAACGCATCCTCGTGCGCGCCCTCGCGAAGCAGCCGGACACGCGCTACGCCCCATCCGCCATGCGATCGGCGCTGCGCGGCGTCGGACGCGGCGCCGGCTCGCCGGCCCCCGCTCCACGCCGACCGTCTCGCGCGACCCGCGATGAGCCGGTCGGGGCTACCGCTCTCCTCCCACCGCCGTCCGCGTCGCGCCGAGGAGGGACGGCGGTCTCCCCCCGTTGGCGGCGCAGGGGAGCGGCGGCAGCGGTGATCGCCGGGATTCTGGTCACCGGGGCCGCGATCGTCGGGCTGTCGGCGGCAGCCACCCCGACCGCCTGGGGATCGCCCGCCGCCCTCGCCTCGACGCCGCCGGTGTCTCCCACCCCCTCCACCAGCCCTGCTGTCGTGACGGTGACCGTGCCCGACGTGGTGGGGCTGTCGCGGGCCGATGCGATCGCCGGTCTCGAACGGGCGGGACTCCATGTCGGTCGCGTCGATCTGGTGGATGCCGCCGCCGCCGCCGACACGGTCGTCGCCTCCGTCGCGGCGCCAGGCGCGCGTGTGGTGGCCGGCGTGTCCATCGATCTGCGCGTCGCATCCGGGAACAACCTGGTGCCCGATGTTCGCGGACTCGATGCGTCGACCGCCGGCGCGCGCCTCACCGCGGCCGGGTTCCCGAGCGCCGTCGTGTCCGGCGGGTCCCCCGGCGACCTGGTCATCGTCTACGCGCCACAGGGCAGTGTTCCGCTCGGCACGGCGGTCTCCCTCACGGTGGCACCCGCCTCGGTGCCGACCCCGACGCCCGATGCTCCGCCCACTCCGAGCGCGTCCCCGTCGGCGACCCCGACGATGTCGCCGACCCCCACGGTCATGCCGACGCCGACCCGATAGTCGGAAACTCGTCGCACCCGAGCTCGATATTCGTCCTCAATCTCGCGTACACGTCGGGTTCACCATCGGACCGGACACTTCGTGGTGTCCCGATTGGCTCGCTTCATGGCGGAGAACGGAATCAGCTCATGAGCGAAGCTCTCACGGAGGTGCTGCCCGATGCGGGCGGCGCCCGCCCTCGCTCGCTCCGGTCGAAGCCGGTGCGCGCAGATCGCGTCTTCCGCGCCGTGTCGTACTCCGCGGGCGGAACGACGGTCGCGATCATGCTCGCGGTGGGGCTGTTCCTCTCTCTGCGTGCGAGCGACGCCCTCGGTGTCGCCGGCTTCTCCTTCCTCACGACGCAGGAATGGACGCCCGAGACGCAGACCTTCGGTATCGCCGCCGTGCTCTTCGGAACCATCACTATCGCGACGATCGCCATGTGCATCTCGGTACCGCTTGCTCTGGGAACGGCACTTCTCATCAGCGAGATCGTGCCGGCGAAGGCGAGGCGATTCCTGATCACTCTCGTCGACCTGATGGCCGCAGTCCCGAGCGTCGTCTTCGGCCTCTGGGGTGTCTTCTTCCTGCAGTCGAACGTGATCCCGGTCGCGCAATGGATCTCCACCTACTTCGGGTGGATCCCGTTCTTCGCCGTCACGGATGATTCGGGTCAGAGCATCACGGACGCCGGTGCGTTCACGTCGTCGGCCTTCATCGCCGGCATCGTGGTCGCGCTCATGGTCGTGCCCACGCAGACCTCGATCATGCGCGAGTCGTTCTCGCAGGCACCGCTCGGAGAGCGCGAGGGCGCACTCGCGCTGGGTTCGACCCGGTGGGGGATGATCCGCACGGTCGTATTGCCCTTCGGGCGCGGCGGCATCATCGGCGGCACGATGCTCGGACTGGGGCGTGCACTGGGCGAGACCATTGCGGTGGTGATGATCATCTCGCCGATCTTCTCGATCAACTGGCAGGTGCTGAAGTCGGGAACGAATTCGGTGTCGGCGTTGATCGCCCTCCGGTACGGCGAGGCGACCCAGTTCGGGCTGTCCGCCTTGATGGCGGCCGGGCTCGTGCTGTTCATCCTCACTCTGATCGTCAACTTCACGGCGTCGATGATCGTCGCTCGGAGTCGATCCGGGGCGGAGAGCTGATGACGATCATCGAGTCCGGGGAGACGGGCGAGCTGCGGGACCCGTCCGGCGAGGATGCGGTGCCTCGGCGTACACACACGCCCCGTCGAGAGTCCCCGACGATCGGGGTGAAGCGCGACCTCCGCGGCATCCCTCTCGACGACACGTTCAACGTGCTCGGAGCCGCCGCGGCCGGTTTCGCGATCGCCACGCTGCTGTTCGGATGGCTGACGCCCATGACGGGTTACGTCGGCTGGATCGTCGTCGCCTTCCTCGCCTTCCTCTTGGTCTACGCGGTGCTCGCATCCCTGCGCGCCGATCGCCTGGCCGTCACCGACCGCATCATGACCACGCTGTTCTACTCGGCCGGGGTCCTTCTCCTCGGCGCACTGATCTTCGTGCTGGGCTATACGGTCATCCGCGGTCTCCCGGCGCTGATCAACCCGAACTTCTTCGTGCAGACGATGACGCTCGCCGGTCCTCTCGACCCGCTGAGTGTCGGTGGAGTGGCTCACGCGATCGTCGGAACGCTGATCCAGATCAGCATGGCGCTCGTGATCACGATTCCCCTCGGGATCGCCACCGCCGTCTTCCTCAACGAGATCGGCGGACCGTTCGCCCGTTTCGTGCGAACGATCTCCGACGCGATGACGGCGCTTCCGTCGATCGTGGCGGGTCTGTTCGTCTACGCGGCCGTCGTCACCCTCATCACCCACCAGCGATCCGGCTTCGCCGCGACACTCGCGATCAGCGTCATGATGCTTCCGATCATCATCCGGGCCTCGGATGTGCAGCTGCGTCTGGTGCCCCACAATCTGCGCGAGGCGTCCTACGCTCTCGGCACGAACCGCTGGCGCACCGTCTGGCATGTCGTTCTGCCCACGTCGCGCTCGGGGCTCGTCACGGCGGTGATCCTCGGAACGGCGCGAGGAATCGGCGAGACCTCGCCGGTGCTCCTCACCTCAGGCGTCACCGCGGAGATGAACCTCAATCCCTTCCAGGGTCCGATGATCTCGCTTCCGCTCCAGGTGTTCGACTTCGTCAAGTCGCCTGAGCCCAACATGATCTCCCGCGGATTCGGGGCCGCGGCCGTGCTCGTGCTCCTGGTGCTGACGTTGTTCATCGTCGCCCGCCTCATCGGCGGATCGGGTGCCGGCCAGTTGTCCGATCGTCAGCGTCGAGCCGCGGCGGCAGCGTCCGCGCGCGACCTCGAGCGCATCACGGACACGCAGGTCGCGATCGCGCTCGCCCAGGCGCCCCCACCCACCGGCGCTCCCCGCAAGCCGAAGGGCAAGCCTCCCGCAGATCTCCGCTGGCGAATGGCCCAGCGAGAAGCTGATCGGCGGGCGGAACCGGATGCCGCGCAGCATCCGTCATCGCCCGACCTCACCCCACCCGTCACACCGCCGTCGGAAGAGAACCCCTCGTGAACGTCCGGACCCGCCTCGCCGCCGCGCTCGCCGCCGTCGTGCTCCTGCTGACGATCGCGACGCCCGCGACCGCGGACTCGTACGCGCCGATCTCCGGATCCGGATCCACCTGGTCGCAGAACGCCCTCGACCAGTGGCGCAAGAACGTGGCGAGCAATTACGGCATGACGGTGAACTACTCGGGAACCGGCTCCAGCGCCGGTCGCACCGACTTCATCAACCAGACCGTCGATTTCGCCATCTCCGAGATCCCCTTCCAGTCCAAGCCCGAGGACGGTTCGGCAGCCGAGGTCCCGCCCGTGTCGTACGCCTACATGCCGATCGTCGCCGGCGGCACGTCGCTGATGTACAACCTCAAGATCGGCGGCAAGCGGGTCACCAATCTCCGGTTGTCCGGTGAGGTGATCGCGAAGATCTTCACGGGCAAGATCACGAAGTGGAACGATCCCGCAGTACAGGCCGACAACCCGGGTCTCGCGATGCCCGACCGGACGATCACGCCGGTGTACCGCTCGGATGGCTCGGGTACGAGCGCGCAATTCACGCTGTGGATGTCGACCCAGTACTCGTCGATCTGGACGTACGGCATGCGATCGCAGTTTCCCGCCGTCAACTCCACCTTCAAAGGACAGAACGGCTCGCTCGGCGTCGCGGGGTATGTGAGTCAGGACTACGGCGAGGGGGCGATCACGTACGTCGAGTATTCGTACGCGATGAAGTCCGGATTCCCGGTGGCGAAGGTCCTCAACAAGGCGGGCTACTACGTCGAGCCGACGTACCAATCTGTCGCGGTGGCGATGCTCGCGGCGACGATCAACCCGGACCTCACCCAGAACCTCACCGGCGTGTACAACAACACCGACCCGCGAACCTACCCCATGTCGAGCTACTCGTACATGATCGTGCCGTTGCAGCCGACCAAGGTCTTCACCACGGACAAGGGCAAGACCCTCAGCAAGTTCGCCGACTACATGATCTGCGAGGGTCAGCAGCAGGCAGCCGCGCTCGGCTATTCGCCACTGCCCATGAACCTCGTGCAGGCGGCATCGGCGGTCGTCGCCAAGATCCCGGGATCGGTCGGCGGCGTCGACTTCAACAACTGCAACAATCCGACGTTCAAGGCGGGCGACTCACCGACGAGCAACCAGCTGGCCTCGACGGCACCCCAGCCCGCCGCCTGTGACAAGCAGGGCCCGACTCAGTGCACCAGCGGAACCGGTGGCGCGCAGCAGTCGACGGCCGCCACGGGGTCGGGGGCTGTGAACAACTCCTCCAGCGGCGGCGCATCCTCCTCCGGGGGAGGCTCGGGCGGCACCTCCACCGGGTCGACCGCAGACGGGGCGAGCACGGGCACAGCGGTGTACGACGCCAACGGCAACATCGTCTCGGGGTCCGCCGGCGGATCATCCGGGCAGGCTGCTGTGTCCGCCCCGTTCACGCTCGCATCGGATGGGTGGGGGCCCCAGCAGTACCTCATGCTCGCCGCGGGGGTGCTGCTTCTCGCCGCCGTGATCCTGCCACCCACCCTGATTCGCCGACGCGGACGCAGACCCGACAGTCGACGCTGACCCGAGCTGTCCGCGACGAGCACTCGGCTCGTTTGCCCGGCGACGATCCGATCGAGTGTCGTCGTTACCGGTCGGTTCATCGGCAATACACCACCCGCTTTTAGCTTGAGAGCGTTCGGGTGAACGCTCGCCCCTGCCAGGAGGAACGTCGTGCCCACCGTCCCGCGTCAGCGCCGCCAGCGCTGGATCGCGTCCGTCGCCGTCGGGCTGATCTGCGGACTCGTCGCGTTCGGCGCGACCACGGCGATCGGCATTGCGGCGGCACCGCCGGCGCACGCGGCGACCGACACCTCCTCTGCAGTGACGATCACGTCGGCTCAGCAGGATCCGGATGTCGCGAACGCCCCGATGCCCGATCTCGCTGTGACGATCTCGCAGACCCAGAACCTCACGTCGCAGGGCATCAGGCTCACGTGGACGGGTGGCAAGAAGTCGATCGCACCGTCCGCCGGCGGCAACGGCGGTGAGAACTTCCTCCAGATCTTCATGTGCTGGGGTGACGATCCGACGGACACCTCGCGTCCCGACCGCACGACGTGCGAGTACGGCGGGACGGGAGCGGTCGGTGCGACGCGGGACGCCTACCGCAGCACGGCGCTCGCCGACATCCCGACGGAGGACCAGCCGTACTCGGCGGCGAGCAAGGTGTCGTTCCTTCCTCCGTATACGGCGATCCCCTTCGTCGCGCGAAACGGTGCCCGGGTCGACGGCGTGAAGGTCGATCCCGCGACCAAGGCCAACGTCATCGACACGAGCGTCGACGTCAACAACAACCAGTTCTTCACGTCCTATACGACGAATGAGATTCCCTGGGCCGGCTCCGGCAACGACGGCAAGGGGTCAGTGAGCTTCGAGGTGCAGACAGCGGTGCAGTCGGATGCGCTCGGCTGCGGTTCTGCCGTGACGACGGGCAGTGTGACCACGGGTGCGAGCTGCTGGCTCGTCGTGCTCCCGCGGGGAACCTCCGACAACGGATCGGTCAACATCACCCAGTCGGGGTTGTTCATCGACTCCTGGCGGCATGCGTTGGCCGTGAAGCTCGGATTCACGCCGGTCGGCTCGCGCTGCCCGATCGGGCAGACAGAGAAGCAGGTACAGGGAAGCGAACTGGCGGCGCTCGCGGTCAACTCGTGGCAGCCCGTTGTCTGCACACAGGCCGGCGGGTCCGTGTACTCACTCATCACCGGCGCGGAGTCGGATGCGGTGGCGAACGCGGCGACAACGACGGACGCGCCGCTCGCATTGACGAGCTACCCGCTGACGACGGACGGATCGACGCCGGATCCCCTCCAGTACGCGCCGGTCGCGCTCACGGGATTGTCGGTGTCCATCGCGATCGACCGGTTCCCGAACCCACTCGACAAGACGGTTCCGCAGCAGTACGTCGATGCGGCGCGCACGCCGTTCACCTCCATCAACCTCACTCCCCGGTTGCTGGCAAAGCTGTTGACGAACTCCTACCTCTCGTCCCTTCCCACGGGAGCGGACACGAAGTACCTGACCGGCAATCATCCGTACAACATCACGCAGGACGAAGACTTCCTCGCCGTCAACGATCCCGAGTGGCGCTCGCAGGCGCTGAACGGTGCCCCGATCGCGGACATCATCGTGCCTCAGGGGCGTTCCGACGCCGCGCGTGCCATCTGGGCGTACATCGCGTCCGATCCCTCCGCCCGGGACTTTCTCGCGAGCAAGCCCGATCCGTGGGGCATGGTCGTCAACCCGTACTATTCGACAGACCCGACGATCAACCCCACCAAGGCGGCCTTCTCCCTCGACCGCGAGGACTTCCCGAAAGCGGATCCCGTCGAGTACGACCCGCCGAATCAGGACCCGATCAACGTGATCACGTGGCGTCCGTACGCGAGTGATCTGACGAGTGTCGCGTATCTGACGCTCCGAGGCGATGGCCAGGGACCCGGTCCCTGGGACCCGAACTCCGTGCCCCCGAAGTACACGAAGGTCCCGCGAATGCTCCCGGGATCGCAGCGGCTGATCGGGTTGACCACGGCATCCGCGGCAGATCGCTACCAGGTGGTGACGGCGTCGCTGCTCAACGCAGCGGGGAAGTTCGTCGCGCCGACGACAGCGGGCATGACCGCAGCGGCGGCCGCAATGACCTCGCCGTCTTCGGGATCTCGCGTTCTCCAGCTCGATCAGACCTCGACCGCCGCGAAGGCCGCCGCTGACGCCTATCCACTCACGATGCCCGTGTACGCCGCGAACAATCCGGTGATCACGAGCCCGGCGCTCCGTTCCGCGTACGCGTCGCTGATCACGTTCGCTGTCAGCCCAGCTGCACAGACACCTGGAACGTCGGTCGGCGCGCTCCCGGACGGGTTCGCCCCGCTGCCGGCCGCGTGGATCTCGACCGCGACAGCGGCCGCGACCGCGATCCAGAACGGAACCGCTCCCGCGGTGCCCTCGTCCACGACGACCCCGGCACCGTCGTACGTCGGCTCGCAGCCGAACGTCTACAACAACTCGTCGGGGCCGACGCTCGGGTCGACCTCGACGTCGTCGACGACGGATGGCGCTGCCCCCGCCCCCGTGCCGTCCGCCTCGGGGTCGCCGTCGGGTGCCCTCGCGGCGACGACCACGCCGGCTGACCCCGCGGTGGGCGGCATCGCCGCCGCCGTTCCCGCGAGTCTCGCCGGCGGCCTTGCGTGTGCGTTCGCGTTCCCCATCTTGGGACGTTTCCGCAGACGCCTCTAGACCCGCGACCCCGGTCGCGAATGAGCATCCCCCCTCCCGCAATACCGCTTGTCCCAGAAGTACGCAACTGAACACCGAATCACCACTACACCCGAAAGGTACTGAGTTGACACTCAAGAAGATCGCCGCGTTCGGCGCGGCATTCGGAGTCGCGATCGCCGGCTTCGGCGCGGCGACCGCGGCTCACGCTGACCCGGTCTCCGATGGCTACTCCATCGTCGGTTCCGACACCCTGCAGGACGCCGTTGCGGCCATCGCGAACGGTACGACCATCTCCGGCGCGTCGGTGAAGGTCAGCGGCGCGGGCAAGGTGCTCGCGTCGTGGGACGCCTTCACCCTCGGTGTGACCGGCGGCGTCGGCAGCATCCAGACCAAGCCCTTCGGCCCGGTCTTCGACCGCCCGAACGGCTCCGGCGCGGGTCGGAACGCGCTCATCGCCTCCAACGGCGGCACGGCCTTCATGTCCGGCTCCACCCAGACTCCCGCCTACGGCTATGGCACCGGTTCGGTGAACGTGTCCGGTCAGGTCGACCTCGCGCGCTCGTCGTCCGTCGGTGGCACTGCCGGGACCAACCTCACGTACGTGCCGTTCGGTCAGGACGCCATCGGCTACATGTTCAAGGTGGGCTCGGCATCGGGCGGCGACGCGGCGGCGGCGACGGCTGCGATTCAGGGCCTCACCAAGGCCCAGCTGACCGCCATCTACTCGGCGAACAGCAGCGCCGCCGCGAGCTCGGTGCTCAGCGGCACCGGCTACACGCTGACCCCGGTCGGTCTTCAGACCAGCTCGGGCACGTGGACGACCTTCCTCGGCAAGATCGGTCTGTCGACCACCACCATCGGGTCGGCCGTGGACACCCGCAGCAACACCGCTCCCGAGAACGACGGACGCGTGCTGACCCCCGGATCCAACGAGATCCAGATCATCCCGCTCTCGATCGCGAACTACGTCGGTCAGGTCAACGGGGCGGCTCGCATCAACACGATGTCGGGCGTGTCCGTGGGCTCGATCGACTCCGTCGCACCGTTCACGGGCACCGCGCCGGCGCTCGTGCCGAACACCTCCTACTACAACAGCGCCGACTGGGGTCGCACCGTCTACATCGTCGTGCCGACCGCCAAGATCACGTCCGGCAACTCGGCGTACGACCAGGGTGTGTTCGACCTCACCAACACGTCGTCGACGACGAGCCTCACGTACTGGGGTGCGTCGAACTCTCCCGCCACCACGAAGGCCGTGAAGCTCAAGTTCGGCTTCGCCGCTCCCACCAACACCGCGACCACGCGCAACAACTGATCGACATCAGAAAAGGACCAGGGAACAACTTCCATGAACACCAAGCTCGCTAAGCGTGGCCTCGTCGGCCTCGGCGCGGTTGTGCTTTCGGCCACTCTCGCGGTGGTACCGGCGTTCTCCGCCTCGGCGGCCATCGTTCCGACCGTCGGGTCGGCCCACCCCTTCTACCTCGTCGACCTCGGCGACGGCTCCGCCCTCGCGGCGGGCACCGTCAAGGGCTGGAACGACGATGTGGCCGGTAACCCGCAGGCATCCGACCCCGATTTCACCCACGCGTTCGCGATCCCCTCGGGCACCGCGACCGCGCGGACGTTCATCTCGCCGCGCGGCCAGGAGTCGAACATCTCGGCCTGGAACGCGTATGGCCCGCTCGGCACCAACACGGGCAACATCCTGTTCCCGAACATGAAGCCCAGCGCCAACACGAGCACGGGCCTCGGCTCGCCCTCGGGCAGCGGCGGCGTCGCGAACGCCGGCGGTGACTACTCGCTCGGCATCGCGTTCCTCGACATGAACAACCACGTCATCGAGACGGACTTCACCTTCATCACGGTGACGGCGAACGCCAATGCGAACCTCGCCACCTGGACCTTCGATGTGCCGGTTCCCGCCACGCCGAAGCCCAACTTCGCGAGCTTCGCTGCGACGTCGGGAGCCTCGGCGGTCGTCGGCGCCACGGCGGTGCAGTTCGACGCGACCTCGGCCAACGCGAACAAGACGGTCGACGTCTGGCTCGAGGGCGCAACCGCCAAGGCTGCGACCCTCACCCTCGACGCGTCGGGCAAGGCGATCTACACCTCGATCTCGGGTCTGACCGCGGGCACGCGCCTCGCGCTGACCGACTCGGGCTCGGCCCCGGCCGTCGTCGACGCCTGGATCACCGCTGCCGCGGTTCCCGCGCCCACCACGGCGCCGACCTCGACCACGGACGCGGCGACCCAGGTCACCGTCGCGAACCCCGCGTCGGGTGCGACGACCATCACGGTTCCGGCCGGTGCCGGCAACGCGAACAAGACGTTCAACGTCTACGCGTGGTCGACCCCGACCTCGCTCGGCCAGGTCACGACCGACGCCAGCGGGAACGCCACGGTGGATGTCTCGTCGCTCGCGCCCGGTGTGCAGCACACGGTCGCGCTGACCGACCCGAACACCGGCACCTACGCCGCGTGGGGCACCTTCACCCTGACGAGCCCCACCGCGGGTTCGAGCACGGTGTCGGCTGACGTCACCAACTCGGGCAAGTTCGCGCTCGAGGGTGTCGCGGCGGCGATCAACCTGACGCCGGCCGCTGCGGTTGCCCGTGGTGCCACCACCACGGCCGTCCCGCTCGGTGCGATCAAGGTGACCGATGACCGCAACGCGCTCCTCGGCTGGACCCTGAAGGCGGATGCCACCGACTTCACCAGCGGTTCCAACACCATCGCGAAGAGCGCGCTGGGCATCGCGCCGGCCATCGTGAGCGGCGTCACCGACGGCATCACCCTCGGTGCGGCTCAGGTCGCGGGCTCGGCTTCCTACCCGGTGGCGACGCTCGCGCAGGCGACGGCCGGCTACGGCACGCTCGCCGTCGGCACCTCGCTCAACGCGGACCTGACCTTCAAGGCGCCGAACAACGCCGTGTCGGGTACCTACACCTCGACCCTGACCCTGACGCTCGCCTCGAAGTAACCCTCCGAGAAGAGCCGACGGCGAACAGTCGGAGGCATCCCACTGTGTGGGGAGGGCGCGAGCGCCTTCCCCACACAGTGCATCCGCGGCAGCGCCGCTTCCCAGACTCAAGAAAGCACCCGTCGATTTCCATGCCCTTCCTCGCTTCCCGTCGTGGCACGTCCCGTCGTATGCCGGCCGCCGTCTTCGCCCTCGGTGTGATGTTGAGCCTCTCCGCCTGCACGGCCACCAGCGCTGCGGTGCCGAGTTCGTCGACGGACACCGCAGCGGCGTCCTCGGCCCACGCCTTGTACGTCATCGGGGTCGACGGGGAAACGCTCGCACCCGGTTCGACAGCGGGATGGGACCAGGACGTCTTCGGTTCGCCGGCGTCATCGGACACGACCTTCTCGCATCCCTTCGCCGCACCCGCGGGAGCGACGTCCGCGGCGACGTTCCTCTCCCCTCGGGGGGACGAGCGCACTCCCTCGGCGTGGAACGCGTCGGGGTGGTTGGGCATCACATCCGACGGCGTGCTGCTTCCCAACCTGAAGATCAGCGGCTTGACGACTGCCGGCAGCGGCGACCCGTCGGGCACCCGGGCGGTGGCTCGACGCGGCGGGGACTACTCGCTCGGGATCGCCTTCCTCGATGCGAACGGCGCGGTGATCGAGACCGATTTCACCTCCGTGAGCATCACGGCGAACGACAACCCCAGCAGCTCGTCGTGGACGTGGTCCGCACCGGCAGGCTGAGTCGCTCCTCGATCACGCTCCGTTCACTCCCACGCAACGTCCGCGCCGCTCGTGCGTCACGACCTCAGCGAAAGATCTATCCGTGTCTTCTGCCCTCCCTCTCCTCACCTCGCGCCTGCGACGCACCGTGTCGATCGCGCTCGTCTCCCTGGTGGCGGCGACCGGTGCCCTCATGTTCTCGCCTGCTGCGGCGCATGCCGACGAGGTGGGCATCTCCACGGTTCCCGCGGGGGCAGACGGCAAGCCTGACGGGCGCACGCGATTCTCGTACGAGGCGAACCCCGGCCAGCAGGTGAAGGACACGTTCCTCGTGTCGAACACGGGAACCACGGCGCAGACCTTCACCGTCGTCGGTACTGACGCGTTCAACGACGCGCAAGGTGACTACGCCCTTCTTCCGACCTCGCAGCAGCCCACCGGAATCGGCACCTGGGTGCACTTCGCGGATGGGAGCGGTCGCATCTCGTTCGAGCTCGCACCCGGCACGAGCCGCGCGGTTCCTTTCAGCCTCGACGTGCCGGCGGACGCGACTCCCGGAGACCACGTCGGTGGACTTCTCGCCTCGGTCGTCACGCCCGGAGCCGAGGTGAGCCTGGACCGCCGTGTCGCCACCCGGCTGTACGCCCGCGTCGCGGGCCAGCTTCAACCGATGCTGTCGGTGGCGAGCATCAGCGCCGACTGGAACGGGGACTGGTGGAATCCGTTCGCCGGTTCTGTGACGCTTCACTACGTCGTGAAGAACACGGGCAACATCGCTCTCGCTGCGAACACGACGGCTGCGGTTCACACGTGGTTCGGTATTCCTGTCGGTGCGACCGCCTCGTCGCCGTTGGCGGAGCTCCTCCCGGGGTCGGCGGCGGCCATCGATGTCCCGCTGTCGGGCGTCTCGCAGTGGGGTTTTGTGAACCCCGGGGTCACCGTGAGTCCCTTCGTCCAGACGCAGGACGCCTCGCTCGGGGTACCTGCACCCGTCATCTCACGAGACACTTTCATCTTCACACCGCCCTGGATCCTTCTCATCGTCATTGCCCTCGCGGTCCTGGCGTTCTTCGCCGTGCGCTGGTGGCGTCGTCGCCAGGAGGCGCGCGCGCAGGCGTGGCTCGACTACATGGAGTCGGAGAACGCTGCGGCGCGGGAATCTGAACTGGCGAGCCCCTCCGTAGGGACGTCGTCGTGACGTCACGGCGCAGCCGTGCGGGCGGGGTCGTCGCCGTATGCGCACTGCTCGGTGTCCTCTGGTCACTCGGCGGTGGTGGTGCCGCCTCGGCGGATGACTCATCCCAGGGTGGGGGGAACGTCTCGGTCACGGTCGACGACGGCAGCACGCCCACTCCGAGCGCCTCGTCGACCGAATCCTCGACCACCCCGGGCGGGGGTGACTCCGGCACGGGCTCGCTCGGCTCCGGTTCGTCCGGCTCGGGTGCGGGTGGCGGTGCCACCAGCGGCGGGTCGTCGGTGCCCGGCACGACGACGACCACGACCTCGACCTCGGGCGGTGCCGTGGTGGGGGGCGTGCTCTACATGAGCGGTCTCGAGTCGCAGGGCAAGGCCGCAGCGAATCCGGCTGAGGGCTCCGTCATCCTGTGGTTCAGCCTGCGCAACATCTCCCAGAGCTCGATCGACGCCACAGTGCGCTTCTGGATGACCAATCCGCTCGGCGGCGAACTGGACGCTGCCGATGTCGCGGTGACCGGATTGAAGCCCGGAGCGATCCAGGTGGTCACGACCGAGCTCCACGGTGTCGGCCAGTGGGGGTTCGTCAACGCTCACGCGACGCTGACACCGCCGGAGACGATCGACGGCGTACAGGTGGGTCCCGTGACGCGTGATGCCGTGGCCTTCGTCTTCCCGTGGCTGGGCGCGACAGGCGTGATCGCGATCGGTGGTTCGGTTCTCGCGTGGTATGTCGTTCGCCGGATCTTCGCCGCACCGCTGCCGGTGAGTGCGACGTGACGACGATCGACGACGCCCCGCCGAGCGCCGCAGTTCCCCCGCGACCTCCTCGGGGGGCACGGCCCACACGGCCGCCGCGCCCTCCGCGCCGGCCGGGGTCCTACGTGCCGCGGCTCCCGCGACCGCGCGCACCTCTGACGCCATGGCAGGCCTTCGTGCGGGGCGTGCTCGCACTCGTGGCGACGCTGCTGCTGATGTTCATCCTCGATCTCCTGGTCTTCGGACCCGTGCAGCATCTCGCTGCACAGCAGCAGCTGCGCGATTCCTTCCGCTCACAGCTTGCGGCCGGAACCGCTCCGGTGAGCGAGGGTGACTTCAACAACGTCCTCCTCCCGGACGGCGCTCCGGTGGCGTCGATCCTGATCCCGCGGCTGGGCGTCTCCGAAATGATCGTGGAAGGTACCTCCAGCGCGGACCTGCGCCTCGGGCCGGGCCACCGGCGCGACACCGTGCTCCCCGGTCAGGCGGGGGTCAGCGTGATCATGGGTCGGGCGGCTGCGTTCGGTGGACCTTTCGGAGGCCTTCAGGCGCTCCAGCCGGGCGACCAGTTCGAGGTGCGCACCGGGCAGGGGCTGAGCACCTTCGTCGTCATCGGTTTGCGCTACGCCGGCGATCCCACTCCGCCGGCGCCGGTGGCGGGCGAGAGTCGGGTGATCCTGATGACCGCGCGCGGGTTGCCGTTCGTACCGGTCGGTGTGGCGTACGTCGATGCGCGACTCGTCGGCAACGCGCAGCCGGCCGGGGTGAGGCAGACGACCTCGCTCACGCTGCCCCCATCCGACGCCGCGATGGCGACGGATACGTCGACGCTGTGGGCGCTGGTGTTCGCACTGCAGTTCCTGGTCGCGGCCGAGATCGCCGCCGTGTGGTCCTTCCGAAAGGTCGGTGCGCGCAAGACCTGGATCGTTCTCGTGCCGGTTCTCATCCTCGCCAACCTTTTCGTCGCGGATCAACTCGTCCGCCTTTTGCCGAACCTTCTGTGACCCGGAGCATCCGTAATGAGCGACAGCCCTGAGAACCCGCCCGCCGTGCCCGAATCCGGTGTACCCGTGTCGGAGGATGTGACCCGAGTCATCCAGGTCGACGAGACGATGACGGAAGTCGTGAGCGCGGCGGAGATCGACGGTCTCGAAGCGGCAGCGGCGGAGCCGTCCCTCGTGCCACCGAGCGACGTCGCGCGCCGTCGGGATCAGCGCCGCACGGCGTTTCGTGGTCGTGGTGCAGGCGCACCGCTCCCGGGAGACGAGGCCCCCGCTCGCCCGTTCGGCGGTGCTGCGGCGAAGGTGCGCGCGTCGGCGGTCTCATTCCTCGGTGGAGCCTCGGCCACCCGTGAGCGCCTGGAAGCGGCCGAGGCACAGGCCGCAAGCTCTGTGCCCCCCTCACGCCTCGAGGCCCGCTCCATCTCCGCCTGGTTCGGGGACCACCTCGTGCTGCAGGATGTCTCGCTGCAGATGCCCGCCGGTCAGATCACCGCACTGATCGGTCCTTCCGGCTGCGGGAAGTCGACGTTCCTGCGCATCCTGAACCGCATGCACGAGCTCGTGCCGTCCGCGGCCCTCGCGGGCGAGGTGCTCCTCGACGCCGACGACATCTATGACGCGAGTCATCGCCTCGTCGATGCGCGCAAGAAGATCGGCATGGTCTTCCAGAAGCCGAATCCGTTCCCGGCGATGTCGATCTACGACAACGTGGTCGCGGGGCTGAAGCTCGCGGGAGTGTCGGCGAGCCGCTCCGAGAAGGACTTCCTCGTCGAGTCCTGCCTCACGAAGGCGGGACTGTGGAACGAGCTGAAGGATCGCCTGCGCTCGCCGGGCGGCGGGCTCTCGGGCGGTCAGCAGCAGCGCCTGTGCATCGCCCGCTCGCTCGCGGTGAAGCCGCGCATTCTCCTGATGGACGAGCCGTGCTCGGCGCTCGACCCGACGTCCACGCGCGTCATCGAGCAGACGATGCTCGAGCTGGCCCAGGAGGTCACCATCGTCATCGTCACGCACAACATGCAGCAGGCGCAGCGCGTCTCGCAGCAGTGCGCGTTCTTCCTCGCGTCGCAGGGGCAGCCGGGCCACATCGTCGAACACGGTGACACCGACGCGATGTTCGGCGACCCGATCGATCCGCGCACGCACGACTATGTGAACGGACGCTTCGGGTAAGTCTCAGAACAGCGCGAGCCGCACGGCGGCCGAGACGAGCGCCGCCCAGACGAGGCTCGAGAGCGTGCCGACGATGAAGCGCTCGCGGGCCTCCGACCCGGTGAGCTCCGAGAACCGCCCGACGCCTTTGACGGCGACGACGGCCGCGATCGCCTCCGGGTAGCCCGCGATGATCGCGGCCGCGGTCGCGATGCGCTCCAGGTAGCCGATGGTGGCGCCGCCGCGCAGCAGCACGACATCATCGGATGCCGCCGGCCCGGCGTCGTCCGTGACGACGATGCCGCCGTCGGGGGTCTCGCGCACGCGACCCGATGCGGCGATCGCCAGAACGCGCCGCGTGATCGGGTCTCCGCCGACGACGGCGGCGGCGATCCCGACGAGGGCGAGCGGAACGCCGATCGGCGCGGGCGCCTCGACGTGCGCCACGACGGCGACGACGAGGGCGGCGATGACCGCGGCGCCTGCCGTCATGAGGAGCGCCGTCGACAGGCGGCGCATGGCGGCCGCGGTGAGCACGAGCGCGGCTCCCAGCAGCACGGTCACGACGACGCCCGCCAGCACGGCGGCGATCCAGCCTCCGGTGATCTCGACCATGGCCTCAGTGTGGCACGGAGCCCCGACGGGGCATCCGCGATCGAGGCACGTCTCCTGCGACACCGCGCCATCGAGCCGAGGGCGGCCCGCGGCATCCGATAGCCTGAAACGCGTGTCAACGCCCGAACTGAGCGCACTCGCGCCCGCCAACGATCCGGCGTTCCCGAACGTCTGGGACGAGATCGTGTGGCGGGGCCTCGTGCATGTGTCCACGGATCAGGATGCGCTGCGCGCGCTTCTCGGCGGAGACCCCATCACGTATTACTGCGGCTTCGACCCGACCGCACCGAGCCTTCACCTGGGCAACCTCGTGCAGCTGCTGCTGCTGCGCCGGCTTCAGCTCGCGGGGCACAAGCCGCTCGGCCTGGTCGGCGGGTCCACCGGTCTCATCGGTGACCCGCGCCCGACGGCCGAGCGCACGCTCAACACGAAGGAGACCGTGGGGGAGTGGGTCGCGAAGCTGCGCGCCCAGGTCGAGCAGTTCCTGAGCTTCGAGGGCGCCAATGCGGCGCGGCTCGTGAACAACCTCGACTGGACGGCACCGCTGTCGGCGATCGACTTCCTGCGTGACATCGGCAAGCACTACCGCGTGGGCACGATGCTCAAGAAGGATGCCGTCAGCGCCCGCCTCAACTCCGAGGCCGGCATCAGCTACACCGAGTTCAGCTACCAGATCCTGCAGGGCCTCGACTACCTCGAGCTCTTCCGCAGCTACGACTGCGTGCTGCAGACCGGCGGCAGCGATCAGTGGGGCAACCTCACGAGCGGCACCGACCTCATCCACCGGGTGGAGGGCGTGTCGGCGCACGCGATCGGCACACCGCTGATCACGAACAGCGACGGCACGAAGTTCGGCAAGAGCGAGGGCAACGCGATCTGGCTGGATGCCGCGATGTGCAGCCCGTACCGCATGTACCAGTTCTGGCTCAACACGCTCGACGCCGATGTGATCGACAGGTTGAAGATCTTCACGTTCCTGACCAAGGCGGAGATCGACGACTACGCGAGGCAGGTCGCCGACGAGCCGTTCCGGCGGGCGGCGCAGCGTCGCCTCGCGGCCGAGGTCACGACGACGGTGCACGGCCTGGAGGCAGCTCGCGCGGTGATCGCGGCCTCCGACGCTCTGTTCGGGTCCGGTGATCTCCGCGCACTCGATGCCGCGGTGCTGCGCACCGCGATCGACGAGCTCCCGAGCGCGCAGGTCGTGGCGGGATCGAGTGTCGCGCAGGCGCTCGTCGACACGGGCCTCACGGCGTCACTGTCCGAGTCGCGTCGTGCGATCGCGCAGGGCGGCGTGAGCATCGACGGCGAGAAGGTCGACGACGATTCGGCGGTCGTGCCACTCGGCCTTCCCGGCGGGGTGTCGGTGCTGCGGCGCGGCAAGAAGACGCTCGCCGGACTCCTCCCCGGCTGACCACACGGGGGAGCGATGCCGTTCACACCGAGCCATGCTGTCGTCGCCCTCCCGTTCGCGCGCACAGTGCTGCCGGCATCCGCTGTCGCGGTCGGGGCGATGACCCCCGACCTCCCGCTGTTCACCCGTCAGCTTCCGATTCCCTAC
The DNA here is from genome assembly GCF_001897265.1 of Microbacterium sp. 71-23. Lineage (NCBI taxonomy): Bacteria > Bacillati > Actinomycetota > Actinomycetes > Micrococcales > Microbacteriaceae > Microbacterium > Microbacterium sp. 71-23. Next base: position 141,524 of record NZ_MKSL01000025.1, read on the forward strand.
GTGGTCACGCACGACCCGCGAGCGATCCTGGTGACGACGGCGATGGCCGCCGTGCTGTGGCTCGTGTGGCGCGTGGTGCTCCGTCCCGCGGTGCGTCCGCTCGCGCCGACCTGGCTCGCACGCCGCCTTCCCGAAGCCTGGGATGCCTCGCCCCGCCGTCAGTTCGAGACTCTCGCCGCCCGCACGGTGCGTGCACGCGTCACCGTCATCGCGTGGTGGGTGCTGGCGCTCGCCATGGGGGTGGCGACACATCTGGTGTGGGATGCGTTCAGTCACGAAGGACGATGGGGGAGCGCGATCATCCCGGCGCTCGCGCAGATGTGGGGACCCCTCGATGGATACCGCTGGGTGCAGTACACATCGAGCGCGTTCGGGCTTCTGGTTCTCGCCGTCTGGGCGACCATGACCCTCGCGCGGTCGCCCCGGATGCCGGCCCCGCGGGCGAACCGATACCTGCGGCTCGCGTGGTGGGCGAGTCTCCCGGCGATCCTCGTGCTCGCGTGGGTGTGCGGTCTCGTGATCGGTGGCGGCTTCACGCACGAGTACACGCCGCAGCATCTCGCCTACCGGGTGCTCCCACCCGCAGCGGCGCTGTGGGGTGTCGTCACCGTGGCGCTGTGCGTGCGTGTCCAGTGGCGCACGCCCAGATCCGCTGCCGACACCTGGCTCGCATGACCCGCGGAATTCCGCGGGAGGATGCCGCGACACGCCCGGGATGCGGCGGTGATTTGCCCGACCCCGGGGGCCCACGTAAAGTATCACTTGTTCGCCCCAAAGGAGCGCGGTGAGGCTGAGAAAGCCTCCCCTCCTCAAGCGGAGACAAACCCCATCAGACAGACTCCTTGAGAGTCTGAGACGTCATGTCTACGATGGGGTTCCTACTCGTCGAGTAGTCGGATCCCAGATCGCCAAGCGCGACACGCCGGATTTGACAAGCGAAACGAGACGGATAAGATAGAGAAGTTGCCCTGCAGAGAAGGCCGAGAGGCTGGAAGGCAGGAGCATCCGATCCTTGAGAACTCAACAGCGTGCACTTGTCAAATGCCAAATAACCTCGTGATCAGCTTCGGCTGATCTGAGATTCCTTTGGATCAAAGACCGGCACTTCGGTGCCGGCAACGGATAGTCAGCAATGACATCCCTTTGGTCAGATCAAACTCGCTGCGCCGGGCCTATTCCGCTCGGAACAGCAAAAATTCTTTACGGAGAGTTTGATCCTGGCTCAGGATGAACGCTGGCGGCGTGCTTAACACATGCAAGTCGAACGGTGAAAGAGAGCTTGCTCTCTGGATCAGTGGCGAACGGGTGAGTAACACGTGAGCAATCTGCCCCTGACTCTGGGATAACAGCTGGAAACAGCTGCTAATACCGGATACGAGTTGCGAAGGCATC